>JASGEG010000254.1:0-25829 GCA_047606605.1 Rhizobium sp.
CTGGATTTAGGCCGACTTTTTGACGCGAGCGGCGCGCACGGATTCTGCGGCGCGTTCGATGCGGGCAATGCCTTCGCGTGCTTCCTCGGCAGTCACCACCAGCGGCGGCAGCAGACGGATGACGTTGTCGCCGGCCGGCACGCCGAGCAGGTGCTCAGCACGGATCGCCTGCAGCAGGTCCGCCTGCGGAATGGCGGCCTTGATGCCGAGCATCAGCCCCTCGCCGCGGATATCCTCGATAATATCAGGGAAGCGATCCTTGAGCGAGGCGAGGCCCTGGCGGAACACCAGCGAGACGTCGCGCACATGCTGCAGGAAGCCTTCGGCCAGCACGACATCCAGCACGGCATTGCCGACGGCCATGGCGAGCGGATTGCCGCCATAGGTCGAGCCGTGCGTACCGGCCTTCATGCCCGAAGCGGCTTCCGCCGTCGCAAGGCAGGCGCCGAGCGGAAAGCCGCCGCCGATACCCTTGGCAACCGCCATGATGTCGGGAGTGACGCCGGACCATTCATAGGCAAAGAGCTTGCCGGTACGGCCGACGCCGCACTGGACCTCGTCGAGGATCAAGAGCAGGCCGTGCTCGTCGCAGATCTGGCGCAGGCCGCGCAGGAATTCGTTGGTCGCCGGGCGGATGCCGCCCTCGCCCTGCACCGGCTCGATCAGGATCGCGGCGGTCGCATCGGTGATGACGGCGCGCACGGCGTCGAGATCGCCGAACGCCACCTGGTCGAAGCCCGGCGCCTTGGGGCCGAAACCTTCCAGATACTTCTCCTGGCCACCGGCGGCGATCGTCGCGATGGTGCGGCCGTGGAAGGCGCCCTCGAAGGTGATGATGTGATAGCGCTCGGGATGGCCCTTGGCGAACTGGTAGCGCCGTGCCGTCTTGATCGCGCATTCCAGCGCCTCGGCGCCGGAATTGGTGAAGAACACCTTGTCGGCGAAGGTAACCTCGGTCAGGCGCTTCGACAGCTTCTCCTGGCCCGGCACCTCATAGAGGTTTGACAGGTGCCAGACCTTGTCGGCCTGCGCCTTCAATTCGGAAACCAGATGGGGATGGGCGTGACCGAGCGAATTCACCGCGACGCCGGCGGCGAAATCGAGGTAGCGCTCGCCGGTTTCGGTGATCAGCCACACGCCCTCGCCTCGCTCGAACCGCAGCGGTGCACGCATATAGGTGTCGTAAAGCGGCGCGGTTTCAGCCATGGCCCATTCTCCCTGATCACAACCCTTGGGGCCAATCGCTTCCATCCAGGAAAACAGGCCCGAAAAAATCAAAAATGCCGCCTTGCGGCGGCTTGGGCACTATTGATGTTTTGCACCGCGATGTCAACAAAACTGGCGCCTTAGCAGGCGCGAAAGAGCACGTCGAAACGAACGGGACATGCGCGATCGTTCATATGGCAGAAATGCCACGCCGCGATAGCAAGTTGGGGAAAACCTCGAAATCGATTCCTCAAGATTCCCCCGACTCTTGTCACGGAGTCAGCCTCACACTAGGTTAAAAAGCAATTGCTAGACTGCATGCGGCGGAACTAGTCACCACAATTTTAGAGCGTTTCGCGCCTTGTTACCATGCGAGGCAATGGTGAGGGATTCTGCCATCGGAAACGCGACAGCGGAGACAGGGCATGAATTGGACAGACGAACGCGTCGAGAAGCTGAAGAAGCTGTGGTCCGAAGGTTTGAGCGCCAGCCAGATCGCGGCACAGCTCGGTGGTGTCAGCCGTAACGCCGTTATCGGCAAGGTGCATCGCCTGAGCCTTCCGGGCCGGGCAAAGGCAGGCGGCACAACGGCGGCTGCCCGAGCGCCGAAGCGCAGCACCTCGGCGCCGCGCGCGCCGAACTACGCCTCGCGCGTTGCAACCCGCACGGTCACCCGCCAGCAGGGTGCGACCATGCTCAAGGAAGAGATCGAGGTCGATGCCGTCAACGAGATCGAATATCGTCCGGCCGCCAATGTGGTCGTTCCGATCTCGCGTCGCCTCGGCCTGACGGAGCTCACCGAGCGCACCTGCAAGTGGCCGGTCGGCGACCCGCTGAAGGACGATTTCCACTTCTGCGGCAACGACAGCCCGGACTCTTCCCCCTACTGCACCTACCATCAGCGGCTGGCCTACCAGCCGGTGCATGACCGGCGCCGGGCGGCTCCGCAGCCACGCGGCTGAGCTGCTGCAGCTTATTGTTTTTACGCAATTCCGGACGGAAAACCGCTTCACACTTTTCCTGGAATTGCTTAGCCAGATAAAAGAAACGGGCCGAAAGGCCCGTTTTCTGTTTCCGCCGCTATGGTGGATGCCCGACCGGTTTCCCGTTCAGGCTTCCATGGAATAGCCCGCGCCGCGAACGGTGCGGATGACATCCTGCATATTGGAGAAGTTCAGCGCCTTGCGCAGGCGGCCGACATGGACGTCGACGGTGCGTTCGTCGACATAGATGTCGTGACCCCATACGCCGTCGAGCAGCTGCGAACGCGAGAAGACGCGGCCGGGCGACGACATCAGGAATTCCAAGAGGCGGAATTCGGTCGGCCCCAGACGCACTTCGCGGCTCTTGCGGTGAACGCGATGGGTTTCGCGGTCGAGCTCGATGTCGCCGCAGCGCAGCACCGTGGAGAGAACCTCCGGGCGGGCGCGGCGCAGCATCGCCTTGACGCGGGCCATCAGCTCCGGCGTCGAGAACGGCTTGACGACATAGTCGTCCGCACCGGTGGAAAGGCCGCGCACGCGCTCGCTCTCCTCGCCGCGGGCCGTCAGCATGATGATCGGCAGCCGCTCCGTCTCCGGCCGCATCCGCAGCCGGCGGCAGAGCTCGATGCCCGACACGCCGGGCAGCATCCAGTCGAGGATCAGAAGATCGGGTGTGCGTTCCTGGAGACGCAGCTCGGCTTCATCCCCCCTGAGGATCGTATCGACCTCGAAGCCCTCGGCCTCGAGATTGTAGCGCAGCAGAACGCTGAGCGCTTCCTCGTCTTCTACAACAGCAACTCTCGGAACCATGCGCCTATGGTCTCCTTTTCTTCGCGTTCAGATTATTCCGTCACTGCGCCGACGGTGTTGGCGGTATCGTCTTTCGGGCGCTCGCCTTCGGGCTGGGCGCCGGTCGCCATGTAATAGATCGTCTCGGCGATGTTGGTGGCATGGTCGCCGATGCGCTCGATGTTCTTGGCGCAGAAGAGAAGATGCGTGCAGGTGGTGATGTTGCGCGGATCTTCCATCATGTAGGTCAGCATCTCGCGGAAGAGCGAGGTGTACATCGCATCGATTTCCTCGTCGCGCTCGCGGATCGACACGGCCTTGTCGGGCGAACGGGTCGTGTAGACGTCGAGCACTTCCTTGAGCTGGCTGAGCGCCAGTTCGGACAGATGCTCGATGCCGCGGGCGAGCCGGCGCGGAACGCCGGTGCCCTGCACGGCGATGACGCGCTTGGCGGTGTTCTTGCCGAGATCGCCGACGCGCTCCAGATCGGAGGCGATGCGGATGGAACCCATGATCTCGCGCAGGTCGGCGGCCATGGGCTGGCGGCGCGCGATGGTGACGATCGCCTTGTCGCCGACTTCGCGCTCGGCATGGTCGAGGACGACGTCGTCGGAGATGACCTTCTGTGCGAGAGCGGCATCGCCATGCACCAGCGCGCGGACGCTGTCGCTGACCATCTGCTCGGCCAGGCCACCCATTTCCGCGATGCGGCGGGTCAGGAACTTCAGGTCTTCGTCATAGGCAGAAAGAATGTGGGTGGAGACCATTTTACTATCCTCAAGGTGAAACGTGTGAAAGGAGCCGCGCGCCTGACATCATCAACCAAAACGGCCCATGATGTAATCCTGCGTGCGGAAATCGTCGGGATTGGTGAACATCTTATCGGTATCGTTCTCCTCGACCAGATGGCCGAGATGGAACATTGCGGTGCGCTGCGAGACGCGGGCGGCCTGCTGCATGGAATGCGTCACGATGACGATCGTGAAATTTTCCCTGAGCTCGTGGATGAGATCCTCGACCTTGGCGGTGGCGATCGGGTCGAGCGCCGAGCAGGGTTCGTCCATCAGGATGACCTCCGGGCTGACGGCGACGGCACGGGCGATGCACAGGCGCTGCTGCTGGCCGCCGGACAGGCTGGTGCCGGCCTCCTGCAGCCGGTCCTTCACCTCGCCCCAGAGGCCGGCCTTCTGCAGGCTGGTCTCGACGATATGGTCGAGATCGGTCTTGGAGCGATGCAGGCCATGGATGCGCGGACCATAGGCCACGTTTTCGTAGATCGACTTCGGGAACGGGTTCGGCTTCTGGAACACCATGCCGACGCGGGCGCGCAATTCCACGACATCGATGCTGTTGTCATAGACGTCCTGATCGTCGAGCGTGATCTTGCCGGTGACGCGGCAGGTGTCGATCGTGTCGTTCATGCGGTTGAGGCAACGCAGAAAGGTGGACTTGCCGCAACCCGACGGGCCGATCAGCGCGGTCACCGTGTTGGCACGGATGTTCAGGTTCACGTCGAACAGCGCGCGCTTCTCGCCGTAATGCACGGAGACGTTCTGACCGATCATCTTGTAGGGGATCGTCGCCATCTTCCTGGCCAGTGCCTTTTCGCTCGCAGCTTCCGTCATCATGTTCATTGCAGCGTCTCCCCTCACCAGCGCCGTTCGAAGCGACGGCGCAGCAGGATGGCCCCGATGTTCATCGCCACGAGGAAGAAGAGCAGGACGATGATCGCCCCGGAGGTTCTTTCGACAAAGGCGCGCTCGGCTTCGCTTGCCCACATGTAGATCTGCACCGGCAGGGCTGTCGAAGGATCGAGCGGCGAGGCCGGATAGTTGGCGACGAAGGCGACCATGCCGATCAGGAGCAGCGGCGCGGTCTCGCCGAGCGCATGCGCCAGACCGAGGATCGTGCCCGTCAGGATGCCGGGCATGGCGAGCGGCAGGACGTGATGGAACACCACCTGCATGCGCGAGGCGCCGAGGCCCAGCGCCGCACTGCGGATCGACGGCGGCACGGCGCGCAGCGCCGAGCGCGTGGCGATGATGATCATCGGCAGCGTCATCAGGCTCAAGACCAGTCCACCGACCAGCGAGGCGGAACGCGGTAGCCCCACGACATTGATGAAGACCGACAGACCGAGCAGGCCGTAGACGATCGAGGGCACGGCGGCGAGATTGTTGATGTTGACCTCGATCAGGTCGGTCAGCCGGTTCTTCGGCGCGAACTCCTCGAGATAGATCGAGGCGGCGACGCCGACCGGCAAGGCCAGCGCCAGCACGGTCAGCATCAGATAAAGCGAGCCGATCAGCGCCACGCCGAGACCGGCAGCCTCCGGACGGCTGGAATTGCCCGACAGGAAAAGGCCGCTGTTGAACCTCTTCTGCAAGGCGCCGCTCTCGGCGAGCTGCCGCATCCAGCCGAGCTGCCGGTCGGAGACCTTGCGGTCCTTTTCGGCCACCGTCAGATCGATCTGCCCCTTGTTGGCGGAGTCGATATTGGCACCGGCAAGCAGCGTCACCTTCACCGTTTTCCCGATGATGGAAGGATCGGCCAATACCTTGTCGCGCAGCACGACCCGCGCGCTGTCGGACACCATCGCCGTCGCCTCACGCACCAGCGCCCGGTCGGCGGGGTCGATGCCGAGCGTCCTCACCAGCGCGTCGCGGACGAGGACCGGATAGTTGGCGGCCACCAGCAGGTTCGGCTCGCTGCCCCGCTTGCCGGCGGGATCGATCACCGTCTCGCTGAACTCGATCGGCAGTGTGATCGCGGTCTGTACGAAGGCGGTATAGCCGTGGCGCACCACCGAGAAGAGCAGCATGACGAGGAAGACGAGGCCGAAGACGACCGCGGCCATGCCATAGGCGCGGAAACGGCGCTCGGCCGCATAGCGGCGCTGGATGCCGATATCGCGGGGAACCAAAACGCCCGGCGTCAGGCCGCGCGGCATCGGCGGCGTTGCGGAGGAGGATAGGACGCCGCTCATTCGTATTGCTCCCTGTAGCGGCGCACGATGTAGAGCGCATAGACGTTGAGGCACAGGGTGAGGCAGAAGAGCGTGATGCCGAGCGCGAAGGCGACCAGCGTCTGCGGCGAGGTGAATTCGAGATCGCCGGTCAGCTGGTTGACGATCTTGACGGTGACCGTCGTCATCGGCTCGAAGGGATCGAGCTGCATGCGGGCGGCGACGCCGGCGGCCAGCACGACGATCATGGTTTCGCCGACGGCGCGCGAGGCCGTCATCAGCAGCGCACCGACGATGCCGGGCAGTGCAGCCGGCAACAGCACGCGCTTGACCGTTTCCGAACGGGTGGCGCCGAGGCCGAGCGAGCCGTCGCGCAGCGAGCGCGGCACGGCCATGATGATGTCGTCGGAGAGCGAGGACACATAGGGGATGAGCATGACGCCCATGACGAAGCCGGCGGTCAGCACGCTCTGGGCTTCTATGAAGCTCGCATAATTACCCGTCACCAGGCCGTTGAGCTCGGCCGAGAGATCGCGCAGGAGCGGCCCGACGGTGACGAGGGCAAAGAAGCCGTAGACGATCGTCGGAATGCCGGCCAACACCTCCAGCATCGGCTTGGCGACGGAGCGCAGGCGGGCCGAGGCATATTCGGCCATATAGATGGCGGCGAACAATCCGGTCGGCACGGCGACCAGCATGGCGACAAGGCCGATATAAAGCGTGCCGGCCAGCAGCGGCACGAGGCCGAAGGTGCCGGAGGTCTGCGCGCCGGCGCCGGTGAAACGCGGGTCCCAGACCGTGCCGAAGAAGAATTCGGCGGCGGGGACCATATTGAAGAAGCGGGCCGCTTCCGACAGCATCGAGGCGACGATGCCGACCGTCGTCAGCACGGCGATGGAGGAAGCGAGGATCAGGCCGCCGAGAATGACCTGCTCCACCCGGTTGCGGGCGCGAAAGCGCGGCGCGATGGCCCGCAGGCCGAACATGGCGCAGCCGAGGGAAAGCATGATCGCCGCCGCCGACATGACGACGCGGCTCACATGACGCATGCCGTTATAGGTGTTGGCGGCCTCGATCATGTAGCCGGTCGGCCGGACCGCGAGCGGCACGCCCTTCTGCGCCAGGACCGATTGAAGATCGGCGGTGCCGCCGTCGACGGCCGCGCGCTGCCGGTCGTCCAGCAGGCGCATGCCATGGGCGATGCTGCGCACCATGCCGTAGCTGAGGTTCAGCTCGGCTTCCGGCAGGGCCTTCACTTCATCGGGAAAGGATTTGACCACCAGGCGGTCGATCACCTGCGGGCTGATCCACAGCCAGGCCGTGATCAAGGCCAGCGCCGGCAGGGCCGCCCATATGGCGGCGTAGGCGCCGTAGTAGCCGAACCGGGAATGCATCGCCGACGACCTGCCGCCCGACAGCGCAGCCGCTCTCGTGCGCCCCAGCATAAAAGCGGAGGCGCCGATGATCGACAGGCACAGCAGCAGCAGCGATACGCTCATTTCCAATTCCCGGCCTATTCCCCGGCAGACGCCGGCACGGTGAAAGCCGCGCCGGCGGGCAAGTTCGATGCGGTCACATGATCTTCCCGTCGTTGAAATCCTTGCGGATCTGGTCACGCTCGGCATCCGGCGCCGGCACCAGGCCATATTCGGCCAAGGGGCTGTCCGGACCGATCATCTGATCGCTGGTGAAGAAGTCGACATATTCCCTCAGGCCCGGAACGACGCCGAGATGCGCCTTCTTGACGTAGAAGAACAGCGGGCGCGAGACCGGATAGGTGCCGTCGGCGATCGTCTGGCCCGACGGTACGATGCCGCTTACGGTCGCGACCTTCAGCTTGTCGGCATTGTTCTGGAAGAAATACAGGCCGAAGACGCCGACGCCATGCTTGTTGGCGTTGATGCGGGCGAGCGTCTCGGGATAGTCGCCGTCGATATCGACCGCCACGCCGTCCTTGCGCACGGCGACGCATTTTTGGGCCTGTTGGGCGGCATCGGAAACGGCTGCCTTGATGATGTCGAGCGCGCCGGTCTCCTTGCAGCCGGCGGCGAGCACCTTCTCTTCGAAGACTTCGCGCGTGCCGTGCTTTTCGCCCGGAATATAGGCGGCGATTTCGAAATCCGGCAGCGCCGGATTGATCTGCGACCACGTCTTGTAAGGATTGGCGACCAGCTTGCCGTCGACGACGACCTCGGCGGCGAGCGCCTTGTAGAGATCGGCGGGCACGAACTTGATGTCCGGGTTGCCCTTGTCGTAGGCAAAGACGATGCCATCATAGCCGATCTTGATCTGCTGGATATCGGTCACGCCAGCCGCCTTGCAGGCATCGACTTCGCTGCCCTTGATCGGGCGCGAGGAATTGGCGATGTCGATGGAATCCGCGCCGACGCCCTTGCAGAACTCCTTCAGGCCGGCGCCGGAGCCGCCGGATTCGACAATCGGCGTCTTGAAGTTGGTAAAGGTCTCGCCGAAGGTCTCGGCGACGATCTTGGCATAGGGGAACACGGTGGAGGAGCCGGCAATCTGAATTTGATCCCGCGCGACGGCGGCACCGGCGAAAGCGGAGGATGCAACCATTGCAAGAACGGACAATTTCAAAGCATTCATGACGAATCCCCTAACAAGCTTTGAAGAGTGCTGCGGCGGACGGCGCGCCACCTTTTCAACAGTCTCTTCTTACCGGTCGAAGCATCGACCTTTTATGTCAGGCGCATGAAACAATTATGACGAGTCATCCCATTGAATATAATGGGATAACTCCTGCATGATGACGATACTTCACAAACGCCTCAGAAGCGGACGGTAAAATCCGTTCCCTTGCCGACTTCCGACTTGACGATCAGCCGGGCGCGATGACGGGTCAGAATGTGCTTGACGATGGCAAGCCCGAGGCCCGTCCCCTTCTTGGAGCGGCTATCCTCAACGTTGACGCGATAGAAGCGTTCGGTCAGGCGCGGCACATGCTCGGCGGGAATGCCCGGCCCCCGGTCGGAGACGACGACTTCGACGGCCTGCCCCGGCTCGCTGCGCAGCGAAACCTCGACCACCTTGCCTTCCTGACCGTATTTGCAGGCATTCTCGATGAGGTTTTCGAAGACCTGCACCAGCTCGTCGCGATCGCCCAGCACCTCCGTCTTTGCGGGCGACAGATGCAGGTTGATGGTGACGTCGAGATCGCCGGCCAGCGGCAGCAGCGAATCGCGCACATGGCCGAGCAGAGGCACGAGATCGACCTTCTGGTCCGGCGCGATATGCGATTTCAGTTCCAGCCGCGACAGCGACAGGAGATCGTCGACCAGGCGGCTCATGCGCGTCGTCTGGTCGAACATGATGCCGAGGAAGCGCTGCTGTGCCTTCGGGTCCGCCTTGGCCGGCCCCTGGATGGTTTCGATGAAGCCGCGCAGCGACGCGAGCGGCGTGCGCAGTTCGTGGCTGGCATTGGCGACGAAATCGGAGCGCATGCGGTCGATGTGGCGAAGCTCCGAAATGTCGCGGAAGGACAGCACGAAGTACATGCCGGGCTCGATCGCGGTTTCCGGCAGTTCGACCGGCGCGATGCGGATGATGTAGACGCGCTCGGAGGGAAGCCGTTCGGAATGCTCGATCTGGTTGGGCGCATTCGTGGCGATGGTCTCGCGCACCATGTCGAGCACGCTGGGAGAGCGCAGCTTGGCGGAAATATGCGCGCCAGCGGGAAAGGCGCCGAACGCCTTTTCGGCCGCCGGGTTCTGCGCCAGGACCGACGCCTCGCGATCGATGATCAGCGCCGGCATGTCGAGGGCTGCAAGGCCGGCGGAGACGTTGCGCAGCAGCGCTTCCGCATCGACCGGTTCCGCCTCGGCGGGCGGCGAGGGTTCGGCCTGCTCGACCAGCGGCGCGCGGATCAGCGCCACGAACACGACCGCCAGCCAGAGCCAGAAGACGAAGCCCGCGCCGATACCGTCGACAAGCGCCAGAATGGCGATCAGCGTGGCCAGGATGAGAATGGCGATCTCCTGCCGCAACCGCGCCGTCAGCCTCCTGAGGAATGACCTTTCGTCTTGCAAGTGCACCCGTCCCTTCGCCTGCCATCGCGGACATCAAGACTCCGCGTCTTAGCGAGGATTCATGACAGAAGTTTTCGGCCCTATCCACAGCGGCGGGCCGCTGACAACAATAAATGTAACAGCGGGAACGGCGCTCGGCAAAACTCTTGAAAAGACAAGACAAATGTCCCAACTTGCCCGAATGGTCTTTTTGCCGCGTCCGATGGATAACACCCGGAGGACGCCAATTGCGGGGGAGCGGAGCGCATGGCGGAAGAAGTGGAAAGCCGCGCGGTGGAACTGGACATCCACGGCAAGACACGCCTGTTCGATGTCGACGATCCCGTGCTGCCGGACTGGATCGACGCCGAAGCGCTTGGCTCGGGCGGCTATCCCTACAAGAAGAAGCTGAAGGACGAGGAGTATCTCGAAGAGCTGGAAAAGCTGCAGATCGAGCTCATCAAGGTGCAGTTCTGGCTGCAGGCGACCGGCAAGCGGGTGATGGCGCTCTTCGAGGGGCGCGACGCCGCCGGCAAGGGCGGCTCGATCGCGGCGACCTCGGCGCATATGAACCCGCGCCTTGCCCGCGTCGTGGCGCTGACCAAGCCGACCGACCGCGAGGCGGGGCAATGGTATTTCCAGCGCTATGTCGCGCAGTTTCCGACGGCGGGCGAATTCGTTCTCTTCGACCGCTCCTGGTACAACCGCGCCGGCGTCGAGCCGGTTATGGGCTTCTGCACGCCGAAGCAATACGAGCAGTTCCTGAAGCAGGCGCCACGGATGGAGCGGCTGATCGTTCAGGACGGCATCCTGTTCTTCAAATTCTACCTCGATATCGGCCGGGAAATGCAGCTCAAGCGCTTTCACGACCGGCGCCACGATCCACGCGCCGTCTGGAAGCTCTCCTCGATGGATATCGCGGCGCTGACGAAGTGGAAAGACTATAGCGAGAAGCGCGACCGCATGCTGAAGGACACGCACACCGACTATGCGCCCTGGACGGTGATCCGCGCCAACGACAAGCGCCGCGCCCGCCTGAACCTCATCCGTCACATTCTGCTGACGCTCGACTATGACCGCAAGGACCTCGAGGCGATCGGCAAGATCGACGACAAGATCCTCGGCTCCGGCGCGCAGATCCTCAAATAGAGAACAAGCGCCTCATTGGCCCGGCAGGACGCGGATGGCGTAGATGTTGATGCCGCGCGCCTTGCCGTCAAGATCGCTGTTGATGACCAGATGGCCCGCCGCGGTCGGCGCAAGCGACCGATCGTAGCGCACCTGGAACAAGGCGTCGGCCTTCTGGCGGGTGACGTTGAAACGATGCCGGCCGCAATTGCCGAGCGAGCCGAAATCGCATTCCACGGTGATCTGCGTCGGCGTGTCGGAGGTGGATTGCAGCGTCAGCGCGACGGTCGACGACTTGCCGGCCAGTTGCTGCAGGACATTGGCGGGCACTTCGATCGAGGCATTGCCGTCCGGACCGACGCTCGCGGATGTCAGCCGCACCGCCGGGCCTTCGTTTTCGGACACGTTCTCGGATTTCGACTGCAGGCCGTTGACGACCTTCGCCGCGTCGGTCGGCTTGAAGATCTCGATCCATTCGTCGGAGAAGCTGTTCTGCGGATCGATCGTCGCCAGGCCCGGATTGACGGGGCCGCTGTTGTCGTCCTCCTCGGCGGTGTCGTCTTCGCTGTTGCTGTCGCTGCCGGCGAAGTCCTGGGAGTCGACATGGGCCGGCGGATTGGGAACGCTGGTGTCACGCTGCGCCGCCGTCATGAACACGCCCGAGGTCTTGACCCACCAGACACCGACGCCGAGGCAGGCGAGCAGGATGCAGAAGACCAGCAGGCGCGAAAAGATCTTGCGCGGCTTGCGGCGAACGGCGGCGCGTTCCGGCTTGAAATTCATCGACCGCGCCGCTGGCGCCTGGGCATCGGCATGGGGCACGTCGCTGTCGACGCCGAGATGATCGGCCGGACCGGCGCGCATGTCACCGAAATCGCCGGCTGGCGCATCGAGTTCGGCCGCAACAGGACCCGAGGCGGCGACAGGCCGGTCGCGCGTCTCGCCGCGCACGCTTATCTCCGGCTCGCGATCCTCGTGCTGCATCGGCTGCCGAGCCTGCGGCGGCGTCACCGAGGGAACATGCGGCGCTTCCGGCTCCGGCACCACAGCGGGATGGGAGCGCTCCTCGCCCTCGATCTGCCGGATCGTCGCCTCCAGACGCTGGCGCTGGGCAGCAACGACGTCGGTATCGGTAATGTCCTGCTTGCGAAGCCCGGCTTCCAGCGCCTGGCGCGCCGACTGATAGATGCGGGCCCGAATTTCCGGATTGGCGCGATCGGATCGCTCCAGGGCATTTCTGATGGCCGTTTCTAATCCGCTCACATCCGGTCCTTTACTCTTACCCGCGATACGCCCGCATACTCTGCTCGCAAGACCGCCAGCTTCTTTACCATTCGCTAACCGAATTCGGTAACGCGCCGACCGGCAATGTGCAAGTCTCTGCAAATCATCGTCGGACAGTCCGGCGGGGATAAAGGGGAAAGGCGACACAAATGGGGAGGCAGCGGGCAGCGGGCAGCGGGCAGCGGGCAGCGGGCAGAAAATTTCGGGTGTATCGGCGGTCAAGCCTCTCCATCTCTTTTCCTACAGCCAACTGCCCATTGCCTACCGCCTCATCAGCATCTTCCCCTCCCGCAACACATCTGCTATCCCTTTGACGTTTTCGTAAACGTCAAATACGGATGATGTTCATGGCTCTTCCCGCAATCCTGACCGAACGCCTGCGGCTGCCGGTCGTGGCCTCGCCCCTCTTCATCATCTCGCATCCGGCGCTGACGCTGGCACAGTGCAAAGCCGGCGTGGTCGGTTCGTTTCCGGCGTTGAATGCAAGGCCGGAAAGCCAGCTCGACGAATGGCTGGCGATGATCACCGAGGATCTCGCCGCCCATGACGCCGCCCATCCGGAACGCCCCTCGGCTCCTTTTGCCGTCAATCAGATCGTCCATACCTCCAACAAGCGGCTGGAGCACGACCTGATGCTCTGCGTCAAATACAAGGTGCCGATCGTCATCTCCTCGCTCGGCGCCGTGCCGGAGGTCAATGCGGCGGTGCATTCCTATGGCGGTATCGTGCTGCATGACGTCATCAACAACCGCCATGCCAATTCGGCGATCCGCAAGGGCGCCGACGGGCTGATCGCGGTGGCGGCCGGTGCCGGCGGCCATGCCGGCCAGCTCTCGCCCTTCGCGCTGGTGCAGGAAATCCGCGAATGGTTCGACGGGCCGCTGCTGCTCGCCGGCGCCATCGCCAATGGCGGCGCGATCCTGGCGGCCCAGGCCATGGGCGCCGACATGGCCTATATCGGCTCGCCCTTCATCGCGACGCAGGAAGCCCGCGCGGTCGACGCCTACAAGCAGGCGATCGTCGAGGGCGCCGCCGCCGACATCGTCTATTCCAATTTCTTCACCGGCATCCACGGCAACTATCTGAAACCCTCGATCCTCGCCGCCGGCATGGACCCGGACAAGCTGCCGGAAGCCGATCCCTCGAAGATGGATTTCGAAACCGCGACAACCGGCGCCAAGGCCTGGAAGGACATCTGGGGCTCCGGCCAGGGCATCGCCGCCGTCAAGTCAATCGAGCCGGTGGCCGCGCTCGTCGACCGGCTGGAAGCCGAATATCGCCAGGCCCGCGCCCGGCTCGCGCTCTGAGACACCCCGCAAAGACGGCCGGTTTTTCACAGGCCGGCCGCTTTTTTGCCATTTGACGATTTGAGCGCTTGAAATCT
Source organism: Rhizobium sp. (assembly GCA_047606605.1). Classification (GTDB taxonomy): domain Bacteria; phylum Pseudomonadota; class Alphaproteobacteria; order Rhizobiales; family Rhizobiaceae; genus Rhizobium. Next base: position 13,765 of record JASGEG010000254.1, read on the forward strand.
CTCCGCATTGACTGTATCAGCGCCATGCAAATCGCGGGGCCGCACTAGACGCCCCTTGAATGCCGCTTTAGCTCAGTTGGTAGAGCACATCATTCGTAATGATGGGGTCACGTGTTCGAGTCACGTAAGCGGCACCATAAATCTCAAGCACTTAATCACTAAACGCTCTCGGCACGTTCCTACACGTCGCGCCAAGACCATTTACTCTCGCCGCAGATAACTCTTCTTGCCACTATCAGTGATACAGAAATGACCACCGCGCGGACCGACACAATATTTGCCTGACCTGCAGGAGCATTCGCCGGATTGCGCCGGGGCCATTTCGACAGCATTTGAATCCATAAGCCCCGCTGCGCCGCCACTGAGGCGGCCGGTATAGGCCAGGCAGGATCTCTTGCTGGCGCTGACAGATCCATCGTTGCAGATGAAGGTATCGCCCTGGCAATGATCGATACCGCCTTTGCTGCCACTGCATGGCGTATTCTGCGACCAGGAATGAGTTGGCGCCAACAGAAACAACGCCACAAGGATTGCAGCTCCAAGCCGCATTATGCCCCCCGACAATTGGATAGAGAGTGCGCCTTTCAATGGGGATAGGCAATATCGCAAGGTAAACCATTGAATATTCTTGCTATCGCCGCAGATAATCAGCTGTGGCCTCGCTAAAGAGAAGCCTCTTTGCAATGATGAAGCTAAGGGCTCGTCTTCTGCTGATTTATGATAGGTATCAAACCCAGCCGCTGAATCGGCCCCCACCTCGCATCTCCACGCCTCCCACCCACGTCTTTCAAGGAAAACACCATGATCCACGTTCTCGCCATCCTCACCGCCAAGCCCGGCAAGCGTGCCGAGGTGCTCGAAGCCTTTCAGGCGAATGTTCCGGCCGTGCATGCCGAAGACGGCTGCATCGAGTATACGGCCGTGGTGGATGTCGAGGGTGCCGATCCGGCGTTTGGGCCGGATACCTTCGTCGTCGTGGAAAAATGGGAAAGCCTGGCGGCGCTGAAGGCGCATGCGGCCGCGGCGCATATGGCAGCCTATGGCGAGAAGGTGAAAGACCTGATGGCCGATCGCGCCGTGCATGTGCTGAATCCGGTCTGAGCAGCCGTTTCAGCAAAGAATCGTATCTCGACGGCGCCCATCGGCGCCGTTTTTCATGGCATTGCATCCCGCTCGCCGCGCCGGCGATCTGCCCGCGCGATCAATCCCACGGGTCGTAGTAGCGATCACGCCAATAGGGGCGATGCCAACGACGATATTCCCAATCGTCGCCGCGCCAGTAGCGATCGCGGTAATAATAGCGATGACCGTAACTCGGGCCGACATAGACGCCGAAGAAACCGGGCGCGATCATCACGCTGGGGCCGTAGCCATGATGCCAGTGATGATGGTGGCGGCGATGCGCGTCGGCACTGGTCACCGGCAAAGCGAGGATACCCAGCGCCAACAGGGCTGTTGCGATGATCCTCATTTCTCTTCTCCTCCAACGCGATCCGTCAGGCCGGCGACACTGCACCGGCCCGAGGATCGCATCATTTCCCGCATTCGCGCGGGCAGAGGAATAACGCCGAAGGTAAGGGGATGGTTCCGGATTGCCGCCGGGCGGTGGGCGGTAATATTTGCAGGAAAATGCCGTACCGAGCCGTCACTATCCGGCCGCCAATTCCTGTGCCGCCTGCTGGATCAGCCGGCAGGCATCGACCGAGGCCTTGCGGCCGTTATGGGCGAGATAATAGGACAGCGGCAGCGGCTTATCCGGATCGACGATGCGCACCTTGTCGGCGATCGGCATGGCGCTGACGCGGCCGAGGAAAGAGACATAGCCGTGATTGGCGACGAGATCGACGATGACGGGCAGCGAGTCGGCCGAGGTGATGTCGCGGCCGCGAAAGCGGCGGCGGTCGCCGCTGTCATAGCCGAAGGCCATGGCCGCATTGCCGATGCCGGTGCGCGGGCTCGGCACGCAGAGCGGATGATTGTCCACCAGCGCCGCCACCGTCGCCTCCGTGCTGTCGGGCGGCGCGATCGCCACCATGTCGGTCGCCAATAGCTCCATATGCTCGAAGGCGTCGAGGCCGAAGACGGAATCGACGATGGCCACGTCGATGCGGCCCGATCGCAGCGCCTCGCGCAGATCGTCGGCCGTCATCAGCATCAAGGACAGCATGTTGCGGTTGCCGCTGGCATTCCAGCGGGCCACGAGGCTGGCGAGCGAGCGCGCCACCCAGCTTTCCGAGCCGGTCGGGATGATCGAGCCGATGCGCACGGCGCGTGCCACCCGCTGGAACCGCTCGTCCGAGGTCGCCTTCATCTCGTCCCAGGCATGGGCGATCCCGGCGAGGATGGCGTGAATCTCGCGCCCGGCCTCGGTCAACATCGAGCCTTGCGCCTGCCGTTCGAACAAGCGGCAGCCGAACAGCTCCTCCAGATTGGCGATCTGCAGCGAAAGCTGCGGCTGACCGAGCCGCAGCCGGCGGGCGGCGCGATTGATGCTGCCCTGGTCGGCGACCTCGAGGAAGCGCTCGATGGTGGCGATCTTCAGCGGCAGCCGGGCCGCCCATTGCGCATAATCGTCCGGCGCGGGCGGCTCCCTGGTCAGCGCCGCAAGCTCGCGCATGCCGGCGAGAATCGGCTGCAGCCCCTTCTTGACCTTGGCGCTGGCGAGCAGGGTGGCGAGCTCCCCGGATGCGCGCTCGACGAGCTTCATCGCCAGCTCCGTCTCCAGCCGCCGAAGCGCCCCCGACACGGTCGAGGCGGAAAAGGATAGCCGGCGGGCTGTTTCCCTGACCGAACCAATGGAAAACACCATGTCGGCAACGAACAATGCCCCGAGGTACATGGCCAAGGCTCCTTTCCGGCCGGCGCCCAATGCTCCCGGCCAAGACGGCGCGACGATATGATGTGTTCTTGAAAAAAGATATCCCAAAGCCAAGGGGTAGCAGCTATCGTGCGGGAGTCGCTCATCCGGTCCCACAATCAAAAGGAGATTGGAACAGCGGCAAACGGGTAAGGGGAACAAAAACAAACACGCTTGCCCCCGAAAAAAGAAAACTATTTCCGCGATTATGCCGGGCACCCTCGTCATAATCGCGCTGCGACTGCGGGTGGCGGACCGGCGCATCGTCGATTTTTCGACGATGAGCGCTACTTCCCGATGCAGACAGGACTTCGCCCGCGGGTATTTCGGCCCACGGTTACAGATTGCGTGCCCGGACCGGAAATCCGAACGGACGCGTGAACAAGGTTCAACGGGGTACAGAGGGAAACATCATGTTCAAGAAGCTTGCACTCGCCGCCACGCTCGCGGCTTTCGTTGCCAGCGGCGCCAGCGCCGCCGATGTCGTCGTCTCCTCCAAGATCGACACCGAGGGGACGCTGCTCGGCAATATCATCCTTGCCGCGCTCAATGCCAACGGCATCAAGGCGCAGGATCGGATCGCGCTCGGCACCACGCCGGTCGTGCGCAAGGCCATCACCGCCGGTGAGATCGACATCTATGCCGAATATACCGGCAATGCCGGCTTCTTCTTCAACAAGGCCGACGATGCGGCCTGGAAGAACCTGCAGCAGGGTTACGACCTCGCCAAGAAGCTCGACTACGACGCCAACAAGATCGTCTGGCTGACGCCATCGCCGGCCAACAATACCTGGGCGATCGCCGTGCGCAACGACGTCGCCGGCCCGGCCAAACTGAAGACCATGTCCGATTTCGGCAAATGGGTTGCCGGCGGCGGACCGGTGAAGATCGCCGCCTCCTCCGAATTCGTCAATTCGCCGGCGGCACTGCCGGCCTTCCAGACGACCTACAGCTTCCAGCTGAAGCCCGACCAGGAGGTCGTGCTGTCCGGCGGCGATACCGCCGCGACGATCAAGGCGGCGGCCGATCAGACCAACGGCGTCAACACCGCCATGGTCTACGGCACCGACGGCGCGATCGAGGCGGCGGAACTGACGGTTCTCGAGGATGACAAGAGCGTGCAGCCGGTCTACGCGCCGACGCCGATCATCCGCGAAGCCGTGCTGAAGGCCAACCCGAAGATCGAGGAGGTTCTGGCTCCGGTCTTCAAGGGCCTCACCGCCGACGTGCTGCGCAAGCTGAACGGCCGCATCCAGGTGGATGGCGAACCGGCCAAGGCCGTCGCCGAGTCCTACCTTAAGGACAATGGCTTCCTGAAGTAATCTCGACCGGCTACCCTTGCGGTCCCGCTTTGATAAAGTGGGACCGCGGGAATTTTGACAGGGCATGATCCGGCAGACGGGCGATTTATGCTCTTCCGGATCATAAGCCGACGGAGCTTGCCTGATGGAAGATGCGCGCGCGGTTCGCAGGGTGGACCGTCTCGGGGTGGTGCTGGTGACGGGTGGCGTCGTGGCGACGGCGCTGATGCCGTTCATCATCGTCAAGGCGAACCGCATCGCCGCCGGCAAGCCACAGCTGCTGACGCAGCTCCTTGCCCAGCCGGCCGCGCTCACGCTGCTGGTGCTTCTCCTCGCCACCGCCCTTGCGGCGATTTTCCTGCGCAGCCCGCTCATCCGCCTCGGCATCGCGACGCTTGCCATCGCCGTCCTCATCGCCACGCTCGGCCTCGTCTCGACGGCCGCCACGCCGACCGGCAGCACGGTTGCCCGCATCACGCCGGGCGGCGCCTTCTGGGTGCTGCTCGCCGTCCTCGGCCTGGTGATCTCGGACGCGCTGGTGAAGCTGCAGTTGACACCCTGGCTTCGGGTCGCATCGCTTGCGCTCTATGCCGCCATCCTCGGCGGGGTGATCCGCTCCGGCCTGCTCGACAACCTGTCGATCATGAAGGAATACGCCAACAATGCCGACAAGTTCTGGAACGAGGCGCTCGGCCATGTGGTCCTGTCGCTCGGCTCCGTCGCCATCGCCATCGTGCTTGCGCTGCCGCTCGGCATCTTCTGCTACTGGCAGCCGCGCATCCGCGCCGTGGTGCTGCGGGCGCTGAGCCTGGTGCAGACCATTCCGAGCCTGGCGCTGTTCGGCATCCTGATGCTGCCGCTCGGCTATATCGCCACCAACGTGCCCCTTGCCGCCGCGATCGGCATCAAGGGCATCGGCGTGGCGCCGGCGCTGGTGGCGCTGGTGATCTATTCGCTGCTGCCGATCGTCGCCAACACGGTGGTCGGCCTTGCCGGCGTCGACCCTTCGGTGCGCGATTCCGCCGCCGGCATGGGCCTGACGCGCCGGCAGATCCTGACCGGCATCGACCTGCCGCTCGCCTTTCCGGTCATCCTCACCGGCATCCGCATCGTGCTGGTGCAGGCGATCGGCCTCGTCACCGTCGCGGCCCTGATCGGTGGCGGCGGCTTCGGCATCTTCATCTTCCAGGGCATCGGCCAGACCGCCAACGACCTGGTGCTGCTCGGCGCCGTGCCGACCGTCTTTCTCGCCTTCTCATCGGCCGTCATCCTCGATGCGGTCATCGACAGCATCCGGGGACAAAGCGCATGACCAGCATGATCGAGCTCAAGGGCGTCACCAAGCGCTACGGCAGCGCCACCGTGGTCGACAATGTCAGCATGAGTATGGAAAAGGGGACGATCACCGTCATCGTCGGCACCTCCGGTTCCGGAAAATCGACGCTGATGCGCATGATCAACCGGCTGGTGCCGATCTCGGATGGCCATATCTCCGTCGGCGGCGAGGACATCATGAGCGTGCCGGCAACCGAACTGCGACGCCGCATCGGCTATGCCATCCAGGGGCACGGGCTGTTTCCGCACCGCACGGTCGCGCAGAACATCGCGACCGTCCCCGAACTGCTCGGCTGGGGCAAGGAGCGGATCGACAGCCGCGTCGAAGAACTCCTTAATCTCTTCCATCTCGATCCCGGCACCTTCGCCGGCAAATATCCGAGCCAGCTTTCCGGCGGCCAGCAGCAGCGCGTCGGCGTCGCCCGTGCGCTTGCGGCCGAGCCGGAACTGCTGCTGATGGATGAGCCCTTCGGCGCGCTCGATCCCGTCATCCGCGGCAAGGCGCAGGACGATCTTCTCGCCATCCAGAAGCAGTTCGGCACGACCGTCATCCTCGTCACCCACGACATGGACGAAGCCTTCCATCTTGGAGACCAGATCGCCGTGATGAGCGGCGGCAAGCTTTTGCAATGTTCCGAGCCCGAGAAGATCCTGACGGAGCCGGCCGATCCCTTCGTGCAGCAGCTGACCGGCACATCCGACCGTGCCCTGAAATTGATGTCGCTGCTGCCGCTGAAGGAAAGCATGCAGCCGCCGAGGAGCGGCCTCGGCTACAGCCTGCCGCAGACCCTCAATGTGCGCGACGCGCTGGCGGAATTGATCTGGCAGGGCGCGGACGAGGCAACGGTCGAAGACGAGCGCAAGGTGCCCGTCGGTTCGATCTCGATCCGGCACCTGATCGAGCTGGGCCGCAAAGCATGAGATTTCTCGCCGCCAATCTCTTCCGGCTCCTTGCGCTGGCATTGCTGCTGGTGCTGCTGTTCCGTCCGGAATGGCTGACGCCTGTCCTTGCGCCGCTGACCAAATTCGGGGCGTCGCCGATCTATACGCAGAACAGCCTGCCGAGCCTGGCGCTCAGCCATCTCGGACTGATCCTCGCCTCGATCGCGGCAAGCGGCATCCTCGCCGTTCTCGGCGGCATCTTCGTCACGCGGCCGATCGGCGCCGATTTCCTGCCGCTGTCGCGGGCGATCGCCAATGCCGGGCAGACTTTCCCGCCGGTTGCCGTGCTGGCGCTCGCCATCTCGACCACCGGCTTCGGCGCCGTTCCCGCCTTGATCGCGCTGTTTCTCTACGCATTGCTGCCGATCTTCGAAAACACGGTGGCCGGGCTGCAGCAGGTGCCGGCCTCGGTCCTCGATGCTGCCGACGGCATGGGCATGAACGGCTGGCAGCGCCTCACCCGCGTCGAGCTGCCGCTGGCCCTGCCGCTGATCATCGAGGGATTGAAGATCGCGACCGTCATCAATATCGGCACGGCGACGATCGGCTCCACCGTCGCCGCAAAATCTCTGGGCGAAGTCATCATCGCCGGACTGGTCAACGACAACACCGCCTTCATCCTGCAGGGCGGCCTGATCGTCGGCCTGATGGCGGTGCTGATCTATGACGGCATGGAGACGATCGAGCATGCCGTCACGCGAAAGATCGGCGTGCAGGCACAATGACGACGACGCAATCGCCGCCTCGCGCTAACCGCCCTCTCCCGTCTTCAACGGCGCTCCGGGCAAATAAAGCGAGACCGGCCTGATCTCATAGACGGCGGTCGGATTGGCGCGGCGCATCTCGCGCGCCGCCGCGACGGCGGCATCGAGCGTCGGGAAATCGACCACATAGAAGCCGAGCAACTGTTCCTTGGTTTCCGCGAAGGGGCCGTCGATGACCATGCCCGCGCCCTTGCCCCGCAAGGTGACGGCGCCGCGGGTCGGACCGAGACGGGCTGCCGGGCCGAGCGATTTCTCCGCGACCAGGCGATCGTTGATTTCCAGCAGCTCGGTCATGAGCGCCGCATCCTCCTCCTTGCTCCAGGATTCGACAATGCCTTCTTCATGATAGGCCAGATCGCGTAATACATGAACCTTCTCCCCCAAGACTGTCCGGCAGTCTACGCAGGCAGCTCGAAATTCAGAAGTCCAGAATGTAAGTTTATGCATCATGGGCATGCCCGCCGCTTGCCCTGGCCGGCGGCGGATGGCATTGGCGTCAATATGATGTGCAGACCAGCTATGGAGATAGCAATGGCCAAGATGATCCACTCGATGATCCGTGTTCTCGATGAGGCGCGCTCGGTCGATTTCTACGGCAAGGCCTTCAGACTGAAGGTCGCCGACCGTATCGTCTTTCCGACGTTCACGCTGATCTATCTCAGCAATGCCGAGACCGGCTTCGAACTGGAACTGACCGTCAACCAGGGCCGCACGGAGCCCTATGCGCTCGGCGAGGGCTATGGCCATCTCGCCGTTTCCGTCGATGAACTCGGCGACGAGCACGCCCGGTTTTCCTCGCTCGGGCTGAACCCCGGCAAGATCACCGAACTCAATCGCGATGGAAAGCTCTTCGGGCTCTTCTTCTTCGTCACCGATCCCGATGGCTACAGGATCGAGGTGCTGCAGCGGCATGGGCGGTTTCAATAGGGCAGGCACGCCTATGGCCCCGCGCAAGCGAGGCTTGTTCGCCCTGCCCTTTCGCGCGCCTACATCCAGTACGGCGGCACGCCGAAATAATCGTGGCTCTTGTGGCCATGGTCCTTTTGAAGGGCACTATCGTCCTTGCCGATGAAGCGGCAGGCCTTCTCGACGTCATTCTTGGTCATGTTGATGCGGTAGCCGTCAATGCGGGCGTCAAAGCGCAGCTTTTCCCACGGCAGGCGATAATGCTCCTGACCGATGCCGAAAAAACCACCGAAGCTCAGAATGACGAAAGCAATGCGCCCGTCGCTCTTTTCCAGCATCAGGCGCTCAATATGACCGATCTGCTTGCCGTCCGAACCGAATACCCTGGACCCCTCGACCCGGTCGCATGCGACCAGCATCGACATGTCCTTGACATAGAGGTCACGGCTTATCGTATCGGCACTCTCTTTATGCATGTGCGCACCTCCCTTTGGATACGCTTCACATAAAACTGGAGCGTCCGAACTCCTCTCGCGGCTGCGAATGGCACGATGCTCCGATGGGTTTTCGCCCACGGCCCATTAACGCGCTGTTGTCGCAAAAGTTCCAGTGCTTTTTTTGAAATTATGAAAAAAGGATTAAGATTATGCAATTGTTGACGTTTACGTTAAAGTTAGATAGCGTCCGTTCAGTTCGAAGCTCAAGGCTTGAGCAGCTAGCGCTGGCGGCGTGAAAAGTGGGAGACTTTTCAGCCCGAGAATGCCACGCTAGATAAGCCGCTGCCGGCCAAGCGCGGCGCGCGAGGATGCGTCAGGGAGGAAGTACGCATGAATTCAGTTTCCGCTCCTTCGGGTGGACCGGTCGCCAACAAGATCTGGCTCGGTTCCTATCCCGACATCGTGCCGGCCGAGCTGCCGCCACTGGAGCATGCATCGCTTGCGGAATTGCTGGCGGAAAGCTGCGCCCGCTATGCCGACCGGCCCGCTTTCACCAGCATGGGCAAATCCATCACCTACCGCGATCTCGGCGCGCAAACACGCAAGATCGGCGCCTGGCTGCAGAGCCTCGGCCTGCAGAAGGGCGACCGCGTCGCCGTCATGATGCCGAACGTGCTGCAGAACCCGATCGCCACCTACGGTATCCTCCGTGCCGGTTTCGTCGTCGTCAACGTCAATCCGCTCTACACCCCGCGCGAACTCGAACACCAGCTTCGCGACAGCGGCGCCAAGGCAATTTTCGTTCTGGAAAATTTCGCGCATACGGTCGAGCAGGTGCTGACCCATACGGATGTGCGCCACGTCGTCGTCACCTCGCTCGGCGAGATGCTCGGCGTCAAAGGCCATATCGTCAATTTCATCGTCCGCAAGGTAAAGAAGCTGGTGCCCGCCTGGTCCATTCCCGGCCATCGCGGCTTTGCCTCCGTTCTGGCCGAGGGCGCGCGACTGCCGCTCAATCCGGCCGGGCTCACCAACAGCGATATCGCCTTCCTGCAATATACCGGCGGCACGACGGGCGTCGCCAAGGGCGCGATACTGACCCATGCCAATCTGCTTGCCAACCAGCTGCAATTGCAGCTTTGGCTGGCGAGCGCCTATATCAACAAACCACGGCCGGAACAGCTCAACTTCGTCTGCGCGCTGCCGCTCTATCATATCTTCGCACTGACGGTGAATTCGCTGATGGGCGTGTCGCTCGGCGCGCATAATCTGTTGATCGCCAATCCGCGCGATATTCCCGCCTTCGTCAAGGAACTCGGCAAGTACAAGTTCGACATGTTCCCCGGCCTCAACACGCTCTTCAACGCGCTGATGAACAATCCGGAATTCGCCAAGCTCGATCTGTCGCAGACCAGCACGCTGGCGGGCGGCATGGCGGTGCAGCGGCCGGTTGCCGAACGCTGGCGGAAGATGACGGGGTCCTGGATCACCGAAGGCTACGGCCTCTCCGAAACATCGCCGGTCGCCAGTGCCAACCGTTTCGACAGTTCGGAATTCTCCGGCACCATCGGCCTTCCGATCACGGGCACCGATTTCGACATTCGCGACGAGAACGGCAACTCCGTGCCGCTTGGCGAGGTCGGCGAAATCTGCATCCGTGGGCCGCAGGTCATGGCCGGCTATTGGAAGCAGCCGGCAGAAACCGCCCGGGTGATGACGCCGGACGGCTTCTTCCGCAGCGGCGACATGGGTTTCATGGACGAGCGCGGCTACACCAAGATCGTCGACCGCAAGAAGGACATGATCCTGGTATCGGGCTTCAACGTCTATCCCAACGAGATCGAGGAAGTTGCCGCCATGCATCCGGGCATTCTGGAGGCCGCCGCCGTCGGCGTGCCCGACGAGCATTCCGGCGAGGCCGTCAAGCTCTTCATCGTCAAGAAGGACTCGGCGCTGACGGAAGCCGACGTCAAGGCGCATTGCGCCGCCAACCTCACCAATTACAAGCGGCCGCGCTTCATCGAATTCCGCACCGAACTGCCGAAATCGAATGTCGGCAAGATCCTGCGCAAGGAGTTGCGCGGCTGACATAATTCCGTGCGATTGCAAAAGCCGCTCGCCTTTTTCCGCGAGCGGCTTTTTTCGTTTTGTCGGATAGGTGAACTTGATTTACGCCCTACATAGCGAATAGTTTTCGCGACCAAACAAAGAGTGCCCTGCCCTCTCCGGACGGCAAGCGGCGCGAACCGCAAGGAGCCCCCATGAACGCCCTCGTCGACCAACTGAAGAGCACCGCATCGGCCACCAAGGCGACCGACATCCGCGCCGCCTTCGCCGCCGACTCCAACCGCTTTTCCCGCTTCAGCGCCTCGTTCGACGACCTGCTGATGGATTATTCCAAGACAGCGGTGAACGACGAGATCCTGGCGCTGCTCGAAAAGCTCGCAACCGAGGGCGGCGTCGCGGCCAAGCGCGAGGAAATGTTCTCCGGCGTCGCCATCAACTTCACCGAAAACCGCGCCGTCCTGCACACTGCGCTGCGCAACCGCTCCAATACACCCATCCTCGTCGACGGCAAGGATGTGATGCCCGACGTTAACGGCGTACTGGCTGCGATGGGCAAGTTCGCCGACGGCATTCGTTCCGGCGCGCTGAAGGGTGCCACCGGCAAGGCGATCACCGATGTCGTCAATATCGGCATCGGCGGCTCCGATCTCGGCCCGGTCATGGCGACGCTGGCGCTCGCTCCCTTCCATGACGGCCCGCGCGCCCATTTCGTCTCCAATATCGACGGCGCCCATATTGCCGACACGCTGAAGCTCGTCTCGCCGGAAACGACGCTCTTCATCATCGCGTCCAAGACCTTCACCACCGTCGAGACGATGACCAACGCCCAGACGGCGCGCAACTTCATCGCCAAGGCGCTCGGCGAAGCGGCCGTGCAGCATCACTTCGCCGCCGTTTCGACCGCGCTCGACAAGGTCGCCGCCTTCGGCATCGACAGCGCGCGCGTCTTCGGCTTCTGGGATTGGGTCGGCGGCCGCTACTCGATCTGGTCGGCCATCGGCCTGCCGCTGATGATCGCCATCGGGCCGGAGAATTTCGGCAAGTTCCTCGACGGCGCCCATGCCATGGACAATCACTTCCGCAAGGCGCCCTTCAAGGAAAACCTGCCGCTGCTGCTCGGCGTCATCGGCTTCTATCATCGCAACGTGCTCGGCTACCCGACGCGCGCCATCCTGCCCTATGACCAGCGCCTGTCGCGCTTCCCGGCCTATCTGCAGCAGCTCGACATGGAATCGAACGGCAAGGGCGTCACCATCGACGGCACGCCGGTCGAGGGCAATTCCGGCCCGGTCGTCTGGGGCGAGCCCGGCACCAACGGCCAGCACGCCTTCTACCAGCTCATCCACCAGGGCACGAGCATCATCCCGGCCGAGTTCATGATCGCCGCCAACGGCTTCGAACCGAACCTGCGTCATCAGCACGACCTGTTGATGGCCAATTGCCTGGCGCAGTCGGA
>JASGEG010000255.1:0-26637 GCA_047606605.1 Rhizobium sp.
ATCCTTTGTCATTCTCCTTTTTCAGCGCTTCCTGCTCGATCTTCAGCCGGATGACATCGCGGTCGATCGTGTCCAGCTCTTCCGGTTTCGAATCGACCTGCATCTTCAGGCGCGCGGAGGCTTCGTCGACGAGATCGATGGCTTTATCGGGCAGGAAGCGATCCGTGATGTATCGATTGGACAAGGTGGCGGCCGCCACCAGGGCTGCATCCGAAATCCGAACGCCATGATGCAGCTCGTATTTTTCCTTCAGGCCGCGCAGGATCGAGATCGTATCCTCGACCGTCGGCTCCTCGACCATGACAGGCTGGAAGCGGCGGGCAAGGGCCGGGTCTTTCTCGACATGCTTGCGGTATTCGTCGAGCGTGGTCGCGCCGACGCAATGCAGCTCGCCGCGGGCAAGCGCCGGCTTCAGGAGATTGGAGGCATCCATGGCGCCATCGGCCTTGCCAGCCCCGACCAGCGTGTGCATCTCGTCGATGAACAGGATGATCTCACCGTTTTCCGACTGCACCTCGTTGAGCACCGCCTTCAGCCGCTCTTCGAACTCGCCACGGAATTTCGCGCCGGCGATCAGGGCACCCATGTCGAGCGCCATGAGCTTCTTGTCCTTCAGCGATTCCGGCACGTCGCCATTGACGATGCGCAGCGCCAGGCCTTCGACGATCGCCGTCTTGCCGACGCCGGGCTCACCGATCAGCACGGGGTTGTTCTTCGTGCGGCGGGACAGGACCTGGATCGTGCGGCGGATTTCGTCGTCGCGGCCGATCACCGGGTCGAGCTTGCCCTCGCGGGCCTCGGCGGTGAGGTCGCGGGCATATTTCTTCAGGGAATCGAAGCCCTGCTCCGCATTGGAAGAGTCGGCGGTGCGGCCCTTGCGGATATCGTTGATGACCTGATTGAGCGCGACAGGCGTGACGCCGGCGTTCTTCAGCGTCGCAGACGTCGATGCGGAAGGTTCGATCGCCAGCGCCTGCAACAGGCGCTCGACGGTGACGAAACTGTCGCCGGCTTTCTTGGCCGCGTCCTCGGCTGTGGAGAAGACCTTCGCGAGCGGCTGCGAGAGATAGACCTGGCCATCGCCGCCGGAAACCTTCGGCAGCTTGGCGAGTGCGGCGTCATTGGCAAGCCGCGCAGCCTTGGCATCGCCGCCGGCACGCTCGATCAGCGAGGCGGCCATGCCCTGGTCGTCGTCCAGAAGCACCTTCAGCACATGTTCGGGCGTAAATTGCTGGTTTCCTTGCGCCAACGCATAGGTCTGCGCGGACTGCAAAAAGCCGCGCACGCGCTCGGAGTATTTTTCAATATTCATATCGGACCTCCATGGATCGCCCTGCCCAATTTGGCACAGGCCGATGATTGAGATTGAGCCCCCTGAAAAGGCAGACCCCGCCCGCCGCCGATTGGGATTTGCGGCAAGGCAACTGCGAAGAATATGGGAGGGGATTTGAAGAGTTTAAAGAGCCGCAGAAACGAAAAAACCCCGGCACGAACCGGGGTTTTGTCAGAACGGGACGGAGTTCCGCGCTTGCCGCGAAATCCCGCATCCAAACCGTCTTTACTCCGAAGCCGCGTCCGCCAGCGCGGGAGCTTCGCTCGGCGCGCCTTCGCCTTCGCCCTGGCCTTCGGCATCGGCGCTGCGGCGCGGCTGACGGCGGGGACGGTTGCCGGCGTTGCGGCGGCGGGGCTGGCGTTCGCCGGAAGCGACCGCGGGCGTCTCCTCCTCGATTGCGACTTCGGCCGGAATGCCTTCGATCACCGGCTGCGGGCCGGTGCCGTCGATAACCTCGGGTTCCGGCGCGACAACCGCGACCGGAGCCTGGACACGCACGGGACGCGGAGCCGGCTGCGGCTGATCGTCCATCTCGTTCGCATCCATGTCGTCGATGTCGCGGTCGGCATTGTCGCGATCATGAGCATTGTGCTGCTCGTCGCGCTGATAGCGTTCCTGCATCTGCGCCTGGGCGCTGGCAATGATCCGGTTGTAATGTTCGGCGTGCTGAAGGTAGTTTTCAGCCATGACCCGGTCGCCGGAGCTCTGCGCGTCGCGGGCAAGTGCTGCGTACTTCTCGGCGATGTGCTGCGCGGTTCCGCGAATTTTCACATCGGGACCGGAGCTGTCGTAAGTCCTGGTCAGCGGGTTTGAACCCTTGCGGTTGAAATTATTGTTATTGTTGTTTCCGCCGCCGCCGCCGTTGTTGTTACCACGCCCCCGACCGCGCTTATTCTGCTGTCCTGGCCTCATAGATCCTTCACCTGAATTCTCTTAGTTGGGATGAATTATACACGGCACCTGCCGCCGCGGCCGGAACGTTCCAAGCCAGGGCCTGCGTGCCGCAAGCAAACTGCGCCTTGGCGCCCGTCTGCCGCTCGACTACGTCAGATTAACTGATCACGCATTGGGTTATCTTCAACCTTTTACACTCTTGTCAGAGAGCGAATCCCCGAGGCTGTCCAAGAGAGGCGAATCGTCTCGCCTATTCCCAGCCGCCCAACGCGTGAGCGCAACCTATATTGCTTCCTCAGGAAATCCAAGCCTTTTCTTTGTAATAACAACAAGGCCCTGCGGACCTGCTGCAAATTGTCACCCTAGTGATGAGGTTTAAACACAAGAACCCGGTCGTTGTGTCCGTAATCCCGGGCCGCTTCAATAAGGAAAAATCCTGCTCCTTCAAAAACAGAAGTCACCGTCTCGCGCTGATCGTAACCGATCTCTACTCCCACGACACCATCCTTGTGCAGAAATTGCGCCGCGTCCTTTGCGATCGCTCTATAGGCATCCAGTCCATCGAGGCCACCGTCCAAAGCTGCCGGGGGATCGAAATTCTTTACTTCTGGAGCGAGAGTGGAAATGACATTGGACTCAATATAGGGCGGATTTGAGACAATCACGTGAAATCGGCCGTGGATGGCGTCAAACCAGCTTCCCTGTACGGTTTCGAACCGGGCATCCAAGCCGTTGCGCACTGCATTCGCCCGCGCCGTTTCCAAAGCTTCGCCGGAAATATCGGAACCGATGCCCCTCGCCTGCGGACATTCATGGAGCAAGGCGAGGCAGATCGCCCCGGTGCCCGTTCCGATGTCCAATATATGGATATGGCCATGCGCCGATACAAGATGCCGGGCATAGGGCAGCACGGTATCGACGAGGATTTCCGTATCCGGCCGCGGTTCCAGCGTCGCCGCCGACAGCCCTAAAGGCAAGCCGTAGAACTCCCGTTCGCCGAGAATGCGGTGCACCGGTTCGTGGTTGAGCCGGCGCGCGATCGCGGCATGGACCGCCTCGGCACGATCCGGCATCACCGTTTCGGAGCCGCGCGTGACCAGCTCCGTCGTCGAAAGATGAAGCAGACCGCCGACGAGGATGCGCGCCTCGGTGGCGGGATCGTCGAGATCGGCTTCGGCAAAGCGGGCGCGGACCTCCTGGAACAATCCAGCGACGGTTGCTCCCTGCCCGGCGCTCATGCCTGTTCGCCGAGCTGGGCGAGCTGGCTCGCCTGATAATCCGCCAAAAGCGCGTCGACCACCTCGTCGATCTCGCCCTCGATCATGCGGTCGAGCTTGTAGAGCGTCAGGTTGATGCGATGATCGGTGACGCGGCCCTGCGGAAAATTATAGGTGCGGATGCGCTCGGAGCGGTCGCCGGAGCCGACCTGGCTCTTGCGGTCGGCGGAGCGCTCGCTGTCGGCGCGCTGGCGCTCCATGTCGAAGAGGCGCGAACGCAGGACCTGCATCGCCTTGGCGCGGTTCTGATGCTGCGATTTTTCCGAACTCGTCACCACGATGCCCGAGGGAAGATGGGTGATGCGCACGGCCGAGTCGGTGGTGTTGACGTGCTGGCCGCCGGCGCCGGAGGAGCGCATGGTGTCGATGCGGATATCCTCGGGCCGGATTTCGATATCGATCTCCTCGGCCTCCGGCAAAACGGCGACGGTTGCCGCCGAGGTGTGGATGCGACCGCCCGCTTCGGTTTCCGGCACGCGCTGCACGCGATGCACGCCGGATTCGAATTTCAGCCGCGAGAACACGCCCTTGCCGCTGATCGTCGCGATGATTTCCTTGTAGCCGCCGGCTTCACCCTCGCTGCTGGACAGGATTTCGACCTTCCAGCCATTGTTGGCGGCAAAGCGCTCGTACATGCGGAAAAGATCGCCGGCAAACAGGGCCGCCTCCGAGCCGCCAGTGCCGGCGCGAATTTCGAGGATCGCGCTCTTCTCGTCGGCGGCATCCTTCGGCAGCAGCAGGATCTGGATCTCCTGCTCCAGCGTCTCGATGCGCGCCTTGACCTCCGGCAGCTCCAGTTCGGCCAGATCGCGCATCTCGCGATCGACGGATTTGTCGGCAAGCATGGTCTCGAGATCGCCAGCTTCGGCGATCGCCTTCTCGTAATCGCGGATCTTGGTGACGACCGGCTGCAATTCGGAATATTCGGAAGCAAGCTTCACATAGACATCCGCCGACGGACCGGCGGACATGCGCGCTTCGATCTCGCCGAAACGGCGCTCCAGCTCGCGCATTTTTTCAACGGGAAGCTTCGCCACCCTAGGCTCCAATTCTCTTATGCTTGTTGTTCTAAAGGGGAATATTGTGGCTTTCGGCGAAACCGGCAAGGATTTCGCGCATCGAGGCCGTCGGATGCGTATCGTCCAGCGCCTCTTCCATGACCTTGGACAGGGCCTGCAGGTCGAGGCCGAGCAGCATCGCCTTAACCGGGCCGATGGAAGCCGGCGACATCGACACGGAACGGAAGCCGAGGCCCAGCAGCGCCATCGCCGAAATCGTCTTGCCGGCAAGCTCGCCGCACAGCGTCACCGGCGTCTTGTTGCGCTCGCCGGCCCGCACGATATCGCGCAGGATGCGCAGGAAGGGCCGGCCGAGCGGATCGAAGCGATCGGAGACGCGCGCATTGCCGCGATCGACCGCCATCGAGAACTGGAAGAGATCGTTGGAGCCGACCGAGACGAAATCGACGGCCGCCATCAGCTCGTCGAGCTGCCACAGCAGCGCCGGCACCTCCAGCATGGCGCCGAACTGCAGCTTGCGCGGCAGAGCATGGCCGAAGCGCGACAGATGCTGCACTTCCTTCTGCAGAAGCTCGCGCACCGCCGCGATCTCGGAGACTTCCGTGACCATCGGCACCATCATCTTCAATTCGCTGTCGGCCGCCGCCTTCAGCATGGCGCGCAATTGCGTGCGCAACAGGCCGGGCCGGTCAAGCGACAGGCGGATTGCGCGCCAGCCGAGCGCCGGGTTCTCTTCCTCGTGGGCGCGGAAATAGGGCACGACCTTGTCGCCGCCGATATCCAGCGTCCTGAAAGTGACGACGCGGCCGCCCGCCTGCTTCATGACGTTGCGGTAGAAGGCTTCCTGCTCTTCGGCCTTCGGCATCGTCGAGGCGATCATGAACTGCAGCTCGGTGCGGAACAGGCCGATGCCTTCCGCGCCGGATTCGGCAAGCTGCGGCAAATCCACCAGCAGGCCGGCATTCATCAATAGCGAAACGCGCTGCCCGTCCTTGGTGACCGGCTCGACCGAGCGCAGCGCGCGGAACTGTTCCTGCCGCCGGGCGCGGAAACGCACTTTTTCTTCATAGGAACGCTGATGATCGGCCATCGGCCGCAGATGCACATGACCACCGTCGCCGTCGATGATGACGGAATCGCCGTTTTCCGCGAGCGCCACGACACCCGCCGCCTGGCCGACGACCGGAATGCCCATGGCGCGGGCGACGATGACGACGTGGCTGGTGACCGCGCCCTCTTCCAGCACGAGACCACGGATATTGGCGCGGGGATAATCGAGCAGCTCGGCCGCACCCATGGCGCGCGCGAAGATCACCGCATCGTTCGGGAAGCCTTCGGCCGCGGTGCGGCCGGAATAGCCGATCAACTGCCTCAGCAGCCGGTTCGCCAGATCCTCGAAATCATGCATCCGCTCGCGCAGATAGGGATCGGTCAGGCGCATCATCCGCGCCTTGGTGTCGCTCTGCACCTTCTCGACGGCGGCTTCCGCGGTCAGGCCGTTGCGCACGGCTTCTTCCAGCTTGCGCACCCAGCCCTGGTCATGGGCGAACATGCGGTAGGTTTCCAGGACCTCGCGGTGCTCGCCTTCCATGGAAACGTCGCGGCGCGACAGCATGTCGTCGATGGAAATGCGCAGCGAACCCAGCGCCTCCGCCAGCCGGCCGATTTCCTTCTCGGTATCCTCGTTCAGCAGATTGGTGACGACGATGCGCGGCTCGTGCAGCACGACATAGCCGAGGCCGATGCCCTCATTGTAGCTGTCGCCGTCGATGGTGACCGAGCGGGTGAGATCGAGCTCGAGGCCCGGCTTGGTGATCTTCTTCAGCTCGCCTGTGGCGATCATCTCGGCGAGCACCATCGCCGTCGTCTCGAGCGCCTCCAGCTCCTCCTCGCGGTAATTGCGGCTCGCCTTGTTCTGCACGACGAGAACGCCGAGCGAGCGGCCGGTGCGCAGGATCGGCACGCCGAGGAACGAGTGATAGATCTCTTCGCCGGTTTCCGGCAGGTAGCGGAAGGCGGGATGCGATTGCGCGTCGGAGAGATTGAGCGGCTGGGCGGAGGCGGCGATCGTGCCGACCAGACCCTGGCCCATCTTCAGTTGCGAGAGGTGGACGGCTTCCTTGTTCAGACCTTCGGTGGCGTAGAGCTCGAGCACGCCGTCGGCGCGCAGCACGTAGGCCGAGCAGACCTCGGCGACCATGTTGCTGGCGATCTGGCGGACGATCCGGTCAAGGCGCTCCTGCGGCTCCAGCGGCTCCGCCATCAGTTCGCGCAGCCGCTTGAGCAGAACGCGTGGACCGCCGGATAGGTCTCTCATTGCGTCTCTAGCTCCCGAATCAAGATATTTCCGCCAGTCTTGCCCACGTCAGGGCCGGCCGAAACCCACCTCCGTCACGGTCCGTCGTCAGCAGTCCTGAATCAACTCTTATCCAGACCGTAGCAGGAATGCAAAGTCCTGACTGCCAGTTCCGCATAAGGACCGTCGATCAGGATGGAAATCTTGATTTCTGACGTCGTAATGGCCTTGATGTTGATGCCTTTTTCGGCAAGTGCCCGGAAAGCGGTCGCGGCCACGCCGGCATGCGAGCGCATGCCGATGCCGATGACGGAAACCTTCACCAGGCCTGATTCGCTCTGGGCGACGTCGTAGCCGATCTTGTCCTTGTTCTCGCCGAGAACGCGCAGCGCCTTCTCGACATCGCCCGAGGGGACCGTGAAGGTCATGTCGGTCTTGGAACCATCCTCGGAGATGTTCTGGACGATCATGTCGACATTGATATGGTTCTCGGCCAGCGGCCCGAAGATCGCGGCGGAGACGCCCGGCCGGTCGGCAAGACGGCGCAGCGAGATCTGGGCTTCATCCTTGGCATAGGCGATGCCGGTGACTACTTCCTGTTCCACGATTTCTTCCTCGTCACAAATCAGCGTTCCGGGCGGGTTCAACAGATCGCCCATGCCCGGAGCATCGGGATCTTCAAATGAGGAGCGCACGAAGGTACGGACCTTAAAGACCATGGCGAGCTCGACCGAGCGCACCTGCAATACCTTGGCGCCGAGCGACGCCATTTCGAGCATTTCCTCGAAAGCGATCTTCTTCAGGCGGCGCGCCTTCGGCTCGATGCGCGGGTCGGTGGTGTAGACGCCGTCGACATCGGTATAGATATCGCAGCGATCCGCCTTGACGGCGGCGGCGATCGCCACGGCCGACGTGTCCGAACCGCCGCGGCCGAGCGTCGAAAGGCGATTGTCGGGGCCGAGCCCCTGGAAGCCGGCGATGACGGCGACCTGGCCCTCGCCCATGCGGCGGATGATATCCCCGCCCTCGATCTCGAGGATGCGGGCGGCGCCATGGGCGTTGTCGGTGCGGATCGGGATCTGCCAGCCCTGCCAGGAGCGGGCATTGATGCCCATGGCCTGCAGCGCGATCGCCAGCAGGCCGGAGGTTACCTGCTCGCCGGAAGCGACGACGGCGTCATATTCGCGCGCGTCATAGATGGAATGATCGGCGCCGGCGACCTTCGGCATGTTCTGCACCCAGCCGACCAGCTCGTTGGTCTTGCCCGACATGGCGGAGACGACGACCGCGACCTCGTGGCCGGCGTCGACCTCGCGTTTCACATGGCGTGCGACATTCCTGATACGGTCCAGATCAGCGACGGAAGTCCCGCCGAATTTCATCACGATGCGTGCCATGTGCCTCTACCAGTATCGGCGCCGGGCGGCCGAAACGCGATGAGCCCGGCATGCAAAATGCCCCTCCGGTCCGATAGCCGGAAAAGCTTGATCTCAATGGGGGCGTCTCTTAGCGAGTTTGGCAGGCCGGTGCAATAGCGTGGCGCAGATGCATGCGGAATAGTTGATTATTATAATCAACTTTTATCTTCCCGGTAAGAACAGCGGATCGCATCCCAAGTCCGCCGATGAGCCTCGTCCGCGCAAGTCGCGGACGCAACGCCGCCGGCTGCGACGCTTTCGACCCGCCCCGGCCCTTGACATCGGCGAGCGATCGTCCGACTTCAACTCCACCGAAGCGTCGTCCATAGGCCTCTTCAGGCAAGTGGCGTCGCGCAGACCAAGGAGCGAGACCATGAGCGAAGCGGCCAAAAGCACGATCGACCAGAGCGAAGTGGATCGCTTTTCCGCCATGGCGGCGGAATGGTGGAGCCCGACCGGCAAGTTCAAGCCGCTGCACAAGTTCAACCCGGTGCGGCTCGCCTATATCCGCGACCGCGCCTGCGAGACTTTCGGCCGCGATCCGAAGAGCGCCCGACCGCTGGAGGGCCTGCGCGTGCTCGATATCGGCTGCGGCGGCGGATTGCTGTCGGAGCCGGTGGCGCGCATGGGCGCCTCGGTCGTCGGCGCCGATCCGTCCGAGAAGAACATCGGCATCGCCTCCACCCATGCGAAGGCCTCCGGCGTTCCCGTCGATTACCGCGCCGTCACGGCCGAGCAGTTGGCCGAAGCCGGCGAGACCTTCGATATCGTGCTGAACATGGAAGTGGTCGAGCATGTCGCCGACGTCGAGTTTTTCCTTTCGACCTGCGCCGGCATGGTGCGCCCCGGCGGCCTGATGTTCGTCGCCACCATCAACCGCACGATGAAGGCGGCCGCACTCGCCATCTTCGCCGCCGAAAACGTCCTGCGCTGGCTGCCGCGCGGCACGCATCAATATGAAAAGCTCGTCCGCCCGGAAGAGATCGAAAAGCCGCTCGCCGCCAGCGGCCTCGAGATCATCGCCCGCACCGGTGTCTTCTATTCGCCGCTGCAGGATCGCTGGAACCTGTCGAAGGACATGGATGTAAACTACATGCTGCTGGCGAAGAGGGGCTGAGTGAAGCAGCAGCCGGCGATTTCCGGTTAGGGTTCTCGCGTCAAGCCGGCAATGTCGAGACATAGGCGAGCAAATCTCCCTGCGTCTCGCCATTTTCTCCAGCCAGCCGCTTCACCCGCTCGCGGTCGATTGGGGCAGGCTTCCCGGCGGCGTCGTAAGGCTGCTTGAAGGTGAAGGCCGTAGCGCTCGACCCTTCGTCGTGAAGCCGCTCCAGCCGCTCGACGCCATCTTTCCATTCGGGAATGCCATCCACCCACCAGAGTACCAGTGCCGGCCAACTCTGCTTCACATTCCAGTGCCGGGCATGCTTCAGTGCATCAGCATGCACTCCACTGTAAGTGAAAGCCATCAAGGATTCGATATCGGCCCATAACGACAGCGACGACGGCGCCGTCGCAAAACCACTGCTTTCGATGAAACGCGGGAAGACCTGTCTTCCCCAGCAAGCCGGCCCCGGCACGCCGTCATAGCCGGAACGGCCGATAAAGCCCCTGGCGCGGGCAGCCGCCTCGAAATTCGCCTCTTCCCGCAGACGAAAGCCTTCGACTTGCGGGCTCTCGTAGGGCGCGACATGCAGCCCGAAATTATACATTGCAAGATGCTTGCCGCTGGGCATCAGTTGACGTCGTCGGGCAGGACGGGAATGGCGGCGATCTCGATGCCTTCTTCGACCAGTGCCTGCGCCTCGTCAGGCGTCGCCTTGCCAATGATCCCGCGCGCATCCGCCTCGCCGTAATGGATCTTGCGGGCTTCTTCCGGGAATTTCGTGCCGACATCCTCGGCATTGGCCTTGATGGTCTCGACCGCTTCCTTGAGCTTGGCCATCGCCTCCTTGCGGGCGGCGTTCATGGCAAGCGTCTGCATCTCGTCCTTCTTGCGGCCGGTGGAGACCGACGGCGCCATCAGCAGTTTGGAGATTGTGCCGGAATTGCAGACGGGACAGGTCAGAAAGCCGCTTGCCACCTGCCGGTCGAAATCGGCGCTTTCCGAAAACCAGCCCTCGAACTCATGGGCATTGTCGCATCGCAGGGAATAACGGATCAAGCAGCGACGCCTCCAGCCGCCGGCGTCGCGATCTTCTCCAGCGAGAATTCGCGCGCATTCTTCAGGTTCGGTATCTTGTCATGGGCGGATTTGACCGCCGAAACATCGATCTCGGCGATGACGACCGCCTCGCCGGTGCCGCCGGCGGATGCCAGTACCTTGCCCCATGGATCGATGATCATCGAGTGGCCGAAGGTCTCGCGGCCATCCTCATGCTTGCCGGCCTGGGCGGCGGCAATGACGAAAACACCGTTCTCGATGGCGCGGGCGCGCAGCAGGATCTCCCAATGCGCCTCGCCGGTCTGCCGGGTGAAGGCAGCGGGCACCGTCATCACCTCGGCGCCGGCCACGGCCTGGGCGCGGAAGAGCTGCGGAAAGCGCACGTCGTAGCAGATGGCAAAGCCGAGCTCGGCGAAGGGCAGCGATGTAATGCGCGCCTCCGATCCCGGACGATAGACGGCGCTTTCGCGCCAGCTCTCGCCATTGTCGAGATCGACGTCGAACATGTGGATCTTGTCGTAGCGGTTGATGAGCTTGCCGTCCGGGCCAAACAGAAAGCCGCGATTGGCGATCTTGCCGTCATCGAGCGCGATCGCCGTCGAGCCGATATGCAGGTGGATGCCGAGCTCCTTCGCCAGCTCCGACGCCGTCTTGACGATGATGTCGCCGGCCTCGTCGCGCAACACGGCACGCAGGCCCGGCCGGTCCTTCTGCACCGCGCCGGTCATTTCCGGCGTCTGCACATAGACAGCCCCCTGCGCCGCGGCCTCGCGGACCAGCCGCGCCATGTCGGCGGCGTTCTTCACCGGATCGACACCGGAACACATCTGAATGGCAGCGGCTTTGAAGGTCATGATCTTCTCCGAACGGAAGCGGGGTCAGGCGGCCAGCAGCGGATCGAGCTTGCCGTCGCGGTCGAGCGCATGAATATCGTCGCATCCACCGACATGCTCGCCATTGATGAAGATCTGCGGAAAGGTCGAACGGCCGTTCGCCTTGGCGATCATCTCCTGGCGCAGCTCGGGAGAATAGGTGGCATTGTGCTCGACATAGGCAACACCCTTCGCATCGAGCAGGGATTTCGCCCGGGCGCAATAGCCACAGAATTCACGCGTATAAATGACGACGGATGCCATGATCCACTCCGGAAATTACAGCTTTCCTGTCATATAAGCTCGCCGACTGCCCTTGCAAAGGTCAAAACAGTCACATCCGACGCACCGGCCTTTTTCAACGCCCGCGTGGCCGCCGATACCGTCGCGCCGGTCGTATAGACGTCGTCGATCAGCACGATGCGGCGGCCGAAGACATCGGCGGCGCGGCCCTCGGGGATTGCAAAAGCGCCACGCACATTGTCCTGGCGCGCCCGTGCGCCGAGGCCGACCTGCTGGCTCGTCCGCTTGGTGCGCAGCAAGGTCGCGGCCAAGAACGGCTTGCCCGAAAGATGGGCGAGATGCCGGGCGAGTTCGGCCGCCTGGTTGTATTTGCGCGAGAACAGCCGGGTGCGGTGCAGCGGCACCGGAACGATCGCGTCGCTGGCGGCGACCATGCCGTCGCTGGCGCGCAGCATCCAGCCGGCCATCATCGGCGCGAGATCGGTGCGATCACGGTATTTCAGATTGAGGACGAGATCCCGCACAACGCCGTCATGCACGGCGGCCGAACGCAGCCGGTCGAAGACGGGCGGGTCGGCAATCGCCTCCGCGCTCAATATTCCCGAGCCGAGATCATGGGAAAACGGGCTGCCGAGCACCTCGCAATAGGGCCGCTCGATGAAGCGGATGCCGGACCAGCAGACCGGGCAAAGACCGCGATGCGCGCCGGTCGACACGCCGCAGCCGGGACAGGCAGGCGGATAGACGAGGTCGGCAAACATCGCCCACGGCCTGATCAGGCCCGCCCGCAGCCCCGACAGCGTGATTTCGCGCCCCACGATCCCCATATGCCCCGCAACACCCTATATATATGATTGACGCTACAGCGACCTTCGCGTGTCACATGTGACACGCGAAGGTCGCTGTAGCACTTTAAATCTGCTGCATAATCTTATCCTTAAATCGATTTCGATTTAAGGATAAGATTATGCAGTGGCTTTTTCCCGTAGGCTTTGCGAAGGGAAAACGCGCCGGGCCGCAAGGCCTCGCCGACCGGATGATATTGCAGGAAACCGTCATGGAAATCGTCTTCGATCAATCGCTGCTTGCCGCGCGCCGGCGCCGGGCGCTGCAACAAGGCGACGCGAACGCCGCCTTCCTGCTGGAAATCGCCGCAAACGAACTGGCCGAGAGGCTCGCCGTCATCGAGCGCCGCTTCGACAAGGCGGTGGAGCTGCAGGGCGCGACGGGCATTGCCGCGCGCGCCGCACTCGCGACCGGCAAGATCGGCCATATGACGCGCATCGAGAGCGAGGCCGGTTTCGCCGCGCCGGGCGAGACGCTGGTCGCAGCACCCGCGGAGGAACTGCCGCTGGAGCGGGGCTCGGTCAATCTCGTGCTGTCGCCGCTCAGCCTGCATGTCACCAACGACACGCCGGGCGTCTTCATTCAGGTGCGGCGGGCGTTACAGGCCGATGGCCTGTTTCTCGCCGCCATCCCCGGCTCCGGCACTTTGCAGGAACTGCGCGACGTGCTGCTCGCCACCGAGATCGAACTGACCGGTGGCGCCAGCCCGCGCGTCATTCCCTTCGCCGATGTCCGCGACGTCGGCGGGCTTCTGCAGCGCGCCGGCTTCACCCTGCCCGTCATCGACGCCGAGACCTACACCGTGCGCTACGACAATCTCTTCGCGCTGATGCGCGACCTGCGCGCCATGGGCATGACCAATCCGCTCGCCGACCGAAGCCGCAAGCCGCTGACACGCGCCTTCTTCCTGCGCGCGGCCGAACTCTATGCCGAGCGCTATTCCGATCCGGACGGAAGAATAAGGGCGACCTTCACGATCATCTACGTCTCCGGCTGGACGCCGCACGAAAGCCAGCAGAAGCCGCTGCGACCGGGCTCGGCAAAGGCGCGGCTCGCCGACGCCTTGAAGGTTGAGGAACACAAGCTGAAACAGTGAATGGATCGAGCCGATCCAGCCGATGCCGGAAAGCACGGCGTCAGTGGCTGGACGTCGGCGAGTCCTCGAGCGTGTTGGCGATGTAGTTGAACATCGACGACAGGCTGCCGCCGAAAGCGCCGACGCCGCTGACGATCGCAACCGACATCAGTGCGACGATCAGGCCATATTCGATGACCGTGGCGCCGGTCTTGTCATGGAAAAAACGCCGTACGGAACGCATACGCTTCAAGCTCCCAGCCTCTGAAAACGAGCGAATCCGGCGTCTTCATGCACCCGATTGCTTTACCTGTGCGACGGTCAGCAACCGTTATCGGCGCCATAGCCCTGAACGATGCAGACGGAACCCGGCTCCTGCTGCAGCACGCTGCGGCGGATGGTGTAGCGCTTGCCATTCTCGGTCTGGGGAATGGAACCGGTGGAGATAGTGTCGAGATCGGGCGCGCTGGCGAGCACGCTGGACTTGGATTTGTCCGAAAGCATCGGTGTCAGGATCAGCGACAGCGCGACCGCCGCCGTGCCGAACAGCAAGGCGATATTCAACGCCCCCGTCCTGCGCGACGCGGAATAAGACTGCTCTTTTTCCTGAACAGCCTTCCAGAAATCGTCGTCCATCGTGTCAAGCCTTCTTTAACGCAAACACCAATCGCTTGATTGAGAGAACTCAATGCCAGAAGGTCATAAACGATCCCTTAATATCCACAGGCGAATTGGAAGCATATCGAGTCGCGAGACAGATCCGAATCCTCAATAAACTATTGATATTAAATAATAATTTAAAATTAACCATACCACATTGATACAGTCTCGAAAGCACCGGCACAGGTAACGATCCCGCGTCGGACGAACGAAATAGCAAGACACGACGGCACTTGGCCTTACGCACTCGCGTCCAAGGTCTGAAATTAGAGCAGATCCTGCAGGAAAGGGATCAGCGGCTCGTCGGCCGGCGGCATGGGATAGTCGCGCAATGCCTGCGGCCGTACCCACTTGATCGCCTGGCCCTCGCGGCCATGGGGAATGCCTTCGTAGCGCCGGCAGATATAGAGCGGCATCAGCAGGTGGAAGGTCTCGTAGGTATGGCTGGCGAAGGTCAGCGGCGCGAGGCAGGCGACTTTCGTCTGGATGCCGAGCTCTTCGTCGAGTTCGCGGATCAGCGTTTCCTCCGGCGTCTCGCCGGCCTCGACCTTGCCGCCGGGAAACTCCCAGAGGCCGGCGAGCGACTTTCCTTCGGGGCGTTGCGCCAGAAGGATGCGGCCATCGGCGTCGATCAGCGCGCAGGCGGCGACGAGAATGATCTTGCGGCCTGCCTCGCTCATGCTTCCTCCGGGGAGCGCCAGTAACAATAACGATAGGCCTCGCGGAAACCGAAACGGGCATAAAGCGCCAGCGCCGGCTCGTTGAAGGCACCGACCTGAAGCCAGGCGGTGCGGGCGCTGCGCATGCGCGCCCAGCGCAGCGCCGAGGTCAGGATCTCGACGCCCAGCCCCTTGCGCCGATGCTCGGCCGCGACCGACACCGACATGATGCCGGCAAGATCATTGTCCTGCACGCAAAGCGTCGTCGCCACCGGCCCGGCATCGTCATTCTCGATGACGAAAAGGCCCGACGGCGGCTTGATGCCGCTCACCACCTCCGCCAGCGCGGGCTTGAGGGCCGGATCGGCGCGATCGACCAGCAGGCTGGCATCGACATAGCGGCCGACATCGTGGCTGGGCAGATGGTCCAGCGCATCGGGCAGCTCGAGATCGACAAGATCGGCGGTCATGACGATGGTCTCGTCGAAACAGTCCCAACCGCGCCCACGCAGCAGTTCGATCAGCATCGGCGAGGCAAGCGGCGTCTCGCGCACCACCATCAGCCGGCCATAGGCCTCGAACTTGCGCCGCGCCTTGGCCAGCCGGATGTCCAGATCGCGATGGTCGGAAGGGTCGAGCGGCACGACACAGTTCAGCCGCTTGGACGGATGGCCCGCCGTCAGCCGCACCTGCCAGCTACCGTCATATTGCACCGACGAGGCAGGCCAGGCCCGGAAACCAACGGCTTCGAGCCTGCGCACCAGGGGCAGCTTGTTCATCGTGGAAAGCGCATGCATCAGTTCGGCATCAGCTCCGGTAGTCGCCATTGATGGCAACATATTCCTTGGTGAGGTCGCAGGTCCAGACCGTCGCCCGGCCATTGCCGAGCCCGAGGTCGACTTTCACCGGAATATCCTGCCGCTTCATGACATTCGAAGCGGCCTCTTCCGAATAGGTCGGATCGCGCTCGCCGTTGACGGCGACGCGGATATCGCCGAACCAGATGGCGAGCTTGTCGCGGTCGGCCATCTCGCCGGCCTTGCCGACGGCCATGACGACACGGCCCCAATTGGCGTCCTCGCCGGCGGCCGCGGTCTTGACCAGCGGCGAATTGGCGACCGAAAGCGCGATGCGCTTGGCGGCAGCATCGCTCTCGGCGCCGGTCACCGTGATCTCCAGCATCTTGGTGGCGCCTTCGCCATCGCGAACCACCTGGATCGCGAGGTCCTTGAGCAGCTCGTTCAGCGCCGCGCGGAACGCGGCGAGCTTCGGATCGTCGGCGCGCTCGATGCGGGCCTGGCCGTCAGCGGCGGCGGCACCGGTGGCAAACAGCATCAGCGTGTCCGAGGTCGAAGTGTCGCTGTCGACCGTCATCGAGTTGAAGCTCGGGCCGACGCCGTCGGACAGCAGCGACTGCAAGGCAGCGGAAGAGATATCGGCATCGGTGACGACGAAGGACAGCATGGTCGCCATGTCGGGCGCGATCATGCCGGCGCCCTTGGCGATGCCGTTGATGGTGACCTTGACGCCGCCGATCTCGGCGCTGCGGGTGGCGACCTTCGGATAGGTGTCCGTCGTCATGATCGCCTTGGCGGCCTCGAACCAGAAATCGCTCGTGGCATCCTTCGCCATGGTGTCGAGCACGCCGGCGAACTTGGTGGCGTCCAGCGGCTCGCCGATCACGCCGGTCGAGGCGAGGTAGACCTCGTTCTCGCCGCAGCCGACGGCGGCCGCCGCCGACTTGGCGGTCAGCTCGGTCGCCTGACGGCCCTTGAGGCCGGTAAAGGCATTGGCATTGCCGGAATTGACGACGACGGCGCGGGCGCTGCCATGGGCCAGGTTCTGACGGCAGAAATCGACCGGCGCCGACGGGCACTTCGAGCGGGTGAAGACGCCCGCGACCGAAGCCGGCTTGTCGAAGACCATGAGCAGGACGTCGGTCCGGTTCTTGTATTTGATGCCGGCGGACGCCGTGGTCATGCGCACACCGCGCAGGGCCGGCATGGAAACGAAGGATTTGGGAGCAAGCGGAGAGACGGAACCGGACATGAGGCCACCTGAACGAGCATGATGCCGAAAAGTGTAGGCGGTTTTCGGATTACATCATGCTCTGCTTTTTTGATTCCGGAGCGGATTCAGATTTTAGGTCGATACGGCCTAAAATCATCCGGCTCCAGTGAAGGGCCCGGAAGAACCAGGCCCTGATGGTTTGACTGCGAATGCTTACTTCTGCGGCTGGGCGTCGGGCGCGGCTGCGTCGGGTGCTTCCACATCCCCCGCCGGCGCGGCATCCTGCTGCTTCTGCGCGTCTTCATAGGCCTTGCTCAGCGCCGGATCGTCAATGACGACCTTTGCTTCCTGCTTGGCCTTGTTCAGGAGCTCAAGATACTTGTCGCGCATGACGAGCTGACGAACCTGGTCCTTGACCTGGTCGAACGGCGGCGGCGGAGCGTCGCGCTTGTCCTCGACCTTGATGACGTGCCAGCCGAAATCGGACTTCACCGGGGTCTTGGTGTAGCTGCCGACCGGCAGCGCGAAGGCTGCGTCCTCGAATTCCTTGACCATGCGGCCATGGCCGAAATAGCCGAGATCGCCGCCGTCGGCCTTGTTCGGGTCGGTCGACTTTTCCTTGGCGAGCGCGGCAAAATCCTTGCCGGCATCCAGTTCCTTGATGATCGCCTTGGCTTCGTCCTCGGTCTTCACCAGGATGTGGCGGGCATGAACCTCTTCCTGCTTCGGCAGGGCTGCGACTTCCTTGTCGTAGCGGGCCTTGATTTCATCGTCGGCGATGCCGTCGGCGACATGCGCCTTGAAATAGGCATTGTGCAGCTCGCGATCGCGCAGATAGGCCATGTGCGACTGGAAGTCCGGCGTCTGGTCGAGCTTCTCGGCAGCGGCGCTCTTGGCAAGCAGCTTGACGTCGATCGAAGCCGAAAGAGCGGCGACCTTCTTCTGGTCGTCGGGAAGCTGGCCGAGCTGCGGATCGAGATTGGCGATCGCGAGATCGAGTTCGGATTGATGGATTTCCACATCGCCGACCTTGGCAACGACTGGGTCCTTGGCATCGGCGGCGAAGGCCGGCGCCTGCAAGGTGACGAATGTTGCGAAAGCAACCGCAGCAAGTTTATTATAGCTCAACATCAAATAACCTTTCGGTGGTCACGACCGGCTCGACGTTGCGAATCCGGCAGGAAGAAAGCCTTCAGCAGGAGAATGTGGCCTTTTCTGTATCGGCCAATTCCCGTTGACATCAATCGACCCCCCTCTTATCTGTCACGCAACCTCGCGTCCAGAACAGTTTCCGGGCGTTTTGCGCGATACTCCCGATTTTTTCGGAGATGGATAAAGCGGAAAACGACAGGATGAAATCTCAGAAAGGACCAGTCACATGGTCAGCCTAGGTGGAATTGCCCGCAAGTTGTTTGGCTCGTCCAACGACCGCCGGGTGAAGTCTTTCCAGCCGAATGTCGTCGCGATCAACGCGCTCGAAGAACAGATGCGTGCCTTGTCCGACGAGGCGCTGGCTGCCAAGACGGTCGAGTTCCGCCAGCAGCTCGCCGACGGCAAGACGCTCGACGATATCCTCGTGCCCGCTTTCGCCGTTGCCCGCGAAGCCTCGCGCCGCGTTCTCGGCATGCGACCTTTTGACGTACAGCTCATCGGCGGCATGATCCTGCATTCCAATGCCATCGCCGAAATGAAGACCGGCGAAGGCAAGACGCTGGTCGCGACCCTGCCGGTCTATCTGAACGCGCTCGCCGGCAAGGGCGTGCATGTCGTCACCGTCAACGACTACCTGGCCCAGCGCGACAGCGCCACCATGGGCCGCCTCTACGGCTTCCTCGGCCTGACCACCGGCGTCATCATCCATGGCCTGTCGGACGAAGAGCGCCATGAGGCCTATGCCTGCGACATCACCTACGCCACCAACAACGAGCTCGGCTTCGACTATCTGCGCGACAATATGAAATACGACCGCGCCCAGATGGTGCAGCGTGGCCATAATTTCGCGATCGTCGACGAAGTGGACTCGATCCTGATCGACGAAGCGCGCACGCCGCTGATCATCTCCGGCCCGCTCGACGACCGCTCCGATCTCTACAACACGATCGACGCCTTCATCCCGCGCCTGTCGAAGGACGATTACGAAATCGACGAAAAGCAGCGCTCGGCCAACTTCTCCGAAGACGGCACCGAGAAGCTGGAAAACATGCTGCGCGAAGCCGGCCTCTTGAAGGGCGAATCCCTCTACGACGTCGAAAACGTCGCGATCGTCCACCACATCAACAACGCGCTCAAGGCCCACAAGCTCTTCCAGCGCGACAAGGACTACATCGTCCGCAACGGCGAAGTCGTCATCATCGACGAATTCACCGGCCGCATGATGCCGGGCCGCCGCTATTCGGACGGCCAGCACCAGGCGCTGGAAGCCAAGGAGCGGGTGCAGATCCAGCCGGAAAACCAGACGCTGGCGCAGATCACCTTCCAGAATTATTTCCGCATGTATGGCAAGCTCGCCGGCATGACCGGCACGGCCTCGACGGAAGCGGAGGAATTCGGCAACATCTACGGCCTCGAGGTGATCGAAGTGCCGACCAACCTGCCGATCCAGCGTATCGACGAAGACGACGAGGTCTATCGTACGCATGAGGAGAAATACAAGGCGATCATCGCCGAAATCCTGGACGCCCACAAGCGCGGCCAGCCGGTTCTCGTCGGCACCACTTCGATCGAGAAATCGGAGCTCCTCGCCGACCTGATGCGCAAGCAGGGCTTCAACGACTTCCAGGTCCTGAACGCCCGCTACCATGAGCAGGAAGCCTATATCGTCGCCCAGGCCGGCGTTCCCGGCGCGGTGACGATCGCCACCAACATGGCCGGCCGCGGCACCGACATCCAGCTCGGCGGCAACCTCGAAATGCGCGTCGAGCGCGACCTGCACGAAGTCGAGCCCGGCCCCGAGCGCGACGCGGCCATTGCCCGCATCGCCGAGGAAATCAAGGAGCTGAAGCAGCGCTCGCTCGCCGCCGGCGGTCTCTACGTCATCGCCAGCGAGCGCCATGAAAGCCGCCGCATCGACAACCAGCTGCGCGGCCGTTCCGGCCGTCAGGGCGACCCCGGCCGCTCGAAATTCTACCTGTCGCTCCAGGACGACCTGATGCGCATCTTCGGCTCCGACCGCATGGACGGCATGCTGCAGAAGCTCGGCCTCAAGGAAGGCGAAGCCATCGTCCATCCCTGGATCAACAAGGCGCTGGAACGCGCCCAGAAGAAGGTCGAAGCCCGCAACTTCGACATCCGCAAGAACGTTCTGAAGTATGACGACGTGCTGAACGACCAGCGCAAGGTCATCTTCGAGCAGCGCGTCGAGCTGATGGAAGCCGCCGATCTCTCCGAAACCGTCGGCGACATGCGTCACGAGGTCATCGAGGATCTCGTCGCCCGGCATATTCCGGAACGCGCTTACGCCGAGCAATGGGATGCCGACGGCCTGAAGATCGCCGTCGCCAATTTCTTCGATCTCGACATGCCCGTTCACGACTGGGTCAAGGAAGAAGGCATTGCCGAGGACGACATTCGTGCCCGCCTGACGGAAGCCGCCGACAAGGCTGCAACGGAAAAGGCCGAACGTTTCGGTCCCGAGATCATGACCTATGTCGAGCGCTCGATCGTGCTGCAGACGCTGGACAATCTCTGGCGCGAGCACATCGTCAACCTCGACCACCTGCGCTCCGTCATCGGTTTCCGCGGCTATGCCCAGCGCGATCCGCTGCAGGAATACAAGGCCGAAGCCTTCGAGCTCTTCCAGTCGCTGCTGAACAACCTCCGCCAGGCCGTCACCGCACAGCTTTCGCGCGTCGAACTGGTGCAGCAGCCGGCCGAGCCGCAGCCCTTGCCGATGCAGGCGAGCCATATCGACGCCACCACCGGCGAAGACGAATTCGCGCCGCTGAGGCTCGTCAACGAGACGATCGTGCCGCCGGAAAATCGCGATCCGCAGAACCCGGCCACCTGGGGCCGCGTCGGCCGCAACGAGGCCTGCCCCTGCGGCTCCGGCAAGAAATACAAGCATTGCCACGGCGCCTTCGAAAGCAACGAAGTCGTCTGAGACTTCGTGAGCCGACAGGAACGAACAGAATGCCGCCGCTTGGCGGCATTCTTGTTTCTATGTCCATGGAACAGCGATCCGGGCATGAGCCCGCCGGCCGAATTCATGCGGCGGCACACAGGCGATCGATCGCGCTCAAAGGGCGGAATGCGGATCGTCGCTGTATGGACGGATCGGATAGGAGGGGCCGATGACCTCCCGTACCCGGTCGAACCAGGCCGCCACCGCCGGATAATCGGCGAGAACGAAACCGCAATCCTCCGCCCGGTGGCCATAGGCGTAAACGGCGATATCCGCGATCGAAAACGCTTCACCCGCGAGAAACGGCGTGTCGGCGAGGCCCCGCTCCAGCGCGGCGAGAGTGCGGGCTCCGGCCGCGCGCTTGGCATCGGCCATGACCCGATTGGGCTCGAGCCGCCCAGTCAATGTCCAGAAACGCAGCGTGCCGATGATCGGTTCGACATGATATTGCTCGAAGAACAGCCATTGCATGACCTTGGCGCGCTGGAAGCGCTCCGCCGGCAGGAACGGCGTGCCTTCGGCGAGATAGGCAAGGATCGCGTTTGATTCGGCGATCGTCCGCCCATCCCCCAGCTCGAGAACGGGGATGCCCCCGGCCGGGTTCAGAGCGAGAAAGGCATCCGTGCGACCCTCACCCTCGAAGATCGACACCAGACGGGTACGATAGGGAATATTCAACAGCCCGAACAGCACCCTGGCCTTCCAGCCATTCTGTGACGGCAGGTAATCGTAGAGCGTGAGCATGCGGTCCTCCACCGGCGAATCCTTCGATTCTCTATGCCGGAGCGACCATAAGCCACCCGATTCTTGCGCTGTTCACGGAGCGGTCCAGGCCACCGGCGACCGGCAAAGACGTTCACCGCGAAGTTGCGCCTCCGGATAAACACACCGCGGCCGCCGCCATGCGATTTTCCTTGCGCGAGGACAACCGATTCTTAACCCCCCTCTGCCAAGACTACCGCAGGGTTAAGATCATATTTCAAAGTATTGCGTATCGATCATGACGGTCATCCAAACAGCAGAAAGAATGCTGCCGTCCGGGCTGCGGACCGTTCTGTCGCCCTATTTGCGCAAACTTGCCCCCATCCTTGCCGGCAGCGACGAAAAATCCGTCTCGCAGCGCATGGCGCTCACCGCCTTTTCCATTCGCATCGCCGGCGCCGCCCTTGCTTTCGTCTCGCAGATCGCGCTCGCGCGCATGATGGGCCAGTTCGAATACGGCATCTTCGTCTTCGTCTGGGTGCTGATGATCCTGTTCGGCAATCTCGCCTGCCTCGGCTTCCCGACGGCGATCATCCGCTTCCTGCCGCAATATGACGCCAGCGGCGACCATGACGCCATTCGCGGGCTGAACCGCACCGCGCGCCTCTTCGTGCTGGCGGTTGCCGGCGGGCTCGCGCTGATCGGCATGGCGGCGCTCCATGTCTTCGGCGGCAGGATCGAAGCCTATTATGTGATGCCGATCTTCCTCGGCCTGATCGCGGTGCCGATGATCGCGCTGGGCGACGTGCTGGATGGCACCGCCCGCGCCAGGCACTGGCCTGTCATGGCGCTCAGCCCCACCTTCCTCATCAGGCCGACGCTGATCCTGCTCTTCATGCTCTGCGCCATTCTCGCCGGCGCGGCCCATAGCGCGGTCACGGCCATGGCGGCAGCACTCGCGGCCAGCTTCGTGACCGTGTTCTGCCAATATCTCGCCGTCGACTTCCGCCTGCGCCGCCACTATCCGGGCGGCCCGAAAGCCGTCGAGTTCAACGCCTGGCTCGCTGTCGCCTTCCCGGTCTTCCTGGCCGAAGGCGTCGGCTATCTGCTCACCAATTCCGACGTCGTCGTGGTCGGCATCTTCCTCCATCCCGGCGAGGTGGCCATCTATTTTGCCGCCGCCAAGATCATGGCGCTGGTGCATTTTGTCCATTTCGCCGTCAAGGCCGCCATCGGGCCGCGCTTTGCCGCCATCATGGCCGAGGGCGACCGGGGCAAGCTCGCCGTTTTCGCGATGGAAGCCACACGCTGGACCTTTTTCCCGGCGCTTGGCCTGGGGCTCGCGCTGCTGGCCGCCGGGCAAGTCCTGCTTTCGCTCTTCGGCGCCGCCTTCACCGAGGGCCAGGTGGTCATGGCCACCCTGCTCGCCGGGGTCCTCGTCAAGGCGCTGGTCGGCCCCGCCGAGGTGCTGCTGATGATGGCGGACCGGCAGATGCTCTGCGTCTATCTCTATGCCGTGGCGCTGATCGCCAATATCGGCCTCAACCTCCTGCTCATTCCGCAATTCGGCATCGAGGGCGCCGCCATCGCCACGGCGAGCGCGCTCGCGATCGAAGCCCTGTTGCTGCACATGGCAGTGCGCCGCGCCCTCGGCATCACGCTCTTCGCCCTCCTTCGCAAACCCGCCATTTCCGCAACCGATGGGGCACTCTGACCATGGCGCGCCCTCCTTTCACCGAAAGCACCGACAGCCAAGTGAACGCGCTCACGCATACTCTTGCGGCGCTGCATTTCGAGCCGCCGAAGGCCGAAGCCCGCGTGGAAGTCGGCCGCGCCGGCCGCGAACTCTGCCTCTATCCCGGCAAGCTCGGCTATGAGCTGCAGGACGAGCTGGATTTCCTCTCCAACCGCGCCATGGAGCCGAATGTCTTCTTCTCCGGCCGTTTCCTGGCCCCGGCCATGCCGCGCCTGGAGGATCGCCACATCCGCCTTGCGCTGATGCGCGACCAGAACGGCGCCCGCAGCCGCATGCGCCTGCTGATGCCTTTCACCGTCGACAAGCCGGGCTTTGCCATCGGCCCTTCGATCATCCGCGTCTGGTCGAACTCCTTCGGCCCGCTCGGCACGCCGCTGGTGGACGCCGAGGAGGCCGGCGAAACGCTCGACAATCTCTTCGAGGCGCTGACCCGGCGCGAGCTGCAGCTGCCGACGACATTGGTGCTGCCGGATATCCGCCTGAACGGCCGCTTCGCGCAGATGGCAAAGGCCGTCGCCATCGGCCGCAACCTGCCGCTGACCGTCGCCAATTCCTATCGTCGGCCGATGCTTCACAGCAGCGACGATGCCATCGCCTATCTCAAGCGGACGATCTCGAACACGCATCTGCGCGAGATGCGCCGGCAATGGCGACTGCTCGAAAGCCATGGCGAGGTCGTCTATACCGTGAGCCGTCAGCCGCGCGACATCCATGGCCGCATGGAGGAGTTCCTGGCACTCGAAGCCAGCGGCTGGAAGGGCAAGAAGCGCAGCGCGCTGGTGACCGACCGCCACCACGCGGCCTTTGCCCGCGAGGCGGTCTCCAACCTCGCCGCCGTCGACGCCGTGCGCATTCACACCATCGACCTCAACGGCAAGGCCATCGCCTCGATGATCGTGCTGATGATGGGCGGCGAAGCCTATACCTGGAAGACCGCCTATGACGAGGACTATGCCCGCTATTCGCCCGGCAAGCTGTTGATGGGCGAAATAACGGAATGGCATCTCGACGACGCCAATATCGTCCGCTCCGATTCCTGCGCCACGCCCGACCATCCGATCATGAGCCGCTTCTGGCAGGAGCGCGAGGACATGGGCACGCTGATCATCGGCCTGACGCAGAACGGCGACCGCGACGTGCGCCAGGTGGCGGCGCAGTTGCATATGTACCGCAGCACCCGCAACATGGCGAAACTGCTGCGCCAGAAGATCCTGTCGCTGACGAAGCGCTAATCTTTCGAAGACGCTGCCTCGGCAATCGCCCGCTCGCGCAGCAACCGGCGGATCACCTTGCCGGAGGTCGTCAGCGGCAATTCGTCGACGAAATCGATCTCGCGCGGATATTCATGCATGGAAAGCCGCGTTTTCACCCAGTCGCGGATGTCGGAGGCCAGCGCCTCGCCGGGTGCATGGCCCGGAACCAGTACCACATAGGCCTTGACGATCTCGGTGCGCACCGCATCCGGCTTGCCGACCACGGCGGCGAGCTGCACGGCCGGATGGCCACCGAGGCAATCCTCGATCTCGCTGGGGCCGATGCGATAGCCGGAGGAGGTGATGACATCGTCGTCGCGGCCGATGAACGAAATATAGCCGTCCGCATCCTGGCGGCCGAGATCGCCGGTCAGCATCCAGTCGCCGGCGAATTTCGCCTCCGTCGCCGCCTCGTCGCGCCAATAGCCGAGGAACATCACCGGGTCGGGCCGCTTGATCGCGATCTGCCCGCTTTCGCCCGCCGGCACCTCCCTGCCCTCGCCATCGACCACCGCCACACAATGGCCGGGCACCGGCTTGCCGGTTGCGCCGCCACGGCTGACGCCGAAGGCGGCGCTGGAGGAGAGCACGAAATTGCACTCGGTCTGGCCGAAGAATTCGTTGACGGTAATGCCGAGCGCCGAGCGCGCCCACTCATAGGTCTCGCGCCCGAGCGCCTCGCCGGCCGAGCCGATGGTGCGCAGCTTGAGATCGTAGCGGGCGTGGGGGGCCTCGACCGATTTCAGGAGCCGCAGCGCCGTCGGCGGAATGAAGGCATTGCGCACGCCCATCTCCGCCATGATGCGGAAAGCCGTATGGGCATCGAATTTCTGCGCCGGCGAGGAGACCACCGGCACGCCCAGCAGCAGGCTCGGCAGCAAGGCGTTCAGGAGCCCGCCCGCCCAGGCCCAGTCCGACGGCGTCCAGAGCTTGTCGCCGGCCCGCGGAAAACCCTCATGGGCGAACTGCATGCCGGGAATGTGGCCCGGCAGGACGCGATGACCATGCAAGGCACCCTTGGGCGGCCCGGTCGTGCCGGAGGTGAATATCATCAGGGCCGGATCGTCCGGCCCGGTATCGGCCACTTCGAAGAGCGGCGGATGCGCCGCGACGAGATCGGCAAAGCCGGCCACGCCCGCTTCGCCGCCATCGATGCTGATCACATGCGCCAGTTCCGGCAGGCGGTCGCGGATCGGCCGCAGCCGGTCTAGGCCGAAGCGATTGGTGACGATCGCCGAGGCTCCCGCGACCTTCAGCCGGTATTCCAGCGCCTCTGCGCCGAACAGCAGCGCCAGCGGCAGGGCGATCGCCCCCATCTTGTAGATCGCCACATGCGCGACCACCGTCTCGAAGCTCTGCGGCAGCAGCAGCGCGACGCGATCGCCGCGTCGGACACCGAGCGCCGTCAGGGCATTGGCGAAGGCGGAGGAGCGATCGCGCAGCTCGCCATAGGTCAGGCTGGGATGGCGGCCGTCAGGGCTGAAATGCTCGAGGCAGACCCGATCCGGCTGCCGCTCGGCCCAGTCGTCGCAGACCGCACGCCCGATGTTGAACGTCACCGGGACGTCCCAGCGAAAATCACGATAAAGGGCTTCATAAGTGTCGCGCGCGGGCAGTTTCATACGGAATTCCGGAAAAATGGTGCAGTGCAGCTAACACCTGTCGCCCCCACGGTTCAAGGAAACATTTGTGGCCTGCATCTTTCCCGGCCGGCGAAACGCCTTATTTATTGAGCGAATATCTCGAAGCTCTTCACGGCCTGATGCATCGTCGGCGACTTCTGTCCGCCGAGCTTATCTTTGGTGAGGCATCCGCCCTGTCGCCCCTGCGGCGCGGCCCATGCGCCCGATACCCCCGAATGAACGGAGACGATCGATGGAATATGTGAAATTTGGCAAGACCGGTCTGGAAGTGTCCCGCATCTGCCTGGGCTGCATGACCTACGGCGATCCCAACAAGGGCACGCATGCCTGGTCGCTGAAGGAGGAGGACAGCCGTCCGCTGCTGCGCCAGGCGATCGAGGCCGGCATCAATTTCCTCGAC
>JASGEG010000256.1:0-8932 GCA_047606605.1 Rhizobium sp.
CCACGACGGCCGCACCATAATTGCGCAGCAGTCGCGCCTGCCTGAGGAAATTCTCCTCGCCTTCCTTCAGCGAGATGGAGTTGACGATCGGCTTGCCCTGCACGCATTTCAGGCCGGCTTCGATGATCGAGAATTTCGAGCTGTCGATCATGACCGGCACGCGGGCGATATCCGGCTCGGCGGCGATCAGGTTGAGGAATTCGACCATCGCCTTCTCGGAATCGATCAGACCCTCGTCCATGTTGATATCGATCACCTGCGCGCCATTTTCGACCTGGTCGCGAGCAACGGCCAGAGCAGCCGTATAGTCGGCATTGGTGATCAGCTTGCGGAACTTCGCCGAGCCGGTGACATTGGTGCGCTCGCCGACATTGACGAAAGGAATATCCTTCGTCAGTTCGAAGGGCT
Source organism: Rhizobium sp. (assembly GCA_047606605.1). Lineage (GTDB taxonomy): Bacteria > Pseudomonadota > Alphaproteobacteria > Rhizobiales > Rhizobiaceae > Rhizobium. Next base: position 409 of record JASGEG010000256.1, read on the forward strand.
CCAGCCCGGAGAGGGCCATGAACGGACGATGCGCCGCAAGCTGGCGCGGCGGATACTTGGAAACCGCCCGGGCGATCGCGGCGATATGCTCCGGCGTCGAGCCGCAGCAGCCGCCTACGATATTGACAAGGCCTTCACGCGCGAACTCTTCGATCTGAGCCGCCATCATCTCAGGCGTTTCGTCATATTGACCGAACTCATTCGGCAGGCCCGCATTGGGATAGGCGCAGACGAAGGAATCGGCGACCGCCGACAGCTCCTGCAGATGCGGACGCATGGCGCTGGCGCCAAGCGCGCAGTTGAGACCGATCGTAAACGGGTTTGCATGACGCACCGAATTCCAGAAAGCGGACGGCGTCTGGCCGGAAAGCGTGCGGCCGGAAAGATCGGTGATGGTGCCGGAAATCATGACCGGCAGACGGATACCCTTGGCTTCGAACCGCTCCTCGCAGGCAAAAATCGCCGCCTTGGCGTTCAGCGTGTCGAAGATGGTTTCGATCAGGATAATGTCGGCTCCGCCGTCGATCAGCCCGTCGATCTGCTCGCCATAGGCCAGACGCAGATCGTCGAAGGTTACGGCACGATAGCCGGGATTGTTGACATCGGGGGAAATCGAGGCCGTGCGATTGGTCGGGCCGATGGCACCAGCCACAAACCGGCGCTTGCCGTCCTCGCGCTCAGCACGATCCGCTGCCCGGCGGACGATAGCGGCGCCTTCCCTGTTCAGGTCGTAAACCGCACCTTCCATCTGATAGTCGGCCTGGGCGATGCGGGTCGACGAAAACGTGTTGGTCTCGAGAATATCCGCGCCGGCCTTGGCATAGCGATAGTGGATATCTTCGATCGCATCAGGCTGGGTCAGAATAAGGAGGTCGTTATTGCCCTTCTGGTGACACGCGCAACCTATGAAACGATGGCCGCGAAACTGATCTTCATCAAAGCCCAGCCCCTGGATCTGGGTGCCCATGGCACCGTCAAGCACGAGGATTCGTTCGCTCGCCGCCTTTCGCAAGGCCTTGAAGACCTCGCTACCGTCACGCTTCGCCGTTTCTGAACCAAAAAGATTGTCAAACATAAGCGAATTCCTCTGGCCTGATTGCGACTTCGCATCCAGATCACATAAAGATATGTTTATGTCAACATATCTACACCTCATACACTATCAGGGCAAGAACAATGCTTCCTCGCCTGCCCCCTCTTGGAAGACGCCCGCATGAGCGTTCAAAATTTTGACTGAGGGGGATAACGGGAGGCAACCAACAGCCTTTCATTTCATTATCTCATGACAGCGCTTTGAGGCGGCGCTATAGGGCTTATGGCAATGAAACCTCAGGAGAATGACATGAGCATACAGCGTGAAACCGCCGCTCTTGGAAATTGGAGCACGCGTGCCTACCATCGGCGCTGGCTGCTCGACCAGGCGAGCGCGCTTTTTGATTTCTTCCAGTATCGTGCCGTCAATCCCAAAGGCGGATTTTACGACATGGACGACGCCGGCAAACCGCTGGATGCAGTCAATCCGATACGCGGCATTCATTCGACCGCGCGTATGATACATTGCTTCTCGATAGGCTCGCTCCTCGGCCGACCGGGCTCGGAAGACATCGTCGATCACGGCATGGATTATCTCTGGAAGCATCACCGTGACGCCAAGCACGGCGGTTATGTCTGGTCGCTCAACAATGACGGCCCGGTCGACGCCAGCAAACAGGGCTATGGCCACGCCTTCGTACTGCTCGCGGCCTCATCGGCAAAGACGATCGGCCATCCCCTCGCCGACGGCATGCTCGCCGATGTCACCGAGATCCTGAACACGAAATTCTGGGAAGACAAGCACGGCGCCATCGCCGAGGAATTCAATCAGGATTGGTCGCCGATCGACGGCGGCAGCTATCGCGGCCAGAATTCCAACATGCACTTGACGGAAGCATTGATGGCCGCCTTCGAGGCGACGGGCGACAAGAGCTATCTCGACAAGGCCGAGAGCATCGCCGATCTCGTTATCCGCCGCTCCGCCGGTTCGGTTGGCTGGCGCGTCGCCGAGCATTTCAATGCCGACTGGGAACTCGACAAGGATTACCGCGGCAACGAGATGTTCCGTCCGTCCGGCACGACGCCGGGGCATTGGCTGGAATGGGCGCGCCTCATCCTGCAGCTCTGGTCGCTTGGCGGTCGGCGCCACGACTGGATGCCGGACGCGGCGAAGGGCCTGTTTTCGCAATCCATGTCACTGGGATGGGACAACGACAAGAACGGCTTCTTCTATACGCTCGATTGGTCCGACGCGCCGGCAAAGCGCAACAAGCTGTGGTGGCCCGCATCCGAAGGCGCCGGTGCCGCGCACTACCTCAACGAACATCTGCCGAGCGATTTCCATGAGGCCAGCTACCGCAAGATATGGGGCGTCATCGCTCGCCATTTCATCGACCACAAGAATGGCGGCTGGCATGAAGAACTGACGGAAGATCTCGTCCCGGCCCATACGCTCTTCCCGGGCAAGGGCGACATTTATCATGCCCTGCAGGCCTGCCTGATCCCGCTATTCCCGGCAACCGGCAGCCTGACCAAGGTCATCGCCGAAGCCGGCGGAAAGATCTGACAACAGGCGCGGCGCCCGCGTCAGGCCGGGCGCCGCGCTCGTTTTTACGCCAGACGGAGATTGTGCAGTTCGTGGCCGAGCGTAAGCGCCAGCGCTTCCACCACGAGATTATGGTCCTCGCGCTGCGGCAAGCCGGACACGGTCACGGCACCGATACACCCCGCACCATTGACGAAGATCGGGAAGCTGCCGCCGGATGCCGCGAAATCAGCCCCTGAAAGCCCGTTGTCCTCGATCGTCTTTCCTTGCTTTTGCAGATGGAGCGCGCTGGCATAGCTGCTGCGGAAATAGCGCAATACCATATTCCGTTTCCGTCGAATCCAGCCGGAATTGTCAGGGGTGGAGCCCGCTAGCGCGCTATAGAAGACAGGCATGGAGTGCAGCGTGATATCGATCGCGACCCCAAGATTGCGCTCGCTGGCAAGATCATGCAACAACTTGCCGAGCACCCAGGCGGTTGAGAGATCGAAAGCATCGAAACGCAGCGTCTCCTCTTGCTGTGCGATACGGGTGAGGTCTTCCTCGATCGTCATGAAAATCATTCCTCTCAGTTGAATTGCCGGTGCGAAACGGACCGATCGATTGCCTACCTATCTCTTCGGCATCTCGAAATCGACCCGCCATTTCTCGCCCAAGATCAAGTCGTAGCCGTCCGGCTCGAACACCTCGCCCTGCTCCGGGATAGATCCAATCGGCCGAAGCATAGAGATCGACGCGGATAAAATCGACGTCGTAGCAATATGGTACGCGCAACCGCCCCTTGCCCACCGCAAACGAACAGGTCATTGATAGCATTCCATAAACGTCCACCGAAGGAGCTGCCCGTCATGAACGCAAAATATGCATTGCCTGCCATACTGGCCTGCACTTGCACCTGCGCCATGACACCGGCCTTAGCCGAAGAACCCGCTCAATTGGTCCTCCGGGATGGTTTCGACGGCAGCGATTTCGCGCCGTCCGGTCACCTCTATTATCGGGACAATGCCGAACAGGAGGCTGGGAAGGTCGAATTCCAATCGGAAGTGAAGCGTACCGGCAGCGGCGCGCTGAAACTCAGCGTCAAGCCGCTTTGCCCGCCCGGCAAGGCCAATTGCAGCGAAAGAGCGGAGATTTGGGAGCGCACGAAATATCGCGTCCCCTATGATCAAGGCGTCTGGTACGGCTTCGCGGTCAAATTCGCCGATCCCATTCCATCCGGCGATCATCGTTACCTCATCGCTCAATGGAAACGTGAGATCGGACCGAAAGCCAAAGGCGATTTCAGCCCGTTTCTCGCCCTGCGCCTGAACAACGGCAAACTCTTCGCAACGGTGGAAACCAACTATATCGCTCCACCGAAGAGCTACTCTCATGACGGAGCAAAGGCTTGCGACCGCGACCAGACCCCGGTCTGGTTCCGATCGGACACCAATCAGATGCGCGCGCTGGTTGCCACGGATGGCAACTGGGGAGCGGCGGATGGCAAAGAGTTTACCGGCTGCACGAGCGCCATTACCATAACCGACCACGGCAACAAATTACCGACGCCGGATTCCGGCTGGATCGACTTTGCCATCTATACCAAGCCGGGTCCGGACGGCACCGGGCATATCGAGATTTTCGCCAATGACAAATGGATTGTCACCATCAAGGGACATATTGGTCATGCCGACAAGGGACTGGGCAAGAACCAATATTTCAAATTCGGCCCCTATCGTGCTGCCGACACGACGGAATGGACGCTTTATTATGACGATTTCCGCCGCTCTCCCCATTGTGCGGACGTACTATCGGACCCCAATCTTTGCCCGATGAAGTAAGGAGCTCTCCCCAATTTCATCGGCCTCAATATCGCTGGAACAGCAATTCGAGCATTAATTCAGTTTTTCCTTGAGTTCGGTTGAACCTTTTTGCCTCTCGCCGGTTATCTGCGTCAGCAGAGGAGACCTACGAACATGCTCACCACGCATCGCGATTGCAAGCATCACGTGAAGAAGAATGCAATTCCCTCTTTGGGGGAGATCGAGGGCCGTGTCGCGGTCCTTGAAATTGTCGCTCAGTCCGCCCTTACGCATGTTTTTGACGATGGCCAGGTCGATCTGGACGCGACCTTGCTGGCGGACATTCGCAGAGCCATGCATAAGAAATGCCGGGAATTGAAACTCGACGGTGAAGACACCGCCTCGGCTCTATCCTATGCGGAGGAATTGATCGAAGCAGCAGTCGAGGCGTCCAATCCAGTCCATCAATGATGCCGTCGAGGCCGAAATTCATACTTCTGCTTCTGGTGGCGCTCACATTCGTGCTGGGCGCCCTTTTGTTCGCCGTGCCTCATGGTGAGAAAGGCACGATCGAAAACCCGGCCCCACATGCGCCGGATCAACAGCCCAAATAGCCCTTCGACCACCTGTTTGTACCAATACGATACCAGCGCTGTATCAAATCAGGCGGGTGTTAACGCCGGCGCACGATGTTGATTGCAAACTTCCGGAATCAAAGCAGTCTCTGGAGCATCCCGCTCGAGTTCGAGCCTTCACCCTTGGTCCAGCGAATGTCTATGATGGTCAACTCGCCCCTTTATCCCGACGATGTCGATATTCTTGCCGGTGCACTTTATGCTTGGTGCGCCGAGCGCAGCATCAAGCTGCAGAGCCAAGAAGGCCTATCCGCGGCGAATGTCGCCATCAGCCTCTATGATGCCGGCTATCAGACTCAAGATCAGTTGCTCGGCGCCCTGCATCAGCATGAGTTTCATTGAGGCAGGGAGGCCGACCGCCTTAGACTTCTTGTGCCTCAAGTAAAGCAGCTACCCAATAGCGACAATCTTTCCCAATAACGCGGCGATGCAATCCCGTTCCTCCAGGATGCCCAACCATTCGTTCTGATGGAATGAAGAGTCATAGATCAGCGTGAACGGACCTTTGTAGCCGGCGGTGTTGGAAAGTTCGACGCAACGAACATAGTCTTCGACATCCAGGCCGGTCGCCGAATAATGCGCTTTGGCATGGCAAAGTTCAGCGCGTCCCATAATTTCAGCCAAATCGGCATATTTGCCCTCACCGCTCCAATTGCCGAAATCGCCGTTGAGACCAAGCCTGCCATTGAGATTATCGAGCACGCGATTGACTTCGGTCGGCCCGGGCAGCAACGCGAACCAATTTTCGATGACGAGGCGCACCCCGGAGCCATCCATCATGTCGACCAGGCGGCTGAGATGCAATTCAGCCCGGCTCAATGCCTCCTCGGTGGGGCGCTCTTTGCCGGCAATCACGCGCATATTGCTCGCTCCGAGCGCAATGGCAATATCGATCCAGCCCGCCATCCATTCCGCATCGCGCTCGGCCGTTTCCGGTTTGCTGAGATCGCCATCTTCGACCAGCAGCGTCTGCACCTTGACGCCCGCATTATCCAAGGCATTCCGCAAGCCGGCAAGATAAGCCGGCGAGCGGCTCGGCAGATGGAACGAGCAGATTTCCATGCGGAAAATTCCACGCTCTGCGAATTCTTTGGGGAGATCGACCAGTTCGACGGAGCCGTCCCCATAGGTGGGCTGGCGCTCCGGCGCTTCGGTTCCGCCGGGCCTGTAAGGATAAGTAGCACCAAGCGCGCGATGCAACGACCATGTGGAAACGGCAAAACGATCTGTCAAATCAACCGCCAAGCTCATGAAATCTCCTCCTGTTTTGCTGCCACCGCCCTCTCGATCACCGGCCTCCCGCCGGCAAGCAGGACAAACTTTCGTCCATCAGCAATTCACCAATCGCCTGATGCAGGCGTGTGCTTCATTCGCCAAAGTGACGGTAAGCTCTCCGGATGGCAGCGACCGCGCCAATCTCGCCGCCTGACCCGACCACAGATTGGTGAAATCATCCGACCCTGCAGATTCAGCCTTGGCGCGGAGCGGCGCCAACGTGCCGCCCGCTGTCGGAAATGCGGGGGCCAGATCAGAGAGTGGTCCGACCTCACGCATGACACGGTTCACGACGCCTCTTGCCGGCCGGCCGGTGAAGACATTGGTCAGCGCCGTGTTATCATCGCCTGCGCGCTGCAGCGCAGCACGATGAACTTCCGGTATCTTGGCCTCCGGGGTGAAAAGATAGCTCGTCCCTATCTGGACGGCCGCAGCGCCGAGCGAAAAGGCGGCTGCAATGCCGCGCCCATCCCCGATCCCGCCCGCGGCGATAACCGGAACATCAACCGCATCGACAATCTGTGGCACCAGCGCCATCGTCCCGACCTGCGTCGCCATGTCCTCCGTCAGGAAGCTGCCGCGATGACCGCCCGCCTCGAACCCCATGGCAATAATGGCATCGACGCCACGATCACGGAGCCATCGCGCCTCTGCCACGGTAGTCGCCGACGAAATGACCTTTGCCCCGGTGGCCTTCACCCGTTTCATCAACTCCGGGTCCGGTAGCCCGAAATGAAAACTCACGACTTCGGGTCGATAGGCTTCCACAACCTCACAAAAGAAGCGGTCGAATGGGGCTCTCGCGCCTGCGCGAGCGGCCTCGGACGGGTCGAGCCCGGCCTCGACATAATAGGGTGCAAGCCGCGCCCGCCATGCCATTAGCCGCGCGGGATCAGGCTCTGGCGCAACATGGGTGAAGAAATTCACATTGATTGGCCTCTTCGTCGCCGCTCGAATCTCGCCCAAGGCCCCCCGTAATTGCTCGACGCTATATTGCGCACTCGGCAAGGACCCAAGACCACCCGCCTCACTAACCGCAATCACCATTTCGGGCGTGGTGGCCCCAGCCATGGGTGCTTGAATGATGGGAAGATCGATGCCGAACAGATCAAGAATCCGGGTATCTGGCCAATGCTTCATCGCGGGCGCCTTCCATCATTCATGTCATCGGTGTCACCGACGACTATTACCAGCCCGCTGGCTGCAACAAAAATGATTAGTGCAGATGAAGTCATCACATATGGCGATGGAAAGCAGAGGTCCAGCCCTCCGCAAATTGGCTCGGCCGGACAGGGTGATTAAAACGCAAAAAAGCGCCCTCTCCTGTGCAGGAGAGGGCGGGCAATGGTCGATCATAGAACGATGCGGGCGCGAATTAGGGAAGCGTTCGACCACCTCTGATCCAACGCGAGATCGTATCGAAGAGCAGATCAGCGATCCACATGGCGCAGACGCCGACCACGAAGGCCGTGGCATTCATCGCAGCAACATCTTTCTGGGGCAGCGGCCAATTGATGACCCGCAAATAATAAAGTGCCGGCTCCGTCAGATAGGCTGCGGCAAGGGCCCCGCAGATTGGCGATGCAACCATTTCACGGGTGGTATAGCGACGTCGTGATAGACCTCGCAAAATACCGCCGGAGAGACCGGCGATAACGACACCGGCCTTGATGCCCAAGGCATCGAGAAACTCGTTAATCGCCATGAATCGCCTCTATAAACTCAACACGTCTTCAAAAGACCCAGGCCGACGACCGATCATGCAATCTTATTTGCCGACCGGCGGCTGAGGTTTCACCAGGCCAGACATTCCATCGCGAACGATGTTGATGACGATTTTGAATGCGGAGAGCCCCGCAATCGCAAAAGCGGTGATCTGCGGGCTGAGGAAGGACTGTGAGCATTCCAGCATGCCGTCACCAAATTGAGAACAGCCGGTGGCAAGCAGGACCGCTACGAAAAGTGCAGACAGGCTGATAAGAATGTTCAGCACGTTATGAATGGTGTTGGTATTGAGCACCTATTGATCCTTTTGATTTCGGAACGGATTCAGTTTTCCGCTGCGAAGTGTTGAACACATCGATATGACGACGGGGCTCGAACATGCAGGCTAAGCATCGGGAAAGATGGGCGTATAGCGCGCGCTTCACACAGGCGAAGGGACGGCGCATTTCCACCGGTATGCGGAGCATGGGCGGAAGAACGTGGAATCGAGAATCGCGCGTTTGGCTTAACGAGCAGTCTCAACTGCGGCA
>JASGEG010000257.1:0-3444 GCA_047606605.1 Rhizobium sp.
GACGGGAAAGCGAGAAGCTTGCCCGAATGAATGCGCGTGAAGAAGAGCAGCGCAATTTGCAGCGCTGACGAACACGGCATGAAACCGAACAGCGACACCGATGCCATTCTCCAGCGCCTTCAGCGGCTCGTGACAGCTTCCCGCCTGCCCGAGGTCGAGATCGGCACGCATTATGGCCTGCCGGCGCTGAAGATCGGCGGCAAGGCATTCGTGTCGGTCAAGAATGGCGACACCATCGTGCTGTCCCTGCCTCTCGATCGCAAGGAACAGCTGATCGAGATGGCGCCGGATATCTATTTCCAGTCCGATCACTATATCGGCTGGCCGTCACTGCCGGTCCGCATCGCGCAAATCGGCGACGCGGAACTGCGGCTGCGGCTGATCGAGGCCTGGCAATTTCGCGCACCGAAAAAGCTGCTCGCTGCCTTCAGGCCAGTCTGATCAACCCTGCTCGATGGCGACGGCCTTTTGCACAGCGGGACGCTCCAGCATGCGGGCGCGGTGCGCGCTGACCTTCTCGAAACGAGAGGGATCGACGCCATCGCCGGCAAGCCAGCCCGACAGCGTGAAGAGATAGCCGTCGGCGACCGTATATTGCTCGCCCATGACCCAGGGCCCCTTCAGCATCGCCTCCTCGATCAGTGCGAAGCTTTCACCCATGGTCTGCGGCACCTTGGCCTTCATCGCCTCGATCGCCGCCGCGTCGTCGGTCCAGCGGCTGCCACGCATCTTGTGCGCATGGTTCACATGCACGGTCGATGCGAGATAGCTGTTGAAGGCCTGCATCTCAGCGAATTGGAAGGGATCATCGAGCGGCGCAAGCCGGGCCGCCGGCGCGATCTGGGCGACATAGGCGAGGATGGCCACGTTTTCCGTGATCACACCCTTGTCCGTCACCAGCGCCGGAACCCGTCCCTTGGGATTGATGGCCAGGTAATCCGGCTGACGCTGATCGCCATTGGCAAGAACGAGGCGCCGGGTCTCGTAGGCGAGCCCCGATTCCGAGAGCGCAATCAGGCTCGCCAGTGCACAGCTTCCAGATGAAAAATAGAGTGTCGGCATATCCGCTTCCTCGCTTGGATTTTGTCGGAAGCTAAAGCCAAGCGGGGAAATACGGAAGTGGCTGACGCTGATATCCGCCATGAAAGCTTTTGATCATTGCCGCGAGCGGCTCACCTTTTTAGCTGCAGCCCGGCACGTCTTCCAATCGATACCAGACGGGAATGCCGCGCTCATGCGCGATGCGAACGTCGTTGTCGGCGCCCTTGGATTCGCCCGGCAACCGCAAAACGCCCTCGCAAAGCTGCAGCAACCGCCCAGCGACCGGATGGAAGATTTCCTCATAGAGATCGTCGCCGACCCTCTCGCCGCCAGCGGCATTCCAGACCGGCAAGGCGACCCATTCACCGATCATCGGCAGATGCCCGGCCTTGAACAGGGCATAGGACGGCTCTTCCAGCCGCGTGAGGTTGGCGACCATCTTTTCGGGATCATCCCCGGTTCCGGAGCGGTAGGGGCCGGCAATCAAGATCAACATGTCATATCTCCTCTTCTCCTGCCCTTGCAGGAATTTGCACGAAAATGCATTAATTTTCTTGATTGTCGACTCTATTTTGATAGATTCACGAAAATTCATGAATTATCGTGCGAAAGCAGGTTCCATGCTCACCAGCCAACGAAAGACCCTCATTCTCGACAGGCTACGCCGCGACGGCCAGGTGATCGCCAAGGGGATCGCCGACGAACTCGGCCTGTCGGAAGACACGATCCGCCGGGATCTGCGGGAGATGGCGGCGGAGAAGCTGCTGAAACGGGTGCATGGCGGCGCGCTGCCGCTCTCGCCGGAGCTGCCCGACTTCTCGGCACGGCAAAGCCTGTCGTCGGATGCGAAGCGCCGGCTCGGGGCCTATGCCGCCGGCATGATCCGGCCGGGCCAGACCGTCTTTCTCGACGGCGGCACGACGAATGCCGAGATCGCCCGCCACCTGCCCAGGGATTTCGCCTTCACGATCGTCACCCACAGCCCGACGATATCAGGCGAGCTGGAGCATCATCCGACCGCCGAGGTGATCCTGATCGGCGGCAGGCTCTACAAGCACTCGATGGTGGCGACGGGCGCCGTGGCGATGGCGGCGATTTCGCTGGTGCGGCCGGATCTCTTCTTCCTCGGCGTCACCGCGATCCATCCCGCGCGCGGCCTTTCGACCGGCGATTTCGAGGAAGCCGCCATCAAGCGGCATATCGCGCAATGTTCGGCGGAAACCTATGTGCTGGCGACGCAGGAAAAGCTGGATGCGGCCTCCCCCTGCCACATCCTGCCCATCGCCGCGGTGTCCGGCATGATCCTGCCCGCGGGCATCCCCGAGGAAAGCCTGAAGCCCTATCGGGACACGGGAATGACGATCCTCGACGCATGAACGGCCTCACGCCGTCAGCGCCGTTGTCGCCCTGATCTCGCCGACATGGGTGCCGTTCCAGTTCCTGAGCGCCTTGCCGGCCAGCGCCGCCAAGCCGGCATGGGCATCGCTGCCCGTCTCGAAGAAGCGGGCGAGTATGGCGGCGACCATGATTTCGGCGGCGCGGCTGTTGCCGTCATCGCATTTGAGCGCAATGGCGATGCCCAGCTCGGGAACGGCCGCGCAGAAGACGCCCTCGGCGCCCGTCTTGGCGAAGACCCGGCCGGGCGCTGCCTGCATCAGCCGGGTGCAGGCGCGGCCCGTGCCGGCGACATAGAAGGGTTCGGCCATGCAGGCTTCGAGCAGACGGCGCGAGGCCTTGGCCCGCAGCGGCTCCAGGCCGCTGCCCGTCGCCATCCTGGCGAAACCATGCGCCAGGCTTCTGAGCGGCACCGCGTAGCTTGGAATGGCGCAGCCGTCGGTGCCGCAATTGTCATGGCCGAGCGGCGTGCCGGTCAGGCTCTGCATCGTCTCGCGGATCTGCTGCTGCAGCGGATGGTCGTATCCGACATAGCCTTCGGGATCGATGCCCTGATGACAGCAGCCGCAGACGAAGCCGGCATGCTTGCCCGAGCAATTGTTATGCAGCGCCGTCGGCTGTTCGAGGCTGCGCGCCTGATGAATGAGGGTCGCCTGGTCCAAGGACCAATGCGCGCCGCATTCAAGCGCGCCGACATCGCGGCCGGAGCGGGCGAGCATGGAAGCGGCAAGCGCCACATGCTCGTCCTCTCCATTATGCGAGGAGCAGGCCAGCGCCAGTTCCTTGGCGCCGAAACCGTAAGCGTCCGCCGCGCCGCTTTCGACCAGCGGCAGCGCCTGCATCGCCTTGCAGGCGGAGCGCGGAAACACCGCCCGCTCGATGTCACCGAGCGACAGAACCAGCTTGCCGTCGCCATCGACGACAGCGACGGAACCGCGATGACGGCTCTCGACAAGATTTCCACGGGTGACTTCGACGCAGACGGGATTGGACATGGGGACGGCGCTC
>JASGEG010000258.1:0-17773 GCA_047606605.1 Rhizobium sp.
CCTCGTGCTTGAATAGTGCGGTTGGTCCGCTCGCCGTCTGCACGATTTCCATCTGTTCGACACCGACGTCTATTCGCGTCAGTTCGCGATTCAGACTGGCAAGAGCCGAAGGGTTTTGAACGAGGAACTGGATAACGTCCTTGTCGGTGAACTCTGTGCGCTCGATGATGATATTTCGGAAGACCGAACCCGCAGCTTGAATGAGAATCTTCGACGGTTCATGCTCGAACAGCGCAAGGGTTGATACGACACTCGCGCTGTCCCGCACCTTATCGATCACCTGGCTATAGCCCGATAATGGAAAGTTTTTCGAGCCTCGAACGTCGCGGTTCGCGCCGCGCTCGAAAACACGCTGCCATTTCTTCTGGCCAAGGGGTTTGTGCCGCAAAGCCTCATGGCTCACATGCCGCACCGAACCGTTTATCGACTGGAGTTCAAGCTCGTAACGATAAGTACCGAAATCCCCGTCTTCGTGGTCGACCGAATTGACGGATCGCTGGCTCAGTTCGGAAAGGCCACCCAACTCGACCGCAAGACGGACCGCTCGCCCGGCCGACTCTTCGTCATTGAACCTTTCGCAAAGCAAGTCGCCCTGATGCTGAAAGCTGTCTTTCAAGAACCATGCGAGAAACGACAGAGCCTTCAAGACCGTCGATTTTCCCGAGCCGTTCGCTCCGAAAAGAGCAACAACCTTCGGTACGCGCTCTGTCGATCCTTGGAAGATTGGTGAGAAGCGTTCCGGATAATCGGGAACATTCTTCGCAATCCGCAAATCGATAATTGCGGGGTCCCGAATGGAATAAAAGTTTTCTATTTCGAGGCGGTAGATCATAGCTGAAAAGATAGTTGCATCTGCTTTATATTTCAACGATTTTATGTCGAATTTTGGATTTCGTGTGCAAATCTCTGGTGCTTAGCCGCAGAATTGTAGCTTTCTCGTGTGAGCCTCTTTTGACGTCTGCTCCTCGACAGGCACCATGTCGACACGCCACCCAATTCCTCGTGGGGATCAGAAGTCGGCGACCTTGCCCCAGACCGAAGCGTTGAGCCGGTCCGGCGAATAGGGTTTCGGATCGACGATCGGCTCCATGCCGGTAACGAGATCGGCGACGAGATGACCCGCACCTGGGCCGATGCCGAAGCCGTGGCCGCTGAAGCCCGCGGCCAGAATCAGGCCGGGAAGCCCCGGGATCTCGCCGATTGCCGGAACGCCGTCGGGCGTGCTGTCGATATAGCCCGCCCATGCCGCCGTGACGGGGGTATGGACGAGCGCCGGAAGCAGCGCGCGCGCCCGCTCCAGCGTCAGATCGATCTGGGCACGATCCGGGCGCGGATCGAGAATGCGGTTGCGCTCCATCGGCGTCGGCCGGTCGAGCCGCCAGCGCGACAGGGTTTCATGTCCGCCCCTGACCCCCTCCAGCCCGCCCGGTGCCAGGCTGCGCCGGCGCTTGATGAACATCGGCACGAAATGCCGTGCAAAACGGAGCTGCTGCGGGGTGGGATCGACGCGGGCGCGGCCGCTGATGGCGAGCGTATAGCCGCCGTCGCCGCGGCGTGTTGCCGAGACCGCGGCGGTGTGCAGCGCCGCCGGCAGGCCCTCGGCGCCGGGGCCGACCGAGAGGATGGAGGAGCGGATCGCGGCTTGCGGAAAACGGATGCCGAGCTGGCGGCAGAAGGAGGAGGCCCAGGCGCCGCCGGCCATGACGACCGTGCGCGTGCGGATCGTACCGGCCTCGGTGACCACGCCGCTGACATGGCCGCCTTCGATCTCCAGCCCGCGCGCCGCGCACATCTGGTGGACGCTGCCGCCGAGCGCCATGACGGCGCGGGCGACGACCGGGGCCGCCCGCGAGGGATCGGCGGTGCCATCCGTCGGCGAGAAGACGCCACCTTTCCATTGCCGGCCGGTCGCGGCGCCGAACTCGCTCGCCTTCTTCCCATCCAGCATATGGGTGGTGACGCCGACCCCGCGTGCGAACTCGCCCCAACGGGCCCAGCCGGCAAGCTCGGCATCGTCATTGCTGAGATAGAGGAGGCCGCAGCGGCGAAAGCCGGTATCCTCGCCGCTCTCTTTGCCGAAATCCTCCCAGAGCGCCAGGCTCTTGGTGGAGATCGGCAGTTCGCGGGCATCGCGGTTCTGCTGCCGGCACCAGCCCCAATTGCGGCTGGACTGTTCGGCGCCGATCCGTCCCTTCTCGAGAAGGACGACTTTCAGGCCGCGTTGCGCCAGATAATAGGCGGTGAAAACGCCGACTATGCCGCCGCCGATCACCACCGCATCCGCCCGCTCCGGCAGGACGGGCGTGGTTTCAATATGCAGAAGGGGGGCTGGCATGGCTTTCTCCGGTTTCAGGCAGGCATTCTAATCGAGCTTTCACCACGCAAATGCTGCAGATCGCCTGTCGACAGCATTTCCTTCGGTCACATAGGGCTGCCGCGAATACTTGTGCTAAGATCAGGATTTTACGAGGTTATATCGCCATAACCTGGTCCGATTCCGCTTGCTAACCGAGGCTTTCCGCCTAAAATGACGGAAGATTATTCCGTAAGGCGGCGTGCCGCTGCCGATATGAGGGGGAGCACGCCGATGAAGCTCGACCGGATCGACATCAAGATTCTCTACGAATTGCAGAAGAATGGCCGCATCACCAATGTCGAGCTGGCCGAACTCGTCAATCTTTCGCCCAGCCCCTGTCTGATGCGGGTCAAGAAGCTGCAATCCGAAGGCTATATCGCCGGCTATTCGGCGCAGATCAACATCGCCAAGCTCGGGCAGACGCTCACCGTCTTTACCGAGGTGACGCTCAAGAACCATCGCCAGATCGATTTTGCCCGGTTCCTGGCGGCGGTCGAGAAGGTGGATTCGGTCGTCGAATGCCATCTCGTCTCCGGCGGCTACGATTATCTGGTGAAGTTCGTAACCGCCGGCATTGCCGAATACCAGACGACGATGGAACGGCTGATCGACATGGAGATCGGCATCGACAAATATTTCAGCTTCGTCGTGCTGAAATCGCCGATCGTCAAGGCGCATATGCCGCTGACCAGCCTGTTTCCGGTCTGACGCCTTGCCGGATTGCCGGCCGCGAAACGCCCGTCAGCGCTTCGCGAAAGCCCGCATCAGCTCCGAGTCCTGCTGCAGCCCATCCAGCCAACCGGTGTCGAGCTTCGGCACGGAGGAGAAGAGCAGCTTGGAATAGGGATGCCTGGCGCCGGCGGCGAGGTCGGCGGAGGCGAGCTGCTCGATCTTCTCGCCGCCATACATGACGATGATCTCGTCGCAGATCGCCTGCACGGTCGACAGGTCGTGGCTGATGAAGATGTAGGACAGGCCGAGCTCGCGCTGCAGCTCCTTGAGCAGGTCGATGATGGCGGCTGCAACCACCGTATCGAGCGCCGAGGTGATTTCGTCGCACAGGATGAGCTTCGGCTCGGCCGCCAAGGCCCGCGCCAGGTTGATGCGCTGCTTCTGGCCGCCGGAGAGTTCGGGCGGACGGCGATGCTTGAGGGCTTTCGGCAGATGGACCATGTCCAGGAGCTGGTCGATGCGCGCCTCACGCTGCTTGCCGCCGAGATTTTGATAGAAGGCGAGGGGACGGCCGAGGATGTCGCCGATCGACTTGGCCGGATTGAGTGCGGTGTCGGCGAACTGGAAGACGATCTGCAGCTTGCGCAGCTCTTCGCGCTGGCGCCTGCGGGCGTCGGCGGCGAGCTGCCGGCCATCGAAGATGACGTCGCCGGAAACCGGCGGCAGGATGCCGGCAATGGCCCGGGCAAGCGTGGATTTGCCGCAGCCGGATTCGCCGATGACGCCGAGATTGCGGCCGGTCTCGAGCCGGAGGCTGACGGATTTCAGGGCTGTTGCCGCCGGTAGACCGTTCGGCTGGATCGGTCCGTAACCGGCAACGATGTCGGTGACCTCCAGAAGGGCCGGCGTCTTGTGCTCTTCGGTTGGCGCCGGGGAGGCATAGAGCTTGGGCTCGAACGCGCCGAGCAGCTGGCGCGTATAGGGGTGCGAGGGTGCGGAAAGGATCTGCTCGGTCTTGCCGATCTCCTGGATCTCGCCGCCTTTGAGGACGACGATCCGGTCGGCCACCTGGGCGACGACCGCGAGATCATGCGACACGTAGACGCCGGCAATGCCGCCTTTCTTCATCACGGACTTGAAGGCCCGCAGCACTTCGATCTGCGTCGTCACGTCGAGTGCGGTCGTCGGCTCGTCGAAGATCACCAGCTTCGGGTCGCCGATCAGCGCCATTGCGGCCGACAGACGCTGCAACTGGCCGCCGGACACCTGGTGCGGGTAGCGCGAGCCGATCGTTTCCGGGTTCGGCAGGCTCAGGGCCTTGAAGAGCTCGACGGCGCGTGCCCTGGCTTCGTCGGCCGGCATGAGATCATGGATTCGGGTGATTTCGATCACCTGTTCCATGATGGTCTGCGCCGGATTGAAGGCGGCGGCAGCGCTTTGCGGAATATAGGCGACCTCGGTGCCGCGAATGCGGGCTCGCGCCTTTTCCGGCAGGCTCGTCATGTCCTTGCCGGCAAGCAGGACCTCGCCGCCGCTGATCCGGCATCCGGTGCGCGCGTGTCCCATCAGCGTGAGCGCGATCGTGGTCTTGCCCGAGCCGCTTTCGCCGATCAGGGCAACGATCTCGCCGTCTTCGATATCGAAGCTGACGCCACGGATGATTTCGACCCGACGGCCGGAATCTGTCTTGGCCTCGACCTTCAGGTCGCGAATTTCGACGAGCTTGGCCATCAATTGCTCCGGTCTCGGATTTTCTGGGGCAGGTTGTCGATCAAGAGATTGACGCTGATCGTCAGGCTGGCGATCGCAATGCTCGGGAAGATCACCGCCGGCGCGCCGAAGGGCAGGCCGCCGATGTTCTCACGCACCAGCGCCCCCCAGTCGGCATTGGGCGGCTGCACGCCGAGGCCGAGGAAGGACAGGCCCGACAGAAGCAGCACGATGAAGACGAAGCGCAGGCCGAGATCGGCCATGACCGGCCCGAGGATGTTGGGAAGGATTTCGGAGCGGATGAGATAGAGCGCGCCTTCGCCGCGTGCGCGGGCGACGGTTATGAAATCCATCGTGTTGATGTTCACCGAAAGCGCCCGCGAGAAGCGATAGGCGCCGGGCGTATAGATGACGGCGAGCGTCATGATCAGCACCGGGATCGAGGAGCCGACACCGGCCACGACGACTAGGCCGAACAGCTTGCTCGGGATCGAGTTCAGGGCATCGAGAAAGCGGCTCAGCGCGCTGTCGAACCAGCCGCCGATGACGGCCGCGATCATGCCGAGCGCAACGCCGCTGAAGCAGGAGATGCAGACGGCCGCCAGCGAGATGCCGACGGTATAGCGGGCGCCCATGAGGATGCGCGAGAAGATGTCACGGCCGAGATAATCGGTGCCCAGCCAGAATTTCGCCGAGATCGGCCCGAAATAGTCGTAATCGACGATTTCGCCGATCGGGTAGGGGGTCAGCAGCGGCGCGAAGATGGCAATGAGTGCCCAGGCGAGAATGACGGCAAGGCCGATCATGCCGACGATATTGAAGCGGAAACCGAGCTTGCGGGGAGTGAACGCGGTAAGAGCCATGGTCAGCGCAGCCTCGGATTGGAGATGATGGCGATGATGTCGGCAATGGTGATCAACAGCAGATAGACCAGACAGAAGATCATCGCGCAGGTCTGGATCAGCGGCAGGTCGCGGGTGGCGACGGCATCCACCATCAGCTTGGCAATGCCCGGATAGTTGAAGATCGTCTCGACGATGATGACGCCGCCGAGCAGATAGGACAGCGAGAGCGCGACCGCATTGACGATCGGGCCGAGCGCGTTGGGAAGCGCATGCTTGAGCACCATGCGCGGCCGTGAGGCGCCCTTCAGCAGCGCCATTTCCACATAGGGCGTGTTCAGCGTCTCGATGACGGCGGCGCGCGTCATGCGGATCATCTGCGCCGATATCACGAAGCTCAGCGTGATCACCGGCATCGCGAAGACGCGCAGCATCTGCGAGAAGGAATGGATTTCATTGGCGAAGGCGAGCGCCGGCAGCCATTTGAGGTAGACGGCGAAGAGCAGCACGGCCGAGGTCGCCACCATGAATTCCGGTACGGAAATGACGCCGATGGAAATCACCGTGACGATGCGGTCATAGAGTGAACCGCGCAGCATGGCCGCCGTAATGCCGAGCGTCAGCGCAATCGGCACGGAGAACAGCGTCGTTGCCGCCGCAAGCTTCAGCGAATTCCCGAGCCGCGAGCCGATCAGGTCTGCAATCGGCATGTTGTTGGCATAGGAGATGCCGAGATCGCCGGTGGCAAGGCCCGCGAGCCAGCGGACGAAACGCAGGATGGCCGAATCGTTGAGGTGCATGGCGGTACGCAGGCCCGCGACCGCTTCGGGGGTCGCGGCCTGGCCGAGCAGGATCTGCGCGACGTCGCCCGGCAGCATTTCGGTTGCGGCAAACACCGTGAAGGACACGATGAGCAGCGTAATCAGGGCCACGATCACACGGCCGAACACGAGAGAAAGAACGTGGCGGTTCATATCGGATACCTATCGCGAGAACGGATGCACCGCTCATACGGCACTGTACCCGACAAGTGGCGCCAAAACACCACCGGTCGAGTACGAAGGCAGGGATCAGGCATCAAGCCAGACATATTCCGCGAAGGCATAGCCCATCATGCCGCCGAGCGGGCTGGCTTCCAGCCCGTGCAGCTTGGAGGAGATCGCGTCGACGTTGGAGATATAGGCGGGAATGGCCGTGCCGGCTTCTTCCGCGATCATCGCCTGCATGTCGCCATAGATCGCCTTGCGCTTGGCTTGGTCGAGCGAGCCGCGCGCTTCCAGCAGCATGCTGTCGAACTTCTCGGACTTGTACTGGCTCTCGTTCCAGGGGGCCTGGGAGGAATAGAGCAGCGAGAAGAGGATGTCTGGCGTCGGGCGCGGGTTGATATTGCCGAAATGCATCGGCGCCTTCAGCCAGTAGTTCGACCAGTAGCCGTCGGACGGCACGCGCTGCACGTCGAATTTCATGCCGATTTCCGCGCCGGCCTGCTGCAGCACCATCGCCATGTCGATCGATGAGGTGGCCGCGTCGGAGGCGACGACCGGGACGGACTGGCCGAGCAGACCCGACTTCTGGAAGTGGAACTTGGCCTTTTCCGGATCGAAGGCCTTCGGCTTCAGATCGGCATTGTGGTAGATGTTGGAGGGCGGCACCGGCTGGTCGTTGCCGATTTCGGCAAGGCCGCGCAATGCCGACTTCTGGATGATCTCGCGGTTCAGCAGATATTTGACGCCGGTCACGAAGTCCTTGCTGTTGCCGGGGCTCATGTCGAGACGCATGTTGAGGTCGGTGTAGTTGCCCGACGTGGTCTTCGACAGCGTGATGCCCGGCTGGCCGTCCAGAAGCCGCATCGAGCGCGGATTGATGGAGGCGGCAAGCTGGATGTCGCCGGAGAGCAGCGCATTGACGCGCGCCGAGTCATCGGCGATCGCGAAGAACTCGAAGGAATCGAGATGCGGGCCGCCCTGTTTCCAGTAGTTCTTGTTCTTGACGGCGACGGAACGGACGCCGGGTTCGAAGGTCTCGCAGACGAAGGCGCCGGTACCGTTGGCCTTGCTGAAATCCGTCGTGCCGTCGGCGATGATCATGAAATGATGCATGGCCAGGATCGTCGGCAGGTCGGCGTTCGGGGCGGCCAGCGTGATTTCGACCGTGAGCGGATCGACGGCCTTGAAATCGGTCATCTGCTTGGCGATCGCATTCACCTTTGAGCCGACCGCCGGATCGAGATGGCGCTTCAGCGAATAGACGACGTCGGCCGAAGACAGGCTCTTGCCGCTATGGAAGGTCACGCCCTTGCGCAGCTTGACGGTCCACACCTTGGCATCGGCGCTTTCGATGCTTTCGGCCAATTCCATCTGGGTGACGCCATCCTTGTCGAGGAAGGAGAGGCGGTTGTAGAAGGCGCAGCAGCGGACGTAGTCCGTCGACAGCGAGGCCTTGGCCGGATCGAGCGTATCGGCGGTCGAGGACGACCAGCCGGCCGCCTTCAGTGCACCGCCCGAAACCGGGGTAGCCGCAAGAGCCGACGAGGCGCGTCCGAAGATCGCACCGCCGGCAGCCGCGGCAATGCCGCCGGCCAGCAACATCTGCAGAAGATCGCGGCGGGTTGCGCCACGGCGAATGGCATTCTCGACCATGGCATCGTCTGCGCTGGTCCAATTCGTGATCTTGTCGTTCATTGCGTTCCCCTTTTTGTTAAGGTTGCTTTGGCGTCCCGTCTTTTTCGCGGGCTCAATATGGAATGTCGCTTGTCAGGCGGTCTTGACTACCTCCACCGCGTCGGCAAGCCCGGCCATGGAGGTGAAATGGTAGTCGGGTTTGGTGAACTCCTTCGGCTCGATGGTGCCGCCATAGCCCTTCTGGGCGTGACGCCGTTCGATCCAGCAATTGGTCATGCCGATCTGCCGCGAGATGCCGATATCGTGGTACTGGCTCTGGGCGACATGCAGGATGTCGTCCTTGGCCGCGCCTTCCTTGCCGACAAAGGCGAAGACCTGTTCGAAGAAGGCCGGATCGGGCTTTTCCGTGCCGGTATCGTCGGCGGTGAATGCGGCATAAAACGGGTTGCCGAGCTCCTTGGAGAAATGCTCGAAGGCCCAGCGGCGGGCGTTCGTCATGGCGATCAGCCTGTAGCGCTTCGACAGGCGATGCAGGGCTTCGGCGCTGTCGGGAAAACCTTTCCAGTTCCTGGCTGAATCGCGCAGGCGCTCGCCATAGGCCTGCTGTGCGGGAAGGCCCAGTTTCGGGGCGATGGCGAGATAGACGCGCACCAGATCGTCGGGAAACAGACCGGCATCGCCCGAATAGCGTTCAGCGCGATAAAGAGCGAGCGCTTCCTCGCCGTCGACGGAAACACCGGCTTCGGCGGCGATCGCCGCCAGGCAATCCTTGATGCCGCCTTCGAAGTCGATCAGGGTTCCGACGACGTCAAAGGTGAAATATTTGAACTGCGCTAAGGTCTTGGCCAAGTCTCTGTCCTCGAATGGTGCAATCGGTGCCGATTGCGCGGCTGAATGCAGAAGAAAATGCTGTTCCGATCTCGCCGAGGTTTTTCTTATATTTCCCCGAAATCCCGGCTTTTCGGGGATTAAGGACCTTCAGCAAGCTCAGTTTCGCAGTTAAGGCTCGCTGGATTCTCTGAAAGGAAGAGCCGCGGCGGCACAAAATTGCGAATATGGGGGCAAAGCGGTATTTCGCCCGCGCTGCCGGCCGGTGCCATACGGACCGCCGGCAGCAGAGGCCGCGCCATGCTCAGGCGAGCGCTGCCCGCACATCCGGATCGTTCAGCGTCTGGTCGAGCGTCTTCAGCGTGCGTTCGACGATCGCATCGATTTCCGCTTCCGTGCAGCAAAGCGGCGGCGCATAGCCGAGAACGCCGTTGCCGAAGGCGCGGATCACCAGGCCGTTGTTCCAGGCGCGATCGAAGATCCGGCGCGAAGGGTCGGCCGCCGCTGGCAGCGGCGTCTTGCGCTCCTTGTCGGTGACCAGTTCGATCGCCGCGAGCATGCCGCGGCCGCGCACGTCGCCGACCAGCGGATGCGAGGAAAGCGATTGCAGACCGGCCATCAGCCGCGCGCCGGCCTTGACGCCGTTTTCCAGCAGCCCGCTCTCGTAGAGACGCAGAACCTCCAGGCCGACCGCGGCACTGACCGGGTGGGCGGAATAGGTATAGCCATGGCCGATCGCTGCAGCCCCTGCGCCATCGGCGATCGTCTGGTAGACCTTTTCCGACAGGAAGACGGCACCCATCGGGACGTAGCCCGAGGTCAGCCCCTTGGCCGTGGTCATGAGATCGGGGACGATGCCGTCGTCCGAACAGGCAAAGAGCGGGCCGGTGCGGCCGAAACCGGTGATCACCTCGTCGGCGACGAACAGGATGTCGAGCTCGGCGCAGGTGTCGCGCATCGCCTTCATCCAGCCCGCCGGCGGCACCAGCACACCGCCGGAGCCCTGAATGGGTTCGGCATAGAAGGCGGCGACGCGCTCGGCGCCGAGCTCCTCGACCTTGGCGCGCAGGGCGGCGACCGATGCGGCGATGATCGCCCGCGGATCGGTGCCGACCGGATTGCGGTAGGCGTAGTGCGACGGAATCTTATGCTGCCAGTCGAGCGGCATGCCGAAGCCGGCATGGAAGACGGGAAGCGCTGTCAGGCCGGCGCCGACCGTGGACGAGCCGTGATAGCCCTGCTCGAGCGAGATGAACTGATCCTTCGTGGGCTTGCCCAGCGCGTGATAGTAATAGCGGATGAAGCGCACCGTGCTGTCGACGGCGTCGGAGCCGCCGAGCGTGAAATAGACGTGATTGAGATCGCCCGGCGCGCGTTCCGCCAGCTCGGCGGCAAGCCGGATGGCCGGCTCGGAGCCGAGGCTGAAATAGCCGGTGGCATAGGGCAGCTCGCGCATCTGGCGGGCGGCGGCCTCGACGATGCTGTCATGGCCATAGCCGGCATTGACGCACCACAGGCCGGCGAAGCCGTCGAGCATCTGGTGGCCGGAGGCATCGGTGACGGTCGCGCCCTTGGCGGATTTCAGCACACGGACGCCGGCCTGCTCATGGCCGCGATAGGAGGCGACGGGGTGAACG
The DNA here is from genome assembly GCA_047606605.1 of Rhizobium sp. Taxonomy (GTDB): domain Bacteria; phylum Pseudomonadota; class Alphaproteobacteria; order Rhizobiales; family Rhizobiaceae; genus Rhizobium. The sequence continues at coordinate 10,667 of JASGEG010000258.1, forward strand.
AGATGGGCGCGATCGAGTTCGACGAGGGAATTGCTCAGCATGATGTCTCTCTTCAGCCCAAAGCCTGGCTGGCCAGGGCAAATGTGTGAACGCTGGGAACGGATGACGAGGTTACGGGGGAGCGGCGCATGGAAATGCCGCCGCCGACATGGGCGAGGCCATGGTCGAGAAGGAAGGGGGCAAGACCGGTATCAGTACCGGTATCGACGCGCATGAAGACGCCGGGCCGAGCCGAAAACAGGAAGGCGAGCAGGTCCTGGGCCGCGCGGGTCGTTTCCGCGACGACCGGCCCGCAAAGCTCGCCGCGTCCGAAAGGCCGCCATGCGGCATAGCCATGAATGGTGCCGGCCTCGCGCAGGACCGCCAGCCGCCCTGCCTGAAACAGGGCTTCGACAAGCTGTCGGCGATCGGCGCGATAGGCGATACGGTCGAGGGCGAGGATCTCGTCGAGATCGGCCTTCGTCGCCCATTCGACCGTCTCAGGCGCGGTGCTGGCGCCGAGCGTTCCCTGATGCTGGACGATCGTGCCCGTCTTTCTGAAACCGAGGCTTTCATAGAGCGGCAAGCCATCTGCCGTTGCCACCAGCCGGCATTCGCGTTGGCCGACAATATCGAGGGCAGCCTGCATGATACGCCGGCCAATGCCGCGTCCACGCATGGCTTCGTCGACGATCACCATATTGATCGTTGTGACGTCATCACCATAGGGCGTGACGAAGATCGTGCCGACGACCCTGCCGTTCTCGATCGCCACGAGGCCGTTGCTGAGGTCCAGCAGCATCCGCCACTCCTCCAGCCGATGCGGCCATCCCGCCTGGCGTGAGAGCGCCAGGGCCGGTTCAAGATGAGATTGGTCGAGGGGGCGAAGGTCGATCGCGGTTGCCTGCACAGGCTGTGTCTCCCGTTCGTTGCTTTTCTTTTTGATAGACCCGCAACGAAAGAAGATCGTCCCGACGACGGCGCCTCGGCGGTATCTTTCACCGTCCGTCAGCGCCCCCGCCGCATCTTATGCCGGCCGTTCGGTCCGGAAAGGGTATGTTTGGGCTTGTTATCGCCCCTTTTTCGGCAATATGGGCGGGTTTGGCGCGCAACTCTCTGCCAAAGCGGCCCGATGATACAAAACTTTCTGCTTCCGGGCGGCGCAAATGCGGTGAACCGACGGAGAAAGCCTGCCTATGATGGTGTCATCAACAGCGCCCGCGCACCACCCTGCAAGGATCAAAGACATGACGACCTTCCGGCCGAAATACATCACCTTCGATTGCTACGGCACCCTGACCAACTTCCAGATGGCGGAAGCTGCCCAGAAGATCTATGGCGGTGCGCTCGACCAGCCGCGCATGGCGCAGTTCATCAAGAATTTCGCCGCCTACCGACTGGACGAGATCCTCGGCGACTGGAAACCCTATAATGAAGTGATCCATAATGCGGTGGAACGCACCTGCCGCAAGAACGGCGTCACCTTCCGCGACGAGGACGCGCGTTCGATCTATGACACCGTGCCGAGCTGGGGGCCGCATGCGGACGTGCCGGCTGGGCTTGCCAAGGTCGCCAAGGAAATTCCGCTGGTCATCCTGTCGAATGCCATGAACGAGCAGATCATGCACAATGTCGAAAAGCTCGGCGCGCCCTTCCACGCCGTCTTTACGGCGCAGCAGGCCAATGCCTACAAGCCGCGCTTCCAGGCGTTCGAATACATGTTCGACATGCTCGGCTGCAATCCGGAAGACGTGCTGCATTGCTCCTCGTCCTTCCGCTACGATCTGATGTCGGCCCATGATCTCGGCATCAAGCACAAGGTCTGGATCAATCGCGGCCACGAACCGGCCAATCCCTATTACGAATATACCGAGATCAAGGATATTTCCGGCCTGCCCGGCGTCGTCGGGCTCTGACGGGGAGGCCGCCATGCAGTTCAAGTCCTATTGGCACGATACGGCCCCTCGCTTCGAGACGCAAAACACCGCGCCGGTCGAAGGTCACTACGATGTCGCGGTGATCGGCGGCGGTTTCAGCGGGCTGGGGGCGGCGCGCCAGCTTGCCAAGTCGGGCGCCAGGGTGGTCGTGCTGGAGGCGGGCACGGTCGGCTGCGGCGCCTCCGGGCGCAATGGCGGTCATCTCAACAACGGTATCGCCCATAGTTTCATCGCCGCCAAGGAAGAACTCGGGGTCGAGCGGGCGAAGGCGCTCTATCGCGCCTTCGACGATGCCGTCGATACGGTGGAGCGCATCGTTGCCGAGGAGGGGATAGATTGCAATTTCCGCCGCGCGGGCAAGCTGAAGCTTGCCTCCAAGCCGGCGCATTTCGACGGCATTGCGCGGAATTTCGAGGTGGTCCATCGCGAGATCGACCCGGATACCGCGCTGCTGACCGCCGCCGATCTCAAGGGCGAGATCGGGTCGTCATCCTTTCACGGCGCCATGCTCTCCAAGAAGAGCGCCATGATGCATATGGGCCGTTATGTGGTCGGCCTCGCCGATGCTGCGGTGCGCAGCGGCGCGGTGATCCATGAGAATGCCGCCGTGACCGACCGGAAGGTCAATGGCGGACGGCATGAACTGACGACGGCGCGCGGCAGGCTGACGGCCGACAACGTCTTCCTGGCGACCGGCGCCTATACGCCCGGCATTTTCCATTATTTCCGCCGGCGGATCATCTCCGTGGGCAGCTTCATCATCGCGACGCGCCCGCTGACAGAGGTGGAAGTCGCCGCGACCATGCCCGGCAACCGCACCTGCGTCACCTCGCTCAATATCGGCAATTATTTCCGGCTGGCACCCGACAATCGCCTGATCTTCGGCGGCCGGGCCCGGTTTTCGGCGACATCGGATCAGCAATCCGATGCCAGGAGCGGCGAAATTCTGCGGGCGAGCCTGGCGGCGATCTTCCCGCATCTCGCCAAGATCGAGATCGACTATTGCTGGGGCGGCCTGGTCGACATGACGAAGGACCGCTTCCCGCGCGCCGGCTATGTCGACGGGCTTTGGTACGCGATGGGCTATTCCGGCCACGGCGCACAGATGGCGACCCATATGGGCATGATGATCGCCGATGCCATCCTCGGCAAGGCCGACCGCAACCCCGTCAAGGATCTCGCCTGGCCGGCGGTTCCCGGTCATTTCGGTAAGCCCTGGTTCCTGCCGCTGGTCGGCGCCTATTACAAGACGCTCGACCGGTTCCAGTAACCCCGGATTTCCCGGTCATGCCTTTGCCGGGACGCGGGCGATGACTTTGATCTCGAAGTCGAAGCCGGCGAGCCAGTTCACGCCGATCGCAGTCCAGTTCGGATAGGGCGGTTGCGGGAAGATTTCCTGCTTGACCGCCATGATCGTTGCGAACTGGTTTTGCGGATCGGTGTGGAACGTCGTGATATCGACAATATCATCGAATGTGCAGCCGGCCGCATCCAGCGTTGCCTTGAGATTGTCGAAGGCCAGCTGGACCTGGCGTTCGAACTCGGGTTCGGGCGTTCCGTCAGAGCGGCTACCGACCTGCCCTGACACGAACAGGAGGTCGCCGGAGCGGATGGCGGCCGAATAGCCGTGTTCTTCGTAAAGGGCGTGCCTGTTGGCCGGGAAAATTGTTTCGCGCTGGGGCATTCCTCATCTTTCTTCATTGGTGTCGATCGATCGGCGGCGAGCGCAGCGGCTTGCATGCTTCACATGCTGCCACCTTGTCTGATATACGCTACGTATGTGAAATAACCCACATACGCACCGTATGTCAAATTGATATACGGTGCGTATGTAAAAGTGAGGGCAAAATGGCGAAACGTCGCGTCGAGACAATGGAAGAAAATCGCGCCAAACTGATCGGAGCCGCACGAAAGGCATTCGCCGAAAAGGGCTACTCAGCGGCTTCGATGGATGATCTCACCGCCGAAGTCGGCCTGACACGGGGCGCTCTATACCATAATTTCGGTGACAAGCGCGGGCTTCTGGCGGCTGTCGTCGATCAGATCGACTCGGAAATGGCGTTGCGCGCCCAGCAGGTCGGCGCTCAAGCGCATGATGAGTGGAAGGGCCTGCTTGCCGAAGGTGCGGCCTATATCGAGATGGCGCTTGTCCCGGAAGTCCAGCGGATCGTTCTGCTCGACGGACCGGCGGTGTTGGGTGATCCCTCGAAATGGCCCAGTCAAAGCAGTTGTCTTCAATCAACCAGACGAACGGTGGAAGATCTTATCGGTCGGGAGATTCTGAAGCCAGTCGATGCGGAAGCGGCGGCGCGACTTCTGAGCGGTGCCGCGCTGAATGCCGCTCTCTGGGTCGCAGCGAGCGACGATCCGCAGCTTGTGCTGCCGAAGGCTATCGAGACCTTCCGCGCCTTGGCAACGGGCCTTCTCGCCAAACCGGTGTGATTTTCTGGGCAAGCGGCACCAGGTCCATCTGGCAAGGCGCCGGGGCACGGCTCTCGCTTTCGCCCCTTTCCTCGTTCCTGTCTCAGGCAAGCCCGCCGATGTGGAAGGTCTTGATTTCGAGATATTCCTCGATGCCGAGTTGCGAACCCTCGCGGCCGAGGCCGGATTGCTTGACGCCGCCAAAGGGGGCGACTTCGGTCGAGATCGCGCCGGTGTTCAGGCCCACCATGCCGAATTCCAGCGCTTCGCCCACCGCCCAGGAGCGCTTGAGGCTCTGGGTGTAGAAATAGGCGGCCAGCCCGAAAGGCGTGCCGTTGGCGATGGCGATCGCCTCTTTGTCGGTCTTGAAGCGGAAGAGGGGCGCGACCGGCCCGAAGGTTTCTTCGCTGGCAAGCAGCATGTCGGTGGTGGCGCCCGACAGGACGACTGGCGCGGCATATTGCCGGCCGTCCGGCACGCTCGACGCCTTGGCGATGATCTTCGCACCTTTCCCGACGGCATCGCTGACATGGCGTTCGATCTTGTCGATGGCGGCGGCATTGATCATCGGGCCGATATCGACGCCGGCCTGCGTGCCCGGCCCCACCTTCATGGCGGACACGCGGGCGGCCAGCTTGTCGGCGAAGGCATCGTAGACGCCGTCCTGCACCAGGATGCGGTTGGAGCAGACGCAGGTCTGGCCGCCATTGCGGAACTTCGAGGCGATGGCGCCTTCGACGGCGAGGTCGAGATCAGCATCATCAAAGACGATGAAAGGCGCATTACCGCCGAGTTCGAGACTGAGCCGCTTGATGCTGTCGGCCGCGCCGCGCATCAGGAGCGCGCCGACGCGGGTCGAGCCGGTGAAGGAAATCTTGCGCACCACCTCGTTGCGCAAGAACTCGTTGCCGATCTCTGTGGGAAGGCCGGTAACGATGTTGATGACGCCGGCGGGAATGCCGGCGCGTTCGGCGAGCACGCCCAGCGCCAGCGCCGAATAGGGGGTGAAGTCGGACGGCTTGATGACGACGGTGCAGCCGGCGGCGAGTGCCGGAGCCACCTTGCGGGTGATCATCGCATTCGGGAAGTTCCAGGGCGTGATGATGCCGCAAACGCCGACCGGTTCCTTCAGCACGACGATGCGCCGGTCCGGGGTCGGGGAGGGAATGGTGCCGCCATTGATGCGGCGGGCTTCCTCGGCGAACCATTTGACGAAGGAGGCGCCATAGCGGATTTCGCCGCGCGCCTCGGCCAGCGGCTTGCCCTGTTCGGTCGTCAGGATCAGGCCGAGATCGTCGCAATGCTCGATCATCAGATCGTGCCAGGCTTCCAGCAGTTGCGCGCGTTCGGCATGGGTCTTGGCGCGCCAGGCGGGGAAGGCGGCATTGGCGGCCGCGATTGCGGCGCGCGTCTCCGTCCCATCCATGTCGGGAACGGTGCCCATCACCGCCTGCGTGGCCGGGTCGATGACGTCGACGGTCTTGCCGGAGCCGGCGTTGCGCCAGATTCCGTCGATAAGGCCTTGCTGGCGAAACAGGCTCTTGTCCTTGAGGTCGATCATGAGGGGCGTGTCCTTGTATTTCAGGCGAGTGCGTTCAGCACGGCATGGGTGATGGCGTCGGTCTTGTCCTTGCCCGGAACCGTGCCGATTCCGGCCTCGGTCGCGGCGGCAATCGCGCGCATGATGGCGTCGGCGGCGGTCTTTTCGCCGAGATGCTCCAGCATCATGGCGCCAGACCAGATCGCCGCGATCGGATTGGCGATGCCGAGATGGGCAATGTCGGGGGCGGAGCCGTGCACGGGTTCGAACATCGACGGCGCGTTCCGGTCGGGATTGAGATTGGCCGAGGCGGCAAAGCCGAGGCCGCCCTGGATGGCGGCGCCGAGATCGGTCAGGATATCACCGAACAGATTGGAGGCGACGATGACGTCGAGGCTCTCCGGCGCCATCACCATGCGTGCCGCCATGGCGTCGATATGGTAGCTGGTCACGGTCACATCGGGATATTCGGCGGCCAGCTTCGCGGTGATCTCGTCCCAGAACACCATGGAATATTTCTGCGCGTTCGACTTGGTGACGGAGGCGAGCTTGCCACGGCGGGCACGGGCCTGCTCGAAGCCGAAGCGCAGGATGCGCTCGACGCCGGTGCGGGTGAAGATCGAGGTTTCGACGGCGACTTCGTTCCGCGTGCCCTGATGCACGCGTCCGCCGGCGCCGGAATATTCGCCCTCGGTATTCTCGCGGATGCAGACGATGTCGAAGTCGCGCGCCTTCAGCGGTCCTTCGACGCCCGGCAGCAGCCTGTGGGGCCGGATATTGGCATATTGATCGAAGGCCTTGCGGATCGGCAGAAGCAGGCCGTGCAGGGAGACGGAGTCTGGAACTTCGGCGGGCCAGCCGACCGCGCCGAGCAGGATGGCGTCGAAACCGCGCAGGGTCGCGATGCCGTCGGCCGGCATCATCGCCCCGGTTTCCTTGTAATAGGCGCAGGACCAGGGAAAGCTCGTGGGCTGAAGCCCGAATCCGGCCTTTGCGGATGCTCTTTCCAGCACGTCCCATGCGGCTGAAATCACGTCCTTGCCGATGCCGTCGCCGGGAATGAGAGCGATGCTGTAGGTCTTCATGTCGTATCCTCAGATATTGATCAGCACGGACTTGCTGCGACGATTGGCAAGATAGGCGTCACGGCCGAGATCCTTGCCGATGCCGGAGCTCTTGTAGCCGCCGGTCGGCAGAATGTGATCGCGCGAGCGTCCATAGCGATTGACC
>JASGEG010000259.1:0-4687 GCA_047606605.1 Rhizobium sp.
CGCTCGTCATATTCGCGCCGCTCGCGCTCGCGCTTCTCCTCGTCGCGCAGATCCGGCGTCTTCTTGCCGGCATAACGGTGAACGCCGTGCGACATCAGCGCATGCGCCGCATCCAACGTCCGCTCGACGGCGGCATGGCCGTAACGCTCCTCGCAGCGGGCGATATAGCCCTTGGCGAAGTTCAGATAGTCGAGAATGCCCTCGGCATCCGTCCAGAGCTTGAACAGGTAATTGTTCTTGAAGAAATGATTGTGGCCGAAGGCGGCGTGCGCGATGACAAGCGCCTGCATGGTCGCGGTATTCTCCTCCATGAGGTAGGAGATGCAGGGCGAGCTGTTGATGACGATCTCATAGGCGAGCCCGCGCAGACCCTTGCGATAGAAGGCTTCGTGATGGGCGAAGTGCTTGCCGAAGGACCAGTGCTTGTAGAACAGCGGCATGCCGATCGAGGAATAGACGTCGAGCATCTGCTCGGCGGTGATGATCTCGATCTGGTTGGGATAGACGTCGAGACCCAGCTCCTTGATGGCGATCTTCTCGCAGGCATCGTGGATTCGCTGGATGGTGGCGAAATCCCAGTCCGCACCCTCAAAAAGCCGCTCCATCGATGCCTTCGCCATCATCCGCTCCTTGTTTCCGCCGACCGGCGCTGAAAGAGATCATGGAAGACCGGGTAGATCTGGCTGCGGTCGCTGACGCGGCGCATGGACAGCACCGGCCAGCCCAATTGTATCCGCTCGTAAAGCGACCAGATCGCCGAACCGGAGGAAATGGCGACGCTGCGCGCCTCGCCCACTTCCAGATAGGCGAAATACTGGCAGACGGGCAGGATCTGATCCGTCAGGAGCGCTGCCGTCGCGGCATTGTCCGAATAGGCATTGTCGCCGTCCGACGCCTGCGCGGCATAGATGTTCCAGTCCGAGGCGGGGAAGCGATCATGCACGATGCGCCGCATGGCTTCGAGCGCGCTCGACACCTGCGTGCCGCCCGTCGCCGGGCTGCGGAAGAACGTCTCCTCATCCACCTCCTCGGCCACATCCGTATGGCGGATGAAGACGATCTCGACACGGCGGTACTGCCGGGTCAGGAAGATGTAGAGCAGCATGTAGAAGCGCTTGGCGAGGTCCTTCATGTGCTCCGACATCGAGCCGGAGACGTCCATCAGGCAGAACATGACCGCCTGCGCCACCGGTTTCGGCTCGTTCTCGAAACGGCGGTAGCGGATGTCGATCGGATCGATATAGGGAATGCGCCGGACCTTGGATTCCAGCACCTTGATCTCGGCCTCAAGGGCCGCCCGTCGTTCCTCATCCTTGCACTCGGCCGCTTCGGCGGCAAGCTTGGCGACCGTTTCCGGCTTCGGACGATGCAGCGCCACGCGCCGCATCATCGCCAGCCGCATGGTGCGGTTGATGGCGAGATTGGCGGGCGATCCCGTCACCGAATAGCCCGAGCGCACCGGATTGATCTGATCGGCCGAGACCAGCCGCTTCTTGGCGAGATCGGGAAGTTCGAGATCGTCGAGGAAAAGATCGAGGAACTCCTCGCGGGTCAGGATGAAGCGGAAGGCGTCCTCGCCGCTGCCCTCGCCGCCGGCCTTCGGCTTGCCGCCGCCGCTCTCCGGCCGCGGCAGAATATCGCCTTCGAGGAAGTCCTTGTTGCCGGGAAGGATATGCTCGTGCAGCCCTTCCGGGCCGCGGTGGAACCGAGGCTCCTCGGTTCCATCGAGAGGAATACTGATCTCGCCACCCTTCAGAATGTCCTGAATGTCGCGATTTTGAGAGGATTCGTAAACCGCTCTCTGCACCAGCGCTTTTGCTCTTCGCAAAAACCGTTGACGATTCTCCAGACTTTTGCCGCCTGGGTTCAGGCGTCGGTCAACAATGTGCATTCCTTCTTCCTTGGTGGCTCATCCCGCCTGTTTCACACGCATGTACCATTCCACAAGCCGCCGAACCTGACGCTCGGTATAGCCCCGCGCCATCATGCGCTCGACGAATTCGCCATGTTTCTTCTCCGTCTCGCCGTCCTTCTTGGACCCGAACGAGATAACAGGCAGAAGATCCTCGACCTGGGAGAACATCCGCTTTTCGATGACCTCGCGAATTTTCTCGTAACTGGTCCAGGATGGGTTCTTGCCGCCATGGCTCGCTCTGGCCCGCAAGCAGAACTTGACGATCTCGTTGCGGAAATCCTTCGGATTGGCGATGCCCGCCGGCTTTTCGATCTTGGTCAGCTCCTGGTTGAGAAGCTCGCGATCCAGAAGCTGGCCGGTGTCCGGGTCCTTGAAATCGACATCCTCGATCCAGGCGTCGGCATAATCGACGTAACGGTCAAAGAGATTCTGGCCGTAATCCGCATAAGATTCCAGATAGGCTTTCTGGATCTCATGCCCGATGAACTCCGCATAACGCGGCCCGAGCTCGCTCTTGATGAACTCGATATAGAGCTTCTCGGTTTCGAGCGGCAGCTGCTCGCGGCGGATCGACTGCTCCAGCATATACATGAGATGCACTGGATCGGCGCCGATCTCCGTCGTGTCGTAGTTGAAGGTCGCCGCCAGCACCTTGAAGGCGAAACGGGTGGAAGCCCCATCCATGCCCTCGTCGACGCCGGCCGCATCGCGATATTCCTGCACGCTGCGCGCCCGCGGATCGGTCTCCTTCAGGCTTTCGCCGTCATAGACGCGAAGCTTGGAGAAGGCCGTCGAATTCTCATGCTTGGCAAGCCGCGTCAGAACCGTGAAGCGGGCGAGCGTCTCCAGCGTCGACGGCGCGCAGGGCGCGTCGCTGAGCTCGGATTCCTCGATCAGCTTCTCGTAGATCTTCTGCTCCTCGGTGACCCGCAGGCAATAAGGCACCTTGACGACGCAGATGCGGTCGATGAAGGCCTCATTGTTCTTGTTGGCCTTGAAGCTCTGCCATTCCGATTCGTTCGAATGCGCGAGGATGATGCCCGAGAAGGGAATGGCGCCGATATTCTCGGTGCCGATATAATTGCCCTCCTGCGTCGCCGTCAGCAACGGATGCAGCATCTTGATCGGCGCCTTGAACATCTCGACGAATTCGAGAATGCCCTGGTTGGCGCGGTTCAATGCGCCGGAATAGCTGTAGGCATCCGGATCGTTCTGCGCCAGGCTTTCGAGCTTGCGGATATCGACCTTGCCGACCAGCGAGGAAATATCCTGGTTGTTCTCGTCGCCCGGCTCGGTCTTGGCGACGGCAATTTGCCGCAGCCTGGACGGCTGCATCCGCACCACGCGGAAACGGGAAATGTCGCCTTCGAACTCCTCGAGACGCTTCAGGCACCACGGGCTCATGAGGCCGGTCAGACGCCGGCGCGGAATGCCGTAGCGCTCCTCGATCATCGGCCCCATGGTGACGGGGTCGAAGAGGCTGAGCGGGCTTTCGAACACCGGGCTGAGCTCGTTGCCGGCCTTCAGCACATAGATGGGATGCACCTCCATCAGCGACTTCAGCCGCTCGGCAAGCGAGGATTTGCCCCCGCCGACAGGCCCGAGCAGATAGAGGATCTGCTTGCGCTCCTCCAATCCCTGCGCCGCATGACGGAAGAAGGCCACGATACGTTCGATCGTCTCTTCCATGCCGAAAAAGCCGGAAAAAGCCGGATAGGTCCGGATCGTCCGGTTCATGAAGATACGGCCGAGACGGGTATCCTTGGCCGTATCGATCAGCAGCGGTTCGCCCATGGCGGCCAGCAGCCGCTCCGACGCATTGGCGTACATGAGCGGATCGTCCCGGCACGCGTCCAGGTATTCGGAGAATGACATCTCGACTTCGCGCCGTGCTTCGAAAGAACGGGCGAACGTGTTGAACAGAACATCGTTGTTTAACATGGCGCCTCGATAGCTTGCTATTGCAATAAACGCCGGACTTAGCGAGACACTTTCCCGCTAGTATCTAAGGTGCGGTATCAGTCGCTTCGAATCAATAGGTGATCCGTACAATAATTGGTACGCTCGATTCTAAACGCCATCAATATCTTGAAGAGGTCGTGCACCAAAATAATGAAGCACAATCTTGTGATTGAGATTTTTCCGGCATTTTAATCGCAAAGATTGCATCCGTAACCGGGAAATAACGCTCCCGATTCTTCCTGCGCTTCGGCCGCTGCGAAACTGCCCGGCGGTCGGCGGCCACCCGCCGGACCACCATGATGCTCCATTAGCGGGCAGGCTTCAACTCCTTCGTATCCGGATCGGTCTCGCCGTCGACCAGCCGTTTGCGCGGATCGACAACAACCGCCGCCCGTTTCGGCGTCGGCTCCCGCTTCTTCCCACTCGCCCGGCTCTGCTGGATCTTCGCAAGCCCCTGCCCGCCATCCCGGCGCGCGGCGCTATCCCGCGATCGATTGCCTGCCATGGTGCTCTCCTTTCGTTCGAAAGGAAAACACGGCTGTACGGATCATGTTCCGGATAAATGTCTCACATCGATATCGGTTGGGAATTTTGATGCGCGCCGAAGCGGAGCGAAGGCAAACCGGCGTGATGGATTGGCAGGTGACGTTGCGGAAAGAAAGATGGTGCCCAGAGCCGGAATCGAACCAGCGACACGCGGATTTTCAATCCGCTGCTCTACCAACTGAGCTATCTGGGCCCAGGCTAAGTGACTGTTTCGTCACACGCCGTAGCGGAGGCGTCTATTATCCGAGGCGGCGGCGCCTGTCC
>JASGEG010000260.1:0-10177 GCA_047606605.1 Rhizobium sp.
GTCGTCGCTGACGCCGCAATACTGGCAATTCTGGCTCGGCATGCTGCTGGTCGTCTTCGTTCTGATCGGCCGAGACCGTCCCCGGCAACTGGTGCGATCCCTCACCGCCCGCCTCACCACCATTCGCGGCAATCTCGTCAGGGATCGCGCGTCCACAAGGAGGGCACCATGACCGCCGCCGTTCTTGAAACCAGAAAGCTCAACAAGACATTCGGCGCCCTCAAAGCCACGACCGATGTGTCCTTCCGCCTGGAAAGCGGCGCCCGCCATGCGCTGATCGGGCCGAACGGCGCGGGCAAGACGACGCTGATCAACCTTCTGACCGGCGTGCTCACGCCCTCCGGCGGACAGATACTCCTGAACGGAGAGGACGTCTCTTCCCTGAAACGCGAACAACGCGTGCAGCGCGGCCTCGTCCGAACGTTCCAGATCAACCAGCTTTTCGGCGATCTGACCGTCGTCGAAAGCCTGGGTCTCGTGATCAGCGAACGGCGCGGGCATGGCCGGGACTGGTTCCGCTATGCCGGCACGCTGCCGGGCATCGAGGAGGAAATCGCCGGACTGGTGCAGGATTTCGGTCTGGACACGGTCCTCGACCAGCCCTGCTCGGGCCTGCCCTACGGCAAGCAGCGGCTGCTTGAAATCGCCATGGCAATCGCCTGCAAGCCGAAAGTCCTCCTGCTGGACGAACCGGCCGCAGGCGTGCCGGAGGCCGACCGGCACGAGGTTCTGGCGCGGCTGGCGGCCCTGCCCGCGGATGTCTCGATCCTGCTGATCGAACACGACATGGACCTGGTCTTCAACTTCGCCGACCGGATCTCCGTACTCGTCGCCGGCGCGCTCTTCGCGGAGGGCACCGTCGAGGAGATCTCCCGGGATAACCGGGTCAAGGAAGTCTATCTCGGAGGGGCGCATCATGCCTGAACTCTTGACGCTGGACGGCCTGAAGGCCGGCTATGGCAAGGCCGTGGTTCTGCACGGCGTCAGCCTTTCCGTCGGCCAGGGCGAGGCCGTGGCCCTGCTCGGCCGCAACGGCGTCGGCAAGACGACGACGCTGAACAGCATCGTCGGCCTGACCCGCTATCATGGCGGCAAGGTCACGGTCGGCGGACAGGACATCGAACGCCTGACGCCGGAGCGCCGCGTCGAGGCGGGCATCGGCTGGGTGCCGCAGGAGCGCGGCATCTTCCGGTCGCTGACGGTCGAGGAAAACATCACCGCCGTCGCCCGCCCCGGCCGATGGGACCTTGCGGCCGTCTACCAGCTCTTCCCGAGGCTGAAGGAGCGGCGAGGCAACTACGGCAACCAGCTTTCCGGCGGCGAGCAGCAGATGCTGTCGATCGCCCGCGCGCTCGTCCTCAATCCGAAAATCCTGCTGCTGGACGAACCGACAGAGGGGCTGGCGCCGATCATCGTCGAGGAATTGCTCGCCGCGATCCGCCGCATCGTCCGCGACGAAGGCCTGGCCGCCATCATCGTCGAGCAGCATGCGCAGCAAATTCTGGCGATCACCGACAAGGCCGTGATCCTGGAGCGTGGCACCGTCGCCTATTCCGGCAGCAGCGCCGCGCTGGCGCAGGACGGCACGACGCTCGGGAAATTCCTCGGCGTCGGCGCCGGTGCGGCAACGTCCGCCGCGAAGCAGCAAAGACACTGAACGATCCGCATTCCACCGGAAGAGGGCCGGTCGAAAATCACATCCACACCAGACAATGTCACCAGGAGGAGAAACATGAACATCAGGAAACTGGCATTGAGCGCCGTCACCGCCATCGGCGTGATGAGCGCACCGGCGATGAGCTTTGCAGAGGACACCGTCAAGGTCGGCGTCGTCATCCCGCTCACCGGCGGCTTCCAATCCAACGGCCGGCAGATCAACGCCGCGATCAAGACCTTCGTTGCCGCGCATGGCGACACGGCGGGCGGGAAAAAGGTCGAGCTGATCGTCAAGGATGACGGCAGCGTCGCCGACAACGCGCTGCGCCTCTCGCAGGAACTCGTGACCAACGACAAGGTGTCCATCCTGACCGGCTTCGGCAACACGCCCGCCGCCCTCTCGGCGGCGCAACTGTCCAAGCGCGCCAAGATCCCACAGGTGATCATGGTGGCGGCGACATCGTCGATCATGAATGCCTCGCCCTATATGCTCCGAACCTCCTGGACCATTCCGCAGATGGCCAGCGTCATCGGCAAATGGGCGCCGGAAAACGGCGCGAAGAAATTCGTCAGCATCGTCTCCGATTACGGCCCCGGTGCCGACGCGGAGAAATGGTTCCAGCAGACGGTCGAGGCCAATGGCGGCACCGTGATCTCCAAGCTGAAGGTGCCGCTCGCCAATCCGGACTTCGCGCCCTTCCTGCAGCGCGCCGCCGACGAGAAGCCGGAAGCATTGTTCGTCTTCGTTCCCACCGGCGCAGGTGCGGCCTTCATGAAGCAGTTCGTCGAGCGCGGCCTCGACAAGTCGGGCATCAAGGTCATCGCCATGGCGGACGTCACGGACGACGATCTCCTGAACAATATGGGCGACCCCACCATCGGCGTCGTGACCGGCGGCCCCTATTCCGCAAACCATGACTCGGCCGAGAACAAGGCTTTCGTGGAAGCCTTCAAGAAGGCCAATGACGGCATGCGCCCCAACATGGTCGCCGTCGCCGCCTGGGATGCGCTCGACCTGATCTACAAGACCCTCGACAAGACCAAGGGCGATGCGACCGGCGACAGCTTCGTCGATGCGGCCAAGGGCATGCAATGGCAGAGCCCGCGAGGTCCGGTCTCGATCGATCCCGCAACGCGCGATATCGTCCAGGATATCTACATGCGCAAGGTCGAGAAAGTCGGCGGCGAATTGTACAACGTCGAATTCAAGACCTACGACGCCGTCAAGGACCCGGCTCACTGAGCATTGGCCGTCCGTCCGAGGATCGCGGTGGGGCCGCGATCCTCGCGATAAGTTTTTGCTATAAGATTGCTTGGCTGATTGTTCGCATGAGGAACCGACGGCATGTCGACGATTGCACTCATTGGATTCGGGGAAGCGGCGCAGGCCTTTGCCGCCGGCTGGAAAACGGTCGAGAACAGCCCGATCGAGACCCGCGTCAGCACCTTCGACATCAAGATCGACAATGCCGATCAGCGGTCCGGCCTCCTCGATTCCTGCGCCCGGTTGGACATCCTTTGCGGAGAAACGCCACGTGAGGCAACGGCCGGCAGGAGCGCGATCTTCAGCCTCGTGACCGCCGACCGTGCCCTCCAAGCCGCCATTATGGCGGCCCCTCATCTCGACGCGAGCGCTCTCTACCTCGACTGCAATTCCTGTTCGCCGTCGACGAAAGTCGCGGCCGCCAAAATCGTCGAGGCGGCCGGTGCGCGCTATGTCGATGTCGCCGTGATGGCGCCCGTCCATCCCGCTCGCCACCGGACCCCGCTCCTGCTTGCGGGCGGCAGCGCGGCAGCGGCCGGGATACTCCTGACCGGCCTCGGAATGAATGCCCGCATCGCCGGCGACAGGGTCGGACAGGCCTCGTCGATCAAGATGCTGCGCTCGGTCATGATCAAGGGTTTCGAAGCGCTGACCGCCGAATGTGTCCTGGCGGCGCGGCGCGCCGGCGTCGAGGACGCCGTTCTGGCATCGCTGCAGGCCTCCGATCCAGGCATCGACTGGAGAGCCCGTTCGTCCTACAACCTCGAGCGGATGATGGTGCACGGAACACGGCGCGCGGCGGAGATGGAGGAAGTGGCCGTCACGCTGCGCGATCTCGGCCTTCCGGACGGCATGGCATCCGCCGCCGTCGGCTGGCAGCGCCGGATCGGCAATCTCGGTCTCGACGCAGCCGACCTTTCGCTGGACCAGCGTGTCGACCGTATATTGGAGCGTCTCCTGTCTTGAACCCCGCCCCGTCGCCTGGCCTCGAGCTGCAGCACAATCTACGCCACCTGCGGGTGTTCCTGATGGTGGTGGATACGGCCTCGGTCACCAAGGCCGCGGACCTGTGCCACGTATCGCAGCCGGCGGTGACGCAGGCGCTCTCGAAAATCGAGCGCGGCGTGGGCATGGCCCTTTTTACGCGCACCGCCCAGGGCCTGTTCGTAAACAGGCAGGGCGAAGTTCTTGCAAGGCGCGTCCGGCGCGCCTTCAGCTATCTCGATCCGGCCCTGTCCGATCTCAGTCCCCGGCTTCGCATCACCGCGACGACGGCGCAGCTCCAGGCGCTGATCGCCGTGCGGGAAATGGAGAATTTTACGCTCGCCGCCCGCCGCCTCGGCCTTGCCCAGCCGACCGTGCACCGCGCCGTGACGCAACTCGAGCAGGAAGCCGCCCGCCCGCTTTTCGAGCGCACATCCTATGGCATCGTCGCGACCCGAACGGCGCAAGCGCTTGCCCAGGCCGCCAGGCTCGCCTTCGCGGAGCTTGCCCAGGCGGAAGCCGATCTCGCCGAAACAATGTCCGAGGAAGCCGGACGGATCGTCATCGGCGCCATGCCGCTGTCGCGATCCTATGTCCTGCCGCAAGCCATCGCCGATTTCCGAAGGCTGCGTCCGAAAACGCCGATCCAGGTCCTGGAAGGCCCCTATGCCGATCTCCTGGCCGGCCTGAGGCGCGGCGAGATCGATTTCCTGATCGGCGCGCTGCGCGATCCCGCGCCGATCGGCGATGTCGAACAGCGCATGCTCTTCACCGATACGCTCGTGTTTCTCGCCGGCCGCGATCATCCGCTCACCGGAAAACAGGAGATAGGATTGGACGAGCTTGCTTCCTATCCCTGGGTGGTGGGCTTACAGGGAACGCCGATCCGCAAGCATTTCGACGCCATGTTCGACAGCATCGGACGACGGCCGTCGAGCATCGTCGAATCCGGGTCCCTCATCCTGATGCGCGAGCTTCTGGACCGAACCGACCATCTCGGCTGCATTTCCTATCTGCAGGCGGAAGCCGAACTGAAACGCGGGCTCATCAAGGCCCTGCCCTACAATCTCGACCATACGGCGCGGCCGATCGGCCTGACGCTGCGATCCGGCTGGATGCCGACGGCGGCGCAGGAGCAATTCCTCGACCTCGTGCGGGAAAGGGTCAGCGCGGAAAGCGAGCCACTATAGCCTTTGCTTATGATGCCCGACTCCGGTCTATGAATTGCGCAGAACGATCACCGCATAGATGCAGGGCCGCTCGCTTTCGTTCTTGAAAACGCAATCCGTCGGCGGACCGAGCTCAAGGCAATCCCCGGTGGACATCTCGCGCCCGGCATCTCCCTCGAAGAACACCAAATCTCCCTCGAGAACCCAGATAAGCTGCCGCGCAAAGGCATAGACCGACGCGGGCATGGAGACCTCCGCTCCGGCCGGCAATTCGACGCGGACGAGATCCAACGGCAAATCCGATTTCGGGGAAACATGCCGCCGCTCGTAACCGGTCTGCGGATCGGTCCATACCGGCTGGTCTTCCCGTTTCAGGAAACGGCCCTGATGCATTTCCGCGCGCGCCATCAGCGTCGACATGCTGAGGCCGAACGCGCCGGCAAGCTTGGCGAGCAAGGTGGCGGTCGGGCTGCTTTCGCCACGCTCGACCTTATGGATCATGGCGCGGGAAACATTGGAACGCTCCGCAAGATCCGTCAGCGACCAGCCGCGGCTTTCGCGTTCAATGCGGATACGTGTGCCGATGCGTGTGTCGATATCGTCAAGTTGGGACATGAATAGTAATATAGTGGACGATTTTCTGCATGACAACCGGGAGGGCGACCGCTCTCAATTGCCATGGCATCATCCGTAGACAAATCAGCGCGGCAAGGACGACGAGCCACCCGCAGATGGAGAAACGCGGATATAAATTGATATTATTGTACTTTTCTAAATTGGATTCTTGATGGTTGTTCGCGCACTCTTGCCGTCAGCCGCTCAAATGCCATCTTAGTGGATTTATGTATCAATATAGTAGACAGGCACAAAAATCCGATATATTGAATGGGTCAGACCAATATCCGCGCCAAACTCACGACATGACCAAAGGAAAGACCATGCGCATTCGCGATGCATCCGCCGCAGATATCGAAGGCATCACCGCGATCTATAACGACGCCGTCGTCAACACCGCCGCGATCTGGAACGAGAAGCAGGTCGATGCGGACAATCGCAGGGAATGGCTGAGCGATCGCCTGAGGCTCGGCTATCCGGTGCTGGTTGCCGTCGCCGATCTGGACGATGTCGTCGGCTACGCCTCCTTCGGCGACTGGCGCGCCTTCGACGGCTACCGCCATACGGTCGAACATTCCGTCTATGTGCGAGGCGACCAGCGCCGCAACGGCGTCGGCGAGGCGCTGATGATCGAATTGATCGCCCGGACCAGAGCGATCGGAAAGCACGCGATGGTCGCCGGCATCGAGGCCGGAAACATCGGCTCGATCCGCCTGCACGAAAAGCTCGGCTTCCGGCAGGTCGGCCTCCTTCCCGAAGTCGGCACCAAGTTCGGACGCTGGCTCGACCTCGCCTTCCTGCAACTGCTGCTGGACGAACGAGCCGAGCCCGATGCCGTGCAAACGGCCTGAGGGCGGAGCATGTCGGGCTATATCATATTGGCGACGCTCGCCGCCGCCGGCATATCGCTGGTGCTGCAGAATATTCTCATGGTGCGGATCACGCAGTCCGCATCCACGGTTCTGATCACCCTCGTCATTAATTCGTCGGTGGGGCTAGCCGCGCTTCTGCTCCTGCTTCTTGCCCGCCGGGGTACGGCCGGCATTGCCGAGGCCATCGGCACGATACGGCCATGGGCGCTTTTGCCCGGCCTGCTCGGCTCCTTCGTCGTCTTCGCCGGCATCTGGGGTTATCAGCGCCTCGGCGCGGCACCGACCATTGTGGTGCTCGTGGCCAGCCAGTTGCTCGCGGGGCTGACATTCGATGCCGCCCGCTCCGGACAGATGACGCTGTCGGCCAACGCCTGGCAGATTGTCGGCGCCATATTGCTCGTTATCGGCGCCGTCCTCGTCGCCAGCCGGCACGCCGCCTGACGGATAACCATCCGGCAAATCACGCCAGATAGCGCTTGAACCAGCCTATTGTTCTATCCCAGGCAAGCTTCGCCGCCGCTTCGTCATAGCGGGGCGTCGAGTCATTGTGGAAACCGTGATTCACGTCGGGGTAGATATAGGCCTCATAGATCTTGTTCGAAGCCTTGAGCGCCGTCTCATAGGCCGGCCAGCCCTCGTTGATCCCCTTGTCCAGCCCGGCGTAATGCAGCAGCAGCGGCGCCTTGATGCGCGGTACGTCCTCCGCACGCGGCTGGCGCCCATAGAAGGGGACGGCCGCGGCCAGCTCGGGATAGGCGACCGCGGCCGCATTCGCCACGCCGCCGCCATAGCAGAAGCCGGTGATCCCGACCTTGCCGGTCGTCGCATCATGTTTCATCAGGAACTCGATGGCGGCGAAGAAATCGTTCATCAGCTTCTGCGGATCGACCTGCTGCTGCAGTTCCCGCCCCTTCTCGTCATTGCCGGGATAGCCACCGACCGACGTCAGGCCATCGGGCGCAAGCGCGATGAACCCGGCTTTCGCCACGCGCCGCGCGACATCCTCGATATAGGGGTTCAGACCTCTGTTCTCATGAACGACCACGACGGCCGGCACCTTGTCCTTGGCGGCCGCCGGCCGAACGAAATAGCCCCGGACGGTTCCGTTCCCGTTTGGCGACGGATAGGTGATGTATTCGGGCAGGATGTCGGGATCGGTGAACTCGACCTGTTGCGCAAGCGCATAGTCCGGGCTCATCAGCCCGAGGATCGCCGCAGCCGTCAGGCCACCCACGGCGAATTTGCCCGCCCGATCGAGAAACTCACGCTTCGTGATCCTCCCATGGACGTAATAGTCGTAGAGTTCCAGCAGTTCCGGATGAAAATCCTTGGCGGTCAGACGTGTCATTGGCGCGCTCCTCTCCTCTCGGACGAGATGAGCCTAGACGCATAAATCAATTCCTGAATTCACTTTTACGCTATCGCCGGGAATTCTGCCGTCAGACGGCGACTTCCGCCGCGATGGCCGCGTGGGGCTCATAATCGCGCACGTCGAAATCCTCGATGCGGTAATCGTCAATGCTGTCCGGCCGGCGCAGCAGCCGCAGGGTCGGGAACGGCCGCGGCTCGCGGCTGATCTGCTCCCGGATCGCGTCGAGATGATTGAGGTAGATATGAACGTCGCCGCCCGTCCAGACCAGTTCGCCCACGTCCATGTCCACCTGCTGGGCGACCATGGCCAGCAGGACGGCCTGCTGGCAGATATTGAAGGGATTTCCAAGGAAGAGGTCGCAGGACCGCTGGAAGACCATCAGGCTCAGCCGCGGCCGGCGGGTTTCGCCCGGAGCAGGCAGGTTCGACACATGGAACTGATAGACCATGTGGCACGGCGGCAGCGCCATTCCCGCAAGCTCACCGACATTCCAGGCATGGAAAATCATCCGGCGGCTGCTTGGATTGTGTTTCAGCTGGTCAATGACCGTCGCGATCTGATCGTGCACCTTGCCGTCGGCGTCGCGCCACAGCCGCCACTGCTTGCCGTAGACCGGGCCAAGATCGCCCCATTTCTCGGCAAAGGCTTCGTCGGCCAGTATCCGCGCCTCGAAATCCTCCTGGCTGATCGCCTCGCCCGTCGCCTTGCGATAGGCGGCCAGCGGCCAGTCGGTCCAGATCCGGACATTCTGCTTCAGAAGGTTGCGGATATTCGTGTCGCCGGTCAGGAACCAGAGCATCTCCTTCACGGCGAGCTTCCAATAGACCCGCTTGGTCGTGAAGATCGGAATCTGGCCCTTGGAAAGATCGAAGCGCATCATGGCGCCCAGCCCGCTCAGCGTGCCGACGCCCGTCCTGTCGATGCGGCGATCGCCGTTTTCGAGCAGATGCGCCATCAGATCGAGATATTGATATTCCGGATGGCGAACCATTCTAAGCTCCGATTCTCTTCATCGCTAATTTAATGGCAAATCGGCACGAAACCAACCGCGGCCGGGCATAATCCCGGCAATTCTGGTCGCCGGCCGTGCCGGCGACGGGCAAACCTGCTTTGCGCGACGCATTTGTGACAATTGCCCTTCCATTCGCCCGCGGAAAACACTATATCAGCCCTGCCGGTCTTCGGGCCGGCTATGGCGATAAATGAGCGGTGTAATAAACCTATTGGACCCGGGGGCGGTACCCGGCGCCTCCACCAAAAACCGACCGGACGACCTTGCTTCAGGCCGGCTTTTGATGGGGGCGAAACAGGATCGACAAGGGTGTAAAGATCGACTTTTCGCTCGGCATTGTACCACCGTTATCGGGCTAAAATTGTAGTTGCAAACGACAACTATGCGGAAGCTCGTCTCGCTGCTTAATCGCGGTGTGACACTTCAAATAAAGTCCTAAGGGGTCGCACTCTTAGGCGGGGTCCGAAGGCACCTGGCAACAGAAGCCTTCACCTTCTCCCTCTCTGCTATATTATGTATGATCACGTGATGACTCGCGCACGGGGCTTTCCCGTCGGCGCTCGCCGTGGCATAAGCCTTAGAAAAAACATGGCCAACGAAAGACAGGAAAGCATGGGGCAGGATCATATCCGCTACGACATTTTGGCACAGGACGCCCTGCGTGGAGTTATCCGCAAGGTGTTGACCGAGGTCGCCGCCACCGGCCGTCTGCCGGGTGACCATCATTTCTTCATTACCTTCCTGACGGGCGCGGCCGGCGTGCGCATTTCGCAGCATCTGAAGTCGAAATATCCCGAGCAGATGACCATCGTCATCCAGCATCAGTTCTGGGATCTGAAAATCACCGAAAGCCAGTTCGAAATCGGCCTTTCCTTCTCCGACGTTCCCGAAAAGCTGGTCATTCCGTTCAATGCCATCCGTGGCTTCTATGATCCGTCCGTGAATTTCGAACTGGAATTCGACGTGCCGCTCGCCGACGACGAGGAACTTCCCTCCAGCGAGATCACCGCCTATCCGGCGCCGGCCGAAGGCGGCGAAGAGCCCGCAGCAGCAGCCAAGGATGGCGAGGAGAAGAAACCGGGATCGGTCGTCTCTCTCGACGCATTCCGCAAGAAGCAATAACATCCGGGGGAGCTTGAGCTTCCCCTTTTTTCATCGGCAGTGGGGACCGCGATGAGTGCCGAAATCGTCAATCTGCGCCAGTTCCGCAAAAAGCAGGCCCGGACCGAAAAA
>JASGEG010000261.1:0-22820 GCA_047606605.1 Rhizobium sp.
GTGACCGGTGGGCGTACGGATAGGGGCGGCGGTGCTGATGACGCCGACTTCTATGCCTTGATTGCCGATGGAAAAGCCGCGCGCTGCCGTTTCGTCGAGCAGATCGCGCACCAGCCGAGGATCGACGACGGTGTGGTCGGTAAATTTCTCGAGCGGCTTTTCCAGCGCCGCGTCGATCTCCGAGCGCGGAGAAAAGGCCAGAAAGGCAAGACCGGATGCCGTGGCATGAAAGGGCAGGAGGTTGCCGACATCGACCATGATGCGATGCGCGCGCGCCGCATCCTCCACATGGATGGTCGAAAGCTGCCCACCGGAGAATTCCGAAAGATGCACCGTCTCCGTCGCCGTTTCAGCGAGCGACTTGAGGAAGGGGATCGCCACCCGCAACAGCGGAAAGCGTGCTTCGCGGATGCGGGCGAGGCGAACCGGTGCCGAGCCGATGCGATAGCGGCGCGTGTCCGGGTCCTGCTCGACGAAACCGTGCTTTTCCAGCTCCACCAGAAAGCGGCGTGCCGTCGCCTTGTCCAGCGCGCACAGGCGGGCGATGTCGGTCAGGCCCGCCTCCTTGTCCAGCCGTGACAGGGTATCCAGCAATGAAAGCGCCTTTCCGATCGTGCTCATCGTTTCTCCTTGGGTTGATCAGGGTCTGCTTCTGTTCGTCCCGCCGTGGCTTCCGTCAGATCAGATCGCCGACCCTGCGCCGCGGCACGATGGCAGCGACCCAAGATACTTAACATGCGAAATAACTTGACAGAGCCCGGCAATGTTTGCAAGTCTATATTTGAAGCTATGGTTCAAATAATGAACCTAAGCGCTGACGGCGGTAAAATCAACAAAAGCATAAGCCCCGCTGTCGGTCCGGTTTTGATGGAGATTGTCTGCGTGCAAGCGCAGCGATGATCGGATGCTCTCAACAAGGGGAACGAACACAGATGAATACGCAAAATTCGCAGGGCGCGGCTGAGAACCAGCTGCGCAAGAACAGTCTCGGCGTCGGTGCCGTGACCTTCCTGGTGGTTTCGGCCGCCGCACCGCTGACGGCCGTTGCCGGCGGCGTGCCGCTCTCGATGATGCTCGGCAACGGGCCGGGTATCCCGCTCACTTTCCTGTTGGTGACGGGCATCCTGCTGCTGTTTTCGGTCGGCTATGTCGCCATGGCGCGCCATATCCGCAATGCCGGCGCCTTCTATGCCTATACGGCCCAGGGCCTCGGCGGCCTCATGGGCGGCGCCGCAGCGCTGATCGCCATTCTCGCCTATAATGCCATGCAGGTCGGCGTTCTCGGCCTTTTCGGGGCGGCAACGAAGGGCTTCTTTGCCGAACAGCTGGGTCTCGATCTTCCCTGGTGGGTCTGGAGCTTCGTCGGCATCGCCTTTGTCGCCGTTTTCGGCTACCGCCGCGTCGATCTGTCGGCCAAGGTGCTGACGGTGCTGGTCATTCTCGAATATCTGGTCGTGCTCGTCATCGACGCCGCCATCTTCGTCAAGGGCGGCGATGCCGGCCTTTCCGCCGCACCCTTCACGCCGACCGCTTTCTGGAGCGGAACGCCGGCTGTCGGCCTGCTGTTCTGCTTTGCCGCCTTTATCGGTTTCGAGGCAACGACCATCTACAGCGAAGAAGCCCGTGAACCGGAAAAGACCGTGCCGCGCGCCACCTATATTTCCGTTCTCATCATCGGCCTGTTCTATATGCTCACCTCCTGGCTGATGGTGAACGGCGCCGGCGTCGACAAGCTCGTTCCGACCCTGCAGGGTCTCGCCGATCCCACCACCTTCCTCTTCGGCCTTGCCGAGCGTTATGTCGGGCACTGGATTACCGTCGTTATGAGCGTGCTCTTCATCACCAGTCTGTTTGCCGGCGTTCTCGCCTTCCATAACGGCGTGGCGCGCTACATGTACGTGGCCGGTCGCGAGGGCCTGTTGCCGAAGTCGGTCGGTGTTACCCATCCGGTCTTCCAGAGCCCGCATGTCGGTTCGATCATCCAGACGGTCATCGCCGTGCTCGTGATCGCGCTCTTTGCGGTGACGGGTCAGGACCCGGTGCTGGCGCTCTTCTCCTGGCTTACCAACGTTGCAACGCTGGCAATCATCCTGCTGATGGCCTTTACCGCCTTTGCGATCCTGGTGTTCTTCACCCGCAATCCGGGGCTTGAGCGCAATGTGCTTGTCGTCAAGGTCTTGCCGATCGTGACGGGGCTCATTCTTCTGGCGCTCGTCTATTATATCTCGGCGAACTTCGGCGCGATTGCCGGTGCCAATGGCGTGCTGGCCGTGCTGCTGCCGGGCCTCGTGCTGATTGCGGCGATCATCGGCTTTATCGCCGCCGCTCGCCTGAAGTCGTCGGATGCCGCAGGCTATGCTCGCCTCGGCGCCGGCCAGGAAGCCTGAACCAGTTCCAATCGCGGTGGCGGGGAAAACCCGCCACCCTTTCTGTGAGACAGTGAGATGCAGGACAAGATCGACCAGCTCCGGACATTATCCGTTTCCCCGCAGGCATTGTTCATCGGCGGCGCGTGGCGTCAGCCGGTCAGCGGCGCTGCCATGGACGTCATTTCGCCGATCGACGGCACGCGGCTGACCACGATTGCCGATGCCGGCACGGAGGATGTCGATCTCGCCGTCGAGGCGGCACGCCATGCCTTCGAAAAGGGCAGCTGGTCGAAAGCGGCACCGGCAGAGCGCAAGAAGGTGCTGCTGAAAATTGCCGAACTGATCGAGAAGAACGCGCTCGAGCTTGCCGTGCTCGGCGTGCGCGACAATGGCACGGAAATCTCGATGGCGCTGAAGGCCGAGCCCGGAAGTGCCGCCGGCACCTTCCGTTACTATGCCGAGGCGATCGACAAGGTCTATGGCGAGATCGCGCCGACGGCTGAGAATATTCTGGGCCTTGTCCACCGCGAGCCGGTCGGCGTCGTTGCCGCCATCGTGCCGTGGAATTTCCCGATGATGATCGGTGCCTGGAAGATCGCCCCGGCGCTTGCCGCCGGCAATTCCGTCGTGCTGAAGCCCGCCGAGGGCGCGTCGCTGACGCTGTTGAAGCTTGCCGAAATCTGCGCCGAAGCCGGCTTGCCTGAAGGCGTGTTCAATGTCGTCACCGGGCGCGGCGCGATCTGCGGCGAAGCCCTGGGACTGCATATGGATATCGACGTGCTCGCCTTCACCGGCTCCGGCCCGATCGGACGGCGGCTTCTGGAATATTCGGCGCGCTCGAACCTGAAGCGCGTCTATCTGGAACTTGGCGGCAAGTCGCCGAACATCGTCTTTGCCGACGCGCCCGATCTCGATCAGGCGGCCAAGGTTTCTGCCTATGGCATCTTCCGTAATTCCGGGCAGGTCTGTGTTGCCGGTTCCCGGCTGCTGGTCGAAAAGTCGATCCATGCGGCCTTCTCGGAAAAGGTCGCCCGCATCGCCGAGACCATGAAGGTCGGCGATCCCCTGCAGCTGGCAACGGAAGCGGGTGCGATCTCCAGCGAGATTCAGTTGAAGAAGGATCTCGCTCACGTCGAGCAGGCGGTGTCGGAAGGCGCATCGTTGCGTAGCGGCGGCGCGCGCATTCTCGAGGAGACCGGCGGCTATTACATGCGGCCGACCGTCTTCGATGTCACGCCGTCGATGACGCTGGCACGCGAAGAAGTCTTCGGACCCATCCTGTCGATCATCCCCTTCGAGACCGAGGCGGAAGCCCTTGAGATCGCCAATGCCACCGAATACGGCCTCGCTTCCGCCGTCTGGACATCGAACCTGTCGCGCGCCCACCGGATGGTGCGCGGCATCCGCGCCGGCGTGGTGCATGTCAACACCTATGGCGGTGCCGACAACAGCGTGCCGCTCGGCGGCGTCAGGCAGTCGGGCAATGGCCACGACAAGTCGCTGCACGCCTTCGACAAATATGTGGATCTGAAGACGGCGTGGATTCAGCTCTGAAAGGGAACCGGGCATCGTCGTTTCAATCGCGGCGATGCGTGCCCAAGTCTCTGGAATGCCCTTCTTTTCATGCAAACAGGGTGCCGCGCGATTGCCCGGCACCCTGTTTTGTCTCTCGCGATCACCAGTCAATGCAGGCGGTATCTAGAGCATTTCCAGGAAAAGTGCGCAGCGGTTTTCCGTCCGGAATGCGCAAGGAAACGAAAAATATAGAGCGTTTTCGCTACTCGGAGAAAAGCGGAAATACTCTAACGCGCGTTGCGATCTTTACCGCTCAACACTTCTGCGCGACATGCTCTAGCCGCCGAAGCTGCCCGCCTGGGTCGGCACATGCACATAGTTGCGGTCGAAATAGAGAAGCGCGTGTCCGTCCTTGCGGCTGCGGATGTCGATCACTTCGCCGATGAAGATATGATGCGTGCCGACGAGACGCGCTTCCGTCAGCCGGCAATCGAAGGAGACGATCGCGTCCGAAAGTGCTTGGCTGCCGGAGCGCAAATCGACCCATTGCGCCGCCGCGTAACGGTCTTCCATCTCCGTGCGCTGGCCGGCGAAATAGCCGGCCAGTTCCTTGTGCTCCTGCGTCAGGACATTGACGCAGAAGCGGCGGTTTTCGAAGAAGAGGCCCGTCTGTGCCGACCGGCTGTTCATGCAGACCAGCAAGGTCGGCGGCTCGTCGGTGACGCTGCACATGGCGGTCGCGGTAAAGCCGCCGCGGCCGGCCGGGCCGTTGGTGGTGATCACGTTGACCGGGGCGCAGACCCGAGCCATGGCGTTGCGGAATTCGGTTTTCGAGAGTTGCTCCTCCATGGCAACGGCCTCACTCGGCAGCTTTGCGGATGGGGGAGGTCTGCCCAAGCGGCTGGAGCCAGGTGTCGCCGGTCCAGCCGTTTTCGTCGTAGTCGCTCATGCAGGTATCTACCAGCGCTTCCATTTCCTTGAGGCGTCCGCCGCGTTCGGCGCCTTTCAGCACCTGCAGACGAACCTCTTCCGGCGCGCCGGCATAATTGAGTTCGTAAAGCGCATGCCGTCCGCCGAATTCGGTGCCGGTCGCGTCCCACAGCAGCTTCATGATCTTGATGCGTTCGACATGGCCCATGTCGTTGGAGCCGCGCACATATTGGGCGAGATAGCGATCGATCTCCGGATTGCCGAAATCCTTGGCCGAGGAGGGCAGGTAGATGAGGCCGGAGGCGACGACCTTGCGCACCGTTTCGATGACGCGCGGATAGGCCTCCGACATGAAGGTGCGGTAGGAAAGGGCGGCTTCCATGTTCGGCAGCACCGCGCCATTGGCCCAGGGCTGCGGATTGTAGGCCATGGCATTGGAGAAGGACCAGAACATGTGGCGAAGCGCGATGACCTCGCCGAGTGCCGCCTGATTGCCGCGGAAGGCATCGCCGCCGGTCGCGCGCAATGCCTTGGCGAGCAGTCCGGCGATGAAGTCGAGCTTGACGGCGAAACGCGTGCAGCCCTGGAAACAATAGCCATGCATGAAGCCCGAGGCCGGATGGAAGGACAGGATCTTGGCCGCATCGCGCAGGACAAGCACATCCTCCCACGGAATGAAGACGTTATCGAGCACCAGGATCGCATCGTTCTCGTCGAAGCGCGACGACAGCGGATAGTCGAACGGGTGTCCCACCGTATTGGCGGTCTGCTCATAGGAGACGCGGCAGAACATCTTGATCCCGGGCGCATTCATCGGAACGATGAACATGACCGACAGCGATGGGTCTTCCGTGACCGTCGCCGAGCTCTGGGCGAGGAAATTGTAATGGGTCAGCGCCGAAGACGTCGCCACCACCTTGGCGCCGGAGACATAGATGCCGGCATCGGTTTCCTTGGTGATGTGGACGAAGACGTCCTTGACGGCATCGGCCGGCTTGTGGCGATCGATCGGCGGATTGACGATCGCGTGGTTCATGAAGAGCACGGATTCCTGCGCGCGCTTGTGCCAGGCAAGCGCATTGTCCTTGAAGGGACCATACCAGTCGGCATTGGCGCCGAGCGTGTTCATCAGCGCCGCCTTGTAATCGGCGGTGCGGCCCATCCAGCCGTAGGACATGCGCGCCCAGTCGGCGATCGCACCCTGCTGCGCGACTAGATCGGCCGGCGACTTGGCCACGCGGAAGTATTTATGGGTGTAGCCGCCATTGCCGGTATCGGTCGGCGAGGTCAGGCGGTCCCTGGTCTTCTCGTCGTGCAGCGCATCATACATGCGGGCGATCGAACGAGCGGAATTGCGCATGGACGGGTGCGCCGTCACGTCTGCGATACGTTCGCCATTGATATAGACCTCGCGTCCGTCGCGCAGGCTTTCCAGATATTCGGCGCCTGTAAAGGGACGGGTCTTGTCGCTGCGGTAATCTTCGGCATTCATGTCGTGTTCCTCCCTGGGATAATGCGCAGAAGCTAAGTCGGAACGCGATGCGCGGCCATGGACAAAGCCCATAATTCGCTGGTACTTTTTCAGGTATGGCGATGCGAAACGAAGTCCCGAATTTCTTTGTCTATGGCGAGCCGAGCCGTTCGCTCGAGGTCGGCTTCCTGCATGTCGAGACGGTCATGGACCGGAAAACGCTGCATTTCGGCCATGTCGCACCGCATATGCACCCGATGATGGGGCAGATCACCTATTGGTTTCGGGGCGGTGGAACCTACCGGGTCGAAGACCAGACTTGGAATTTTTCCGCTCCGACCGTGAGCTTCGTGCCGAGCAATGTCGTGCATGGTTTCGAGGTCGGCGATCAGTCCGACGCAATCGTGGTGTCGGTTTCCGACGACATGCTGAAGGCGATCGCGCCGCAGGCCGCCCTCGATCTCGACGTGCCGGCCTTCCTGACCGGTCAGCCTGCCGACCCCGTATGGTCGAAGCTCGACGCGCTCCTCGGCATGATTGCCGAGGAGTATCGCGAGCGCGGTGCGGAGGGTGAAAAAGTACTGAGCGGGCTGATCGGCGTCGTCTTGTCCCTGATGGGCCGGATCGGCGGCCGCGTGGCGCTGCCCTCCACGTCGCCGACAGTCGCGCTTGCGCTTTCGCTGCGCCATGCCATCGATCTTCACTACAAGAAGGATTGGCCCGTCGGCGCCTATGTCAGCCTGCTGGCGACCACGCCGCATCTCCTCGACAAGGCCGCCCGCGAGGTCTTCGGATTGTCTGTCAAGGAGCTGCTGCTGGAGCGGCGGCTGCTGGAGGCCAAACGCCTCCTGATGTTCACCGTCCGATCGGTGGAAGACATCGGACACGAGATCGGCTTCGAGGACCCGGCCTATTTTTCCCGCTTCTTTCGCAAGCGGACCGGCGAAGCCCCCGCCGCCTGGCGCCGGCGCCACCTACAGCCGGAGACGGAGCCGCCATCGAGCTGAGGATGGCGCTTGAGAGCGAGTTGCGCTTCATTCCGGACGATCCAGGTCCGCAGAGGTCATGTCGCCTTGCCGCCCCTCCGATGTCGTTCTTACCACCGCAATGCGTGACCAGCCATGATTTGTTGATCTCTAATAAAGACGCGTTGCGAAAGCCGCCCGGCATGCGGCTGTTGCACCGGTTTCATGGTTCTCCGGCGCGCAGAGGAGCGGGCCGGCAGAAGCGTTGCGAGTGACCGCAACGACAGGCATTCAACCAAGGAGGAGATGGATATGAGCAGGAACAGAGGCGTCGTCTACATGCGCCCCGGCAAGGTGGAGGTTCGCGATATTGACGATCCGAAGCTGGAAGCGCCGGATGGTCGCCGCATCGAGCACGGCGTGATCCTCAAGGTGATTTCCACCAATATCTGCGGCTCCGACCAGCATATGGTGCGCGGCCGCACGACGGCGATGCCGGGCCTCGTCCTGGGCCATGAAATCACCGGCGAGGTCATTGAGAAGGGCATCGATGTCGAGATGCTCGAGATCGGCGATATCGTCTCGGTTCCCTTCAACGTCGCCTGCGGCCGTTGCCGTTGCTGCAAGTCGCAGGACACCGGCGTCTGCCTCACCGTCAACCCGTCCCGCGCCGGCGGCGCCTACGGCTATGTCGACATGGGCGGCTGGATCGGCGGGCAGGCGCGTTACGTCACGGTGCCCTATGCCGATTTCAACCTCCTGAAAATTCCGGATCGCGACAAGGCGATGGCGAAGATCCGCGACCTCACCATGCTGTCGGACATCCTGCCGACGGGCTTTCACGGCGCGGTCCGCGCCGGTGTCGGCGTCGGCTCCACCGTCTATGTGGCGGGCGCCGGTCCGGTCGGGCTTGCCGCGGCCGCATCCGCCCGCATCCTCGGCGCAGCCGTGGTGATGATCGGCGACTTCAACAAGGATCGCCTGGCTCATGCCGCCAGGGTCGGCTTCGAGCCGATCGATCTCTCCAAGAGCGACCGGCTGGGCGACATGATCGCGCAAGTGGTCGGCACCAATGAGGTCGACAGCGCCATCGATGCCGTCGGGTTCGAGGCACGCGGTCATGCCGGCGGCGAGCAGCCGGCGATCGTGCTCAACCAGATGATGGAGATCACCCGCGCCGCCGGTTCGATCGGCATTCCCGGCCTTTACGTGACCGAAGATCCGGGCGCCGTCGATAATGCGGCCAAGCAGGGCAGCCTGTCGCTGCGCTTCGGTCTCGGCTGGGCGAAGGCGCAATCCTTCCACACCGGGCAGACGCCGGTATTGAAGTACAATCGGCAGCTCATGCAGGCGATCCTGCACGACCGGTTGCCGATCGCCGATATCGTCAATGCAAAGGTCATCTCGCTCGATGATGCCGCACAGGGCTACGAGAGTTTCGACCAGGGCGCTGCGACCAAATTCGTCCTCGATCCCCATGGCGATTTGCTGAAAGCGGCGTGATCGAACGTCATGGCAGCCAATGCGTGGGTTGAGCAGAAATGCCAGTTCCGCGCCTTGGCGATGTCCCTTCGGAATGACGAAATGTCTGCCGAAACCGTCGCGGCAGCTGGAGCTGCCGTGACGATCCCGCATCGGCCCGGATGCAGTTACGCGGCGTCGAGCGCCTGCGCGATGTCGGCGATGATGTCGTCGGCATGTTCTATGCCGATCGACAGTCGGACGTAACCGGGCGTCACGCCGGTTGCCAGCTGGTCCTGTTCCGACAGCTGCGAATGCGTCGTCGTCGACGGATGGATCGCCAGCGAGCGGGCATCGCCGATATTGGCGACGTGATAGAGCAGCTGCAGGGAATCGATGAAGCGGCGTCCGGCCTCGCGGCCATCCTTCAGCTCGAAACCGACCAGTGCCCCGAAATAGCCGTCGCGCAGGTATTTGCGCGCCCGTTCGGCCGCGATACCGTCCTGGAATTTCGGGAAGATGACCTTCGCCACCTTCGGATGGGCCTTCAGGTATTCCGCGACTTTGACGGCATTCTCATTGTGCTGGCGCAGGCGCAGCGGCAATGTTTCCAGCCCCTGGATGAACTGGAAGGCGTTTTGCGGGCTGATGGGGGCGCCGACGTCGCGCAGCAGCACGGCGCGGATGCGCAGGATGTAGGGATGGAAATCGATGAGGGCGGCTTTTTCGATCCAGCTCTTGGCCTGGTAGCTCGGATCGGGCTCGTGCAGGGCCGGCTGCCGGTCGCTCAAATCCTTCCATGGAAAAGTGCCGCTGTCGACGATCGCGCCGCCGATCGCGGTGCCGTGCCCGCCAATATATTTGGTGGTGGAATAGACGACGACGGCCGCGCCATGCTCGAGCGGGCGGATGATGAGCGGAGCCGCGGTGTTGTCGACGATCAGCGGAATGCCGAAACGGCGACCGACCTCCGCCACTTCCGCGATCGGAAAGACCTCGAGCTTCGGATTGGGCAGGGATTCGGCGTAATAGGCGCGGGTCCGCTCGTCGGTCGCGCGGGCAAAGGCTTCCGGATCGTTGGCATCGACAAAACGGACCTCGACGCCGAAGCCCTTGAGCGTTGCCGCAAACAGGGCCCAGGTGCCGCCATAGAGGCCGACGGCGCTGACGATGTTGTCGCCGGCGCGGGCAAGGTTGAGGACGGCGAAGGCGGATGCCGCCTGGCCGGAGGCGAGGGCCAGGGCGGCCGCGCCGCGCTCGAGTTCGGCCAGCCGCTGCTCGAAGGCATCCTGCGTCGGGTTCGAGACGCGGGTGTAGAGATGGCCGGCGGCCTCCAGCGCAAACAGCTTGTCGGCACCTTCGGTGCCCGGCAGCTGGAAGGATGTGGTCTGGTAGATCGGAACCGCGATCGCGCCGGTCGTCGGATCGAAACGGAAGCTGCCGCCGTGAAGGGCGATGGTTTCCGGATGCCGGCGCAGGCTGCGCGGACCGGCGGCGCCGGGGGCGAGCGGGGTGGTCTCGGGGGCTGGGGTCGGCGGATTGTGGATCGTCATGGAACTTCGCCTTTCTGTGCCTGTTGCTGGGGTCTGACTATTCGCCCCCCGGCCGGATTCAGGGTAGTCAGCCGGGGCCATTGACTTCACGTTCATTCGCCGCCTGGCGGATCAGGCCGGCGTGGACTGCCGTTCCTGTTCCTCCAGCAGATCGGCATGATGGGCGCGCGCCACATCGGGATGGGAGCGCAGGCGCGACTTGAGCACATTGCGCCCGACCTCGCGGAACAGCGGATTGAGCGGGTCCTGGGTGACGCCGCGCACTTCGGCGGCAAGCGCCGGCGGCAGGTCGAGAACCGGAATGCTGGCGGCCAGATTGGCGCCGAGGAAGAAGGGGATCGACAGGCGGTCGCCGCCGGCCGGCGGCGTGACCACCCGATGGATATTGGCCTTGAGATAGCCGTTCGATGCCAGCTCCAGCAATTCGCCGATATTGACGACGAAGGTGCCGCGGATCGGCGGCGCGTCGATCCAGCCGCCCTTGCCGTCATCGACCTGCAGGCCGCCCACGACATCCTGCAGGAGGACGGTGACGAAACCTCCGTCCTTGTGTGCGCCGACACCCTGATCGCTCTCGGTCTGATCGCGGCCGGGATAGCGCACGATCTTCAGCAACTGGTTCGGTCCATTGCTGTAGATCGGCGAAAAGACGTCCGGCTTCTGGCCGAGCGCTTCCGAAAAGGCCTGCAGCACCTGGAGGCCGACGGCGGTGACCTTGTCGATCCATTGCAGCACGGCCGGGCGCAGTTCCGGCAAGGCGGAGGGGAACTGGTTGGGCCCGATCAGCCGCTTCCACGGTGGGTCGCCGGCCGCAACGGTCAATTTTTCGCGCTCGGCACCGAAATCGACCTGTTCGCGCCAGTCCTGGCTTCCCCGCGTATATTCGAAGCCGGCGCGGTTGTAGCCGCGAAAATGCGGCGACTTGCGCATCTCGATTTCCAGCTTCCTGTCTTCTGCCAAGGAAAAGAAGCGGCGCGCAAGCGCCGTCAGGCCATCGATTTCGGCCTGCGGGATGCCATGACCGGTGAGATAGAAGAAACCGATCTCGCGGGAAACCCGACGCAGCTCGTCCAGCGCCTGAACGCGCTCGGGATGATCCGGCGCAAAACGGCTGAGATCGATGATCGGCAGGGTCTTTGCGGTCTCGGGCATGTGAGGCTCCTTTTGCGTCCGTCCATGTCTCGCCGCAGCGAGCCTTCGTCCCGACGGGCTGGTAGGGATCGAAAATGTCGCTGGCGGCGATTGCGCCAGCGACATGCTTCAGATGGCTCAGTAGTCGAAGCCGCCGCCGGGGGCTGCCGGAACCGCCGGCTTTTCCTTGGGCAGTTCGGCAATCAGCGCCTCGGTCGTCACCAGCAGGCCGGCGACGGACGCGGCATCCTGGAGCGCTGTGCGAACCACCTTGGCGGGATCGACGATGCCTTCCTCGAGAAGGTCGACATATTTCTCCGTCTGGGCGTTGAAGCCGAAGGTCGCCGAACTGCTTTCGAGGACCTTGCCGACGACGATCGAACCTTCGACGCCGGCATTTTCGGCGATCTGCCGGATCGGCGCTTCCAGCGCCTTCTGGAGGATATGGATGCCGGCCTGGATATCCGGATTGTCGTTCTTCAGCGCCTCGACCGCGGTCTTGGCGCGAAGCAGGGCAACGCCGCCGCCGGGCACGATGCCTTCCTCGATCGCTGCGCGGGTCGCATTCAGCGCGTCGTCGACGCGGTCCTTCTTTTCCTTGACCTCGATTTCCGTGGAGCCGCCGACGCGGATGACGGCGACGCCGCCGGCCAGCTTCGCCACGCGCTCCTGCAGCTTCTCGCGATCGTAGTCGG
The DNA here is from genome assembly GCA_047606605.1 of Rhizobium sp. Classification (GTDB taxonomy): domain Bacteria; phylum Pseudomonadota; class Alphaproteobacteria; order Rhizobiales; family Rhizobiaceae; genus Rhizobium. The sequence goes on from JASGEG010000261.1 coordinate 12,091, forward strand.
AGCTGGTCTCCTCGATCTGCATCTTGATCTGCTGCACGCGGGCGTCGATCTCGGTCTTGGCGCCGGCACCATCGACGATGGTGGTGTTTTCTTTATCGATGCGGATCTTCTTGGCGCGGCCGAGCTGGTCGAGCGTGACGTTCTCGAGCTTGATGCCGATGTCTTCCGAAACGACCTCGCCGCCGGTGACGATCGCGATGTCCTCGAGCAGGGCCTTGCGGCGGTCGCCGAAGCCCGGAGCCTTGACGGCGGCGATCTTCAGGCCGCCACGCAGCTTGTTGACGACGAGCGTCGCCAGAGCCTCGCCTTCGACGTCCTCGGCGATGATCAGCAGCGGCCGGCCGGTCTGGATCACGGCTTCCAGCAGCGGCAGCAGCGGCTGGAGGGTCGCGAGCTTCTTTTCGTGGAGCAGGATATAGGCATCCTCGAATTCCACGATCAGCTTTTCGGCATTGGTGACGAAATAGGGGGAGAGATAGCCCCGGTCGAACTGCAATCCTTCGACGACGTCCAGCTCGGTTTCGGCGGTCTTGGCTTCTTCGACGGTGATGACGCCCTCATTGCCGACCTTCTGGACGGCCTCGGCGATCAGCCTGCCGATCTCGCCTTCGCCATTGGCGGAAATCGTGCCCACCTGCGCCACTTCGTCCGAGGAGGCGACCTTGCGGGAGCGCTCCTTGATGCTGCGGATGGCTTCGGTCGTGGCAAGGTCGATGCCGCGCTTCAGGTCCTGCGGGTTCAGACCGGCGGCAACCGCCTTCGCGCCCTCGCGAACGATGGCCTGCGCCAGCACCGTTGCCGTCGTGGTGCCGTCGCCGGCAAGATCGTTGGTCTTGGAGGCGACTTCGCGCAGAAGCTGAGCGCCGAGATTTTCGAACTTGTCTTCCAGTTCGATTTCCTTGGCGACGGAAACGCCGTCCTTGGTGATGCGCGGCGCGCCGAAGGATTTTTCGATGACGACGTTGCGTCCCTTCGGTCCCAGCGTGACCTTCACGGCATCGGCGAGAATATCGACGCCACGCAGCAGGCGCTGACGGGCATCGGTGGAGAATTTGACTTCCTTGGCAGCCATGGATGAATTCCTTCCTAAAACGCCGCCTTAGGCGACAATGCCGAGAATGTCGGCTTCCTTGAGGATCAGCAGGTCTTCGCCGTCGATCTTGATCTCGGTGCCCGACCACTTGCCGAAGAGCACGCGGTCGCCGGCCTTGACGTCGAGAGGCGTCAGCTTGCCGCTCTCGTCACGCAACCCCGGCCCGACGGCGACGACGGCGCCTTCCTGCGGCTTTTCCTTGGCTGTGTCCGGGATGATGATGCCGCCGCGTGTCTTCTCTTCGCTTTCGAGGCGCCTTATGACGACGCGGTCATGCAATGGGCGAAATGCCATCTGTGCGTTTCCTTCCTGATTCCAAATCAAACTCGCTTGGCAGCAATCCGATGAAGGTGCCAACGGTGGATATTGTCTTGAGGAGGGCAGCGATTGGCAAAGTGCAACGCTGCGCCCAAGTGTGCGGGCCGGAGAAGGTAATTTCAATTTTCTACTAAATTTGTAGAATATATATGTTCGTTCCGGCGAAACGAGGTGGTCGGCGCTACCTCCGGTTCAGGCGGCGGCGAAGCGACATCGGCGTGCATGACGGATTTCCTTTTGATCGGCATGGTCATCGGCGCTTTCCGCGGATATGTGGTGCAAACCGATAGCGCGACGATTGCAACTCCAAAGGCTGAAATCGAGACCCATGAAGCCGCTGCACCAAGCCGAAGCCTCGACATTCCAGGGCGTCCGCTTCGTCCTGACCGACATGGACGAGACGCTGACCCATCGAGGCCGGCTGGCCGCCCGCACCTATGAGGCGCTGGAACGGCTTCAGCAGGCCGGCGTCATCGTCATCCCCGTCACCGCGGCGCCGGCCGGCTGGTGCGACCAGATGGCCCGCATGTGGCCCGTCGACGGCGTGATCGGCGAAAATGGCGGTTTTTTCTACGAGCGCGGGTTTGATGGCCACGATCTTCGGCGGCTGTTCTGGCATGGCGAGGAGGAGCGCAGCCTGGTCGCCGAGCGGTTGGCGAAGATCGGCGCCAGCGTGCGTGAGACTATTGCCTCCGCCGTATTTGCCGAGGATCAACCCTTCCGCCAGACCAGCATCGCCTTTGCACGCCCGCCATCCGCGCAGGCCGAGGCCGAGATCGTCGCGGCCTTGCGCCGTGAAGACGCCGATGTGACGGTCAACAATCTCTGGATTCTCGGCTGGCTGGGTGGCTACGACAAGCTCAGCATGGCCCGCCGTGTTCTGTTCGAACGCTATGAACTCGACATCGACGCTGACAGCGGGCGCAATGCCGTTCTCTATGTCGGCGATTCCACCAATGACGCGCCGATGTTCGCTTTTTTCCAGCATACGGTGGGCGTCAGCACCGTGACCGAATATCTGCACGATATCCCCGTGCCGCCACGCTGGATCAGCCGGGGGCCGGGTGGCGCCGGCTTCGTCGAGGCGGCCTCTGCCGTCATCGCGGCGAGGCAGGCGTGAGAGATCTGGATGCTGCTTCTCCGGACTTACACGACCGCGGTCGACGACGCCTTCGCGAAGCTAAGGGTTTCGCCATCGGCGGGAATGAGAAGGCGGTCTGCCGTGATCCCCTCCTTTTGCGCGGCCTGGCGAAGCGCAAGGCGGCTCACCGTCGCATGATCCAAAGACTCCATATGGGTTGCGACGATGACGGAGCCTGGTGACATCCGGCAGATGGCGACGGTCTCGGCGGCATCCATCACGATCGGTACGCCATCCCACAATGCACTGCAGGAATGTGTGACGATTACTTGCGGTCGCGTCTGGGCGATCGTTTCCGTCACCGGCGGATAGAGCACGCTATCGCCTGCCCAATAGAGGCCGGGTTCATCCGGGGCATCGAGGCTGAAGCCCATGACCGAACCCATTTTGTCAAGCACCGGACCGAGGCCGTGGCTGCCTTTGCGGCGTGTGATCGCAATCCCCTGCCATATCGTCGTGCCTTCAAGCGGGGTCACGTTTGTGAAACCGGCAGCGCGGATGACGTCTTCATCCCCGGGTTGGCACAGGATCGGCAGGGATTTCGCAATGCATTGCTTGGCGACGGAATCGAAATGGTCTGAATGAAGGTGCGAGATGATCACCAGTTCGACGCCATCGATGATGTCATCGACCGCAACCGGTAAGTCCACCAGGGGATTTGCCGAGCGACCCGTATAGCTCGGCAGGCTGTGGCGCGGGGCAAAATAGGGGTCTACGAGAACTGTGCGGCCGGCATAGGACAGCTTCAGCGTGGCGTTTCGGATCAATCGCAGTTGCATCGGTTTCCTTTGGCTCAGCCTATTCATCCGCGTGGCTTTTGCACAGGGACGGTCTTTTGCCCATCTAAACCAGTGGTAGTCCCTCGCTTCTTTACCTCACTTGCGGCGTTTCAGAAGAAAAATAATCCACGCTATTATTTATAAAAATAATAGATTTCCTATAATAATACTATTGAGCCTCCTACTGTCCCCGACACTTGCCTCGTCCAGGCAGCAGCAGGAGAATTTCATGAGCCGGCAAATTCGTTTTAACGCGTTCGACATGAACTGCGTGGGTCATCAATCGCCTGGCCTGTGGGCGCATCCTCGCGACAAGTCATGGAAATACAAGGATCTGGACTATTGGCAGGATCTTGCCCGCACGCTGGAGCGCGGCATTTTCGACGGCGTCTTCATCGCCGACGTCATCGGCTATTACGACGTCTACAAGGGGTCCAACTATCACGCCATCGAGCAGGCGGCGCAGATTCCGGTCAACGATCCCCTGCAGCTTGCGGCCCCCATCGCGCTTGCGACGGAGCATCTCGGCATTGGCATTACGGCTTCGACATCCTTCGAACATCCCTACACCTTCGCGCGGCGCCTCTCGACGGCGGACCATCACACGAAGGGGCGCGTCGGCTGGAACATCGTCACCTCCTATCTGGAGAGCGGCGCGAAGAATATCGGCCAGGGCGGGCTTCGCCGGCACGACAATCGCTATGAAGTGGCGGCGGAATATGTCGAGGTGCTCTACAAGCTCTTCGAGGGGAGCTGGGAGGAGGGCGCGGTGCAGCGCGACCGCAACCGCCGCATCTTCACCGATCCATCCAAGGTTCACGAGATCGGCCACAAGGGCAAGTATTTCGAGGTCCCGGGCTATCACCTGTCGGAGCCCTCGCCGCAACGCACGCCGGTCCTCTATCAGGCCGGCGCTTCGGGGCCCGGCAAGACATTTGCGGCGGGGCATGCGGAGTGCATCTTCGTCGCCGCGCCGACGAAATCCGTCCTCAAGCACTATGTCGCCGATATTCGCCAGCGCATCGCCGCGGCCGGCCGCGATCCGAAGAAGGTGTTCATCTATACGCTGATCACCATCATCACCGACGAGACGGAAGAGAAGGCGCAGAAGAAGTTCGAGGACTACAAGAGCTACGTTTCCTATGACGGCTCGCTGACCTTCATGTCCGGCTGGAGTGGTATCGATTTCGGGCAATATGCGCCGACCGACGTGGTCGAAAGGATCGAAACCAACGCGATCCACTCCTTCGTCGAGCACATCGCCGGCGGTGACAAGTCCTGGACCATCGACGAACTTGCGCAGTTCGGCGGCATCGGCGGCATGGGACCTGTTTTCGTTGGTTCATCCGAACGTATCGCCGATATCCTGCAGGAATGGGTTGAAGAGACTGATGTCGACGGCTTCAACATCGCCTATGCGGTGACGCCCGACAGCTTCGAGGATATTGTCGGCCATGTCGTGCCGGAGCTGCAGAAGCGCGGCGTCTATCCCGCGACCTACAAGCCCGGTACCCTGCGTGAGAAACTCTTCGGCGACGGGCCTTACCTGCCGGTCAATCACCCGGCGAACGGCTTCCGGGACATCGAGGCGGTAAAGCGGCGCGAGGCGGAAGCGGGTGGCGCTTCCCTGCCGCTGCAATCGGTCGGTGCGTGATGCCGGGGCTCCTCGAACTTCATGACGTGTCCCTGTCCTTCAAGGGTGTGCGCGCGCTCAATGCGTTGAGTTTCAGCGTCGCAAAAGGAGAGATCTGCGCGTTGATCGGTCCCAATGGCGCCGGCAAGAGCTCACTGTTGAATGTCATCAACGGGGTCTATCGCGCCGATTCCGGCGATGTCGTCTTCGACGGCGAGCGGTTCGAGGCGATCCATCCCTTCAAGGCCGCCCATCTCGGCATTGGCCGCACCTTCCAGCACAATGCGCTGTTTCGCCGCCTGACGGTCAGGGAAAACGTGCTGGCCGGCATTTCCCGCCACGGCCGGGCGAGTTTCCTCGAAAACATCTTCCGCTTCGGCCGCGATGCCGCCGAGCGGCGCGATTTCGAGGCCCGGGCGAGCAGGATCATCTCCTTTCTCGGCCTCGAGCCCCATGCCGACAAAATCGTTTCGACCTTGCCGTATGGCGTGCAGAAGCGGGTCGATCTCGGCCGGGCTCTGTCGGCATCGCCCAAGCTTCTGCTTCTCGACGAACCCATGGCCGGCATGAACCAGGAAGAGAAACGAGATATGAGCCGGGTGATCGCCGAGGTCAATCGCGCCTTCAGCACGACCATCGTGCTGATCGAGCATGATGTCGGGATCGTCCTCGGACTGGCGAGCCATGTCGTCGTGCTGGACTATGGCCGCAAGGTCGCCGATGGCGCACCGGACGAGATCCGCACCAATCCCGAGGTCATCTCCGCCTATCTCGGCACGGTTCATTAGGGGTACGAGGATGGGATATTTTGTCGAAACCCTGATCACCGGCCTCTTCGCGGGCTTGATGTACGGTCTGGTCGCCATCGGCTTCGTCCTGATCTACAAGGCCTCCGGCGTCTTCAATTTCGCGCAGGGCGCGATGGTGTTCCTTTCGGCCCTGACCTTCGTCACGCTGGTCGAGCGGGGCATTTCCTTCTGGGGCGCCTTTGCCATCACCGCCGCGGTGATGATCGCAACGGCGGTCCTGATCGAAGCGCTGGTGCTCAGGCCGTTGCGCAACCGCGATCCGCTGACCCTGTTCATGGCGACGCTCGGCTTGAGCTTCGTCATCGAGGGCGCGACGCAGTTCTTCCTCGGCACGGACGTGCACATGCTCGATATCGGGATTGATGACATCGCCACCGATTTCGGCGGCATATTGATCAGCCAGTTCGACATTGTCGCCTCGTTGATCGTGATCGGGCTCGTCGTCGTCCTGGCCATCGTCTTCAGCAAGACCCGCATGGGAATTTCCCTGCGCGCCGTTGCCGACGATACGCTCGCCGCCCAATCGATCGGTATCCGCCTGCCGCAGATCTGGCGTATCGTCTGGAGCGTGGCGGGGATCGTGGCCTTGGTGGCCGGGCTGTTGTGGGGCGCGCGGCAAGGCGTGCAGTATTCGCTGTCGCTGATCACGCTCAAGGCGCTGCCGGTGCTCATCATCGGCGGCTTCTCCTCCATTCCCGGCGCCATCGTCGGAGGCCTGATCGTCGGTGCGGCCGAATCCCTGGCCGACATCTATATCGGCCCGCTGGTCGGCGGCAGCGTTTCCACCTGGTTCGCCTATATCCTGGCGGTCGCCTTCCTGCTCGTGCGCCCCGCCGGCCTCTTCGGCGATCGCGCCATCGAAAGGGTCTGATCCATGAGCGTTTCCAACAACGTACTTGCCGAAGCGGCCGCCACATCGCCGAGGAGCAGTCTGCGCGTCGTGGCCGTGATTGCCGGGCTATTGCTGCTCTTCGTCGCCGTGCCGCTCGGCGCCAGCGACTATTGGCTGAGCTCGATCATTATACCGACGCTGGTCATGGGTCTTGCCGGCATCAGCCTCAACCTGCTGATGGGCTATGCCGGACTGGTTTCGCTCGGCTCGGCCGCCTTCATGTCGATCGGGGCATTCTGCGCCTACAATCTCATCCTGCGCGCCCCCTTCCTGCCGCTTCCGGCAGTGCTTGTGATATCGGGCCTCGTCGCCGCGGTGGCGGGCATCGTTTTCGGACTTCCCGCCCTTCGGATAAAAGGCTTCTATCTCGGTGCCTCGACGCTCGGTGCCCAGTTCTTCTTCGAATGGGTCTTCAGCAATTTCACCTGGTTTTCCAACGACAGCCAGTCGCTGACGATCTCGGCGCCGCGTCTGGAGTTTCTCGGATACGACCTGCAGTCTCCCGCCGGCCGCTACCTGCTGGCGATTTCGGTTGCCACGGTGCTGATCGGCCTTGCCTTCCTGATCGTGAAGAGCCGGCTGGGGCGTGAGTGGATGGCGATCCGCGACATGGATACTGCCGCCTCGGTGATCGGTATCCGCATCGCGCGCCGCAAGCTGCAGGCCTATGCGATCAGCTCATTCTTCATGGGCGTGACCGGCGTGCTGTGGGCCTTTGCCTATCTCGGCACCTCCGATGCCCATACCTTCAATCTCGACAAGTCGTTCCAGGTGCTCTTCATCGTGCTGATCGGCGGTACCGCGACGATCTTCGGCAATTTCCTCGGCGCGGCCTTCATCGTGCTGACGCCGATCCTGCTCGACCGCATCGTGCTTGCCGCCGACCTGTCATTCCTTGGCGACCAAGGGGCGCTGACCAATCTGCAGCGCGTCATCTTCGGCGTGATCATCATCCTGATCCTGATCAAGGAGCCGGACGGGCTCGCAGCCCTCATACGCCGCGCGGCGGCTTCCGTCGAAAAATGGAAGCGCTCGCCGACCTAGACGTTCCTGTTCATCAAGGGCGAACTTCCGGCGTCGGGTTCCTCCTCCTCCCAAGCAGTCAGGCGCCGTCTTTTTCATCGCACCAACGGGGATTCCAATGTCATTTTTCAAGAAAATATTCATGCTGGCCGGAGCGTTTGCCATCGCAGCATCGACGGCAATTACGCCATCGCGGGCCGAAGAGGGGACGGGGCAGCAGCTTTTTCCGCTGTTTTCCTATCGCACCGGTCCCTATGCCCCGTCGGGCATTCCGCAGTGGGCCGGATATCGCGACTATTTCAACTACATAAACGAAAAGGGCGGCGTCAACGGCGTCAAGATTTTTGTGCAGGAATGCGAGACGGCCTATACGCTGGAACGGGCATTCGAATGCTATGAGCGCTACAAGAACGGCTATGCCGGCGCGCCGGTTGCGGCCCTTTTCACCACGTCGAGCGGTTTCGATGCCGCGATTTCCGACAAGGCGCGCATCGATCGGCTGCCGATCGTCTCGGTCGCCGGCGGCCGCGGCGATGCCGTCGACGGCAATGTCTTCCCCTACCAGTTTCCGCTTCTCTTCGATTACTGGACGGAAGCATCGATCGTCATCGAGCATATTGCCAATCAGGTGGGCGGTTATGACAAGCTGAAGGGCCTGAAGATCGCGACGCTCTATCACGATTCCGGATATGGACGCGAAACCATCCAGCCGATGGGAATCCTCGCCAAGAAATACGGCTTCGAGGATATCCAGATCCCGGTGCCGCATCCCGGTGAACAGCAGCAGGCGCAATGGCAGCAGATCAAGCGGGCCGGCGTCGATTGGGTGTTCTTCCGCGCCTGGGGCGTGATGTCGCCGGTCGGCCTGAAGACGGCCGCTCGCGTCGGCTTCCCGGCGGACCGGATCATCGGCGATATTTGGACCGGTTCGGAAGAAGACGCCCGCCCGGCGGGGGCTGCGGCAAAGAATTATCTCGCCGTCTCCGTCTATCCCTCCGGCACGGACTTCAAGGTCAGCCAGGAGCTGAAGAAGAACATCATCGATGCGGGCAAGGGGGATCTCAAGGACCCCACCAAGTTCGGCTCGGTCTATTACAATGCCGGTCTGGTGCAGGCGATCATCTTTACCGAGGTCTTGCGCACCGGGCAGGCGAAGTTCGGCAACCGCCCGCTGACCAAGGAAGAGGGGCATTGGGCCGTCGAGCACCTCGACATCACGGCTCAGCGGATCGAAGAGCTCGGCGCCACCGGCCTGCTGAGCCCCCTCAAGGTGACGCCCGAGGATCACGAGGGTCAGCCGGCCGCCAAGATCGTGCAGTGGGACGGCACCAAATGGAATGCCGTCACCGACTGGCTGAAGGGCGACAGGCCGCTCTTCAAGGATGCGATTTTTGCGAAAGCCGCCGCCTATGCCAAGGAAAAGAACCTGCCCCCGCGTGAGCCGGTGGCGAACTGACGAGCGCGAACCGATGAGCGTTGTTGGCGCAACACAGGGCGGACAGCTTGAGGTCCATGCCATCGAGGCTCTCTACGGCCAGGCAATCCTGGCCGTAAGGGAGGTCTCGCTCAAAGTCGAGGCGGGGGCGATCGTCGCCCTGCTCGGAGCCAACGGTGCCGGGAAGACGACGACCCTGAAAGCCATATCGAACCTGCTCGGTCCGGAGCGAGGCCATGTGAGCAGAGGTTCGATCACCTGGGACGGGCAGGCGATCAATCGCCTGTCCGCCTCGCGGCTGGTGGCCAAGGGTATCGTCCAGGTTCTCGAGGGGCGGCACTGCTTTCCGCAACTGACGGTCGAGGAAAACATCCTGTCGGGCGGTTTCCTGCGCCGTCCCAGACGGCGTGAGCTGCAGGCCGATCTCGAACAGATTTATGACTGGTTTCCGCGTCTCAGGGAAAAGCGCCGAACGAAAGCCGGCCTGACCTCCGGCGGGGAGCAGCAGATGGTCGCCATCGGTCGAGCCTTGATGACCAAGCCGCGCCTGCTGCTTCTCGACGAACCGTCGATGGGCCTGGCGCCGATCATCGTGCAGGAGATATTCGAGATTATCCACACGCTCAACAGGCAGGCCGGCGTCAGTTTTCTGATCGCCGAGCAGAACGTCAATCTGGCGCTGCGCTATGCCGATTACGGCTACATCCTCGAAAACGGTCGTGTCGCCGTCGCCGGCACCGCGGAGGAACTGCGGGCGCGCGACGATGTTCATGATTTCTATCTCGGCGGCGGTCGCGCCGAAACACAGGATCAACAGGGATACGCACACTGATGACACAGATTGCACAAGGCTGGGGCGCCGGCCCGAGTGAGAGATATGAGACGATCGCGGCGCCGTTCCGTCCGATTTTCGCGGATATCGCCAGGGATGCGAGCCGCCGCGAACTGGAGCGCGATCTGCCCTACGACGCCATCGATCGGCTCAAGCAGGCCGGCTTCGGAGCCGCTCGCCTGCCGCGCGAGCATGGCGGACAAGGCGCGACGCTGCCGGAATTCTTCAATCTCCTGATCGAGCTTTCCGCGGCGGATTCCAACATCACCCAGGCCCTGCGCGCCCATTTCGGCTTCACCGAGGATATTCTCAATTCAAAGTCGGCCGCGCGTCGCAAAGTCTGGTTCGAGCGGATCGGGCGCGGTGAGATCGTCGGCAGCGCCTGGACGGAGATCGGCAGCGGAGCGGGGCTTGATCGCTTCTCGACGCATGTCTCGGCTGACGGCGGTTCCCTGGTGCTCAACGGCGCCAAATATTATACGACCGGCTCGCTTTATGCCGACTGGATCGATGTCGGCGCCTCCGATGCGAACGGCGAGGGGATTGCGGTCGCCGTGCGCCGCAATGCCGAAGGCGTGGATGTCGTGGATGACTGGGATGGATTTGGCCAGGTGCTGACGGCAAGCGGCACGACGAGATTCATCAATGTCGAAGTGACCGAGGAGGATATCGTGCTGGACGACGACCGCTTCAAATATGGTGCGGCTTTCTATCAGCTCGTCCACCTGGCGACGCTTGCAGGTATCGGACGCGCGATCACCAATGATCTCGCCAA
>JASGEG010000262.1:0-3403 GCA_047606605.1 Rhizobium sp.
ATTGCAACCGGTCTGCTCGCGGGTGGAACGCATTTCGCGAGCAGCTTTTTCGAGACCATTCTCATCCTGTTCTTCCTACTGATCTCGGGCAGCACTTTTCTGAAACGAACCGTCGAGATATTGCCAAGCTTCAAGGACAAGCGGCAGGTGGTCGAGATTTCGCTCGACGTCGAGAGGAATATTTCCGCCTATCTCGTGACGATCACGCTCATGAATACAACTGTTGGCATTGCGACGGGCCTGGCGATGTGGGTGACAGGGCTTGGTGACCCGGTCCTTTGGGGCGTCGTTGCCTTCTTCCTCAACTACGTGCCGATCATGGGACCGCTGCTCGGCGTGCTGGTTTTTCTGCTGGCCGGTTTGCTCGTGATCGACACACTATGGCTCGCCCTGCTGCCGGCCGCCCTATACTTCCTGATTCACGTCATCGAGGGCGAAATCGTCACGCCGACGCTGCTGGCCAAACGCTTCACGCTGAATCCAGTTCTCGTGATCATCGCACTCATTTTCTGGTTCTGGATGTGGGGTGTGCCGGGCGCAATTCTCGCCGTTCCGATGCTCGCCATCGTCAAGATCGTCTGCGACGGCATCCGACCGTTCGCCGCGATCGGCCATTTCCTCAGCGGGGACGAATGAAGCGATCATACTGGCATGGGGAGATGTTATGCATTTGTATCTGCGGGACAGTGAGGAAGTTTGCGGCCTCGGTCCTTAGCTATGCTACTCAATCATGCGCTTGCCGACGTCACCACTTGCTGAACCAGCCGATGCCGAGCAACCCAAGCGCCCCAGTGACGACAATCGCTAAGCCGCCCCACACCCCAGATGCGATCCAAGAAAGGTGGAGGCCATTCGATCAGGCGGGGGACAGATGCTGATGGCAAAAGCAACGATCACAACAGAAATGGCAATGCGCTTGCCCGACCGCTCCAGCGCCGCAACAATATCGGTATTTTCGGCAATCACGATCTTATAACACCTTGCGAAGGCGCTTGCGCCCGGACTGACCTGCCACGGGTATTTTCCTTCCGATTGGATTAGAGTCCGGCCTATTAAAGGACGGAGGCATGAAGAAGCAGAGATTTACTGAAGAGCAGATTATTTCGGTGCCGAAGGAGCAGGAGGCAGGGGCGAAGGCTGCTGATCTGTGCCGCAAGCACGGGATTTCTGAGGCGACCTTTTATAATTGGAAGGCCAAATATGGTGGCATGGAGGTGTCCGAGGCGAAGCGTCTGAAGGCGCTTGAGGAGGAGAATGCCAAGCTGAAGAAGCTGCTCGCCGAACAGATGCTCGATGCGGCCGCGCTCCGCGAGCTTCTTTCAAAAAATGGTAGGGCCTCGCCGAGCGTGAAGCCATCACGCATCTGAAGGCCATGATGGGTCTTTCGGAGCGACGGGCCTGCCAGATCTATCCGCCGACCGCAAGACGATCCGTTATTAGTCAAGTCGAGCGCCGGAGCTGGAATTGCGGGCGAAGCTGCGTGACCTCGCCAATGAGCGACCGCGTTTCGGCTATCGGCGACTGTTCGTCTTGCTCCGGCGGGATGGAGAACCGTCCGGGGTCAATCGCATCTACCCCCTGGCCGGTAGGTGATTGCATGCAATCACCGTTAGGCGGCTCTATCGCGAGGAAGGACTTTCCGTTCGAAAGCGCAAAGCCAGACGGCGTGCTGTCGGTAAGCGTGCCCCCATCTTGGTTGAAGCGAAGGCCAATGCCCGCTGGTCGCTGGACTTCGTCCATGACCAGCTTGCTTGCGGCAGACGCTTTCGTGTCCTCAACATCGTCGATGACGTTACGCGCGAATGCCTCGCGGCAATCCCGGACACCTCAATCTCTGACCGTCGTGTTGCTCGCGAGTTGACGACGCTGATCGAACGGCAAGGCAAGCCGGGAACGATCGTCTCCGACAACGGCACGCAACTCACCTCGAATGCCATCCTCGCGTGGTCGAAGGATCACAAGGTCGACTGGCACTTCATCGAAAACTTCTTCTGCAAGCTCGAGGAGTTCAAACGCATCGCCATGCGAACTGACAAGACAGACGACAGCTTCAAAGCTATCATCCATCTTGCAGCCGCAGTCATAAATTCCCGATGAATCCCCACGGGCCTTAGGCAGCCGCTGACAATTCCACGCGATTTCGTCCGCCGGCCTTTGCTCGATAAAGCGCCTTGTCCGCAGCCTCCAGCACGTATCTGAAGTCCGTCGTGGGTTCGTTGGAGCATGCGATGCCGATGCTGACGGTGATGTGAACGACGTCGCGATCGAACACCAAACCCGTCGCTTCGATGTCCTTGCGTATTTTTTCAGCAACCGACATCGCCGCCCTTTCATCGGTGTTCGGCAGAAGCACGACGATCTCCTCGCCCCCATAGCGGGCTGCGACATCGGTTTTTCTCACCGTCTGCCGGATCACGTCTGCCACCTTTGCCAGGACGGTATCACCGCAGGAATGCCCCCAGGTGTCATTGATCTTCTTGAAGTGATCGATATCGAGCATGATGATCGAGAAGGGAATGCGCCTGCTTCCCGCTTCCTTGCTGCAGCGATCGCCCTCGCGCTGCAGAACACGGCGGTTCGGAAGCTTCGTCAGCGGATCGACGCTTGCCTCATTCTCCAAGGCACGCTGGATGCTGACGCGATATCGCTCTCTCTCCAGAAGATCGGACAGTAGGACCACACCCAGAATATTCACGATCGTGACCGGAAGAACTGCCGAAACCAAGAGTTCCCGCGCAAGTTCGAACGGCAGAAACACAAGAACGACAAGCGATGTGACCGTCGCAAGACCCAACAGCGCCGACCGCCGCCAGCCGGCACCCAGCCATTGCCGCGGCAAGAGCGTCAGCAGATATCCCGTCAGCGCGACAATCAATATGCCGACGGCCCCTCCAATCGCTCCGGCACCGCCAATCGCCAGTCGAAAGACCGCCATCATGGCCGCGGCCACCACGGCTCCGAGAGGGCCGCTATAAAACGGCGCCAGAACCAGTAGGACGGAGCGGCCATCGTGGAGAACGCCCGGCGCCAACCGAATCGGATCGCTCATCGACAGCATGCCGCCCAGACCGAAGAGAAGCCCGACCGCCAGGTATTTGAGAGTGCCGCGCTCGACGGTCCGGATCACCCAGGAATAGGCATAGACGATAACGGCAACCTGGCCCAGGATGCGAACGAAGGAGGGCAGATATGTTTGAATTTCCATAATAGCCGTTGCTCTTTGTAAATAGCCGCAAGGCACGGCTCCCGTTCGCTTTGACCTGCAAGGTGGCGCTGTCGCCGGCCTCTAGATGGGGTAACGGGCTGAACCTCACCGGCGAGATTTGAAAGCTGGTGGTCATCCCTCACAATGATGGTGTTGCGGAGTCAGGAAGGCCTGCTCCAAGCATCAAGGAGAGATGAC
>JASGEG010000263.1:0-13798 GCA_047606605.1 Rhizobium sp.
CCTGTTGCTTTGCATCGCCTATACGGGGCGGCTCTGGGTCCTCGGTTTCGCCTCGGGCGTCATCGTCGGCTTCATTGCCGGCGTCGCGCTCGGCTGGTCCAAGCGCTTTGCCTATTGGGGCATGCCGATCCTGAAATTGATCGGACCAGTGCCGGCCAGCGCCTGGATTCCCTGCACGTTCTTCATCTTCCCCTCGACATTCCACGCCAGCATCTTTCTCGTGGCGCTGGCCTCGGGTATCCCGGTCACCATCCTGACGGCCTCCGGTGTCGGTCAGGTGAACAAGATCCTCTACGACGTCGCCCGCACACTCGGTGCCGATAACCGCTATCTGATCTTCAAGGTCGCGATCCCGGCCTCGTTGCCGAATGTCTTCGTCGGCCTGTTCATGGGTCTTTATTATTCCTTCGCCGTGCTGGTGGTGGCCGAAATGCTCGGCGCAAAGTACGGCCTAGGCTGGTATCTGCAGTTCAACACGGCCTATTCGGCCTACGCCAACGTCTATGCGGCGCTCATCGTCATGGCGCTGATTTGCGCCGGCCTGGTGAAGCTGCTCTTCATTGCGCGCGAACGGCTGCTTGGCTGGCAGAAGGGAATCCTCTGATGGTCACAGCCATTGCCGGCCAGGCCGGTGTCGACACTGGCAGCCTTCGTCTCGACATCGAGAATGTCTCGCACGAGTTCGACCTGGGCAATGGCCGCTTGCCGGTGCTCGACAATGTCACCATCCATATCGAGGCGGGTGCCTTCGTCGCCCTGCTCGGTCCTTCCGGCTGCGGCAAGTCGACATTACTGCGCCTTGCCGCTGGGCTGGACAAGCCGACCAAAGGCGCGCTTTTCGAAGACGGCGCGCCGATAGAAAGCCCCGATCCCTCCCGTATCCTCGTCTTTCAGGAGGCGACCCTCTTTCCCTGGCTGTCGGTGCGCAAGAATGTCGCCGCCGGTCTCGATGCACGTGGCATCCTGAAACAGCAGGGGCATCGCATCGACGAAATTCTACGGCTCGTCAAACTCGATGCCTTCGCGGAGGCCTATCCGCATCAGCTCTCGGGCGGGATGGCGCAACGTGCCGCGATCGCCCGCGCGCTCGTTAACGATCCCAAGCTGCTGCTGCTCGACGAGCCCTTCGGCAAGCTCGATTCACTCACCCGGCTGAAGATGCAAAACGAGTTGCTGCATCTGTGGAAACGGACCGGCTTCACCGCGCTCCTGGTGACCCATGATGTGGAAGAGGCGATCTTGCTTGCCGACCGCGTCATCGTCTTTAGCGATCGCCCGGCCTGCATCATTGCCGATGTCGCTGTCGAACGGCCCCATCCGCGCCGCCGCGACGACGGCGAACTCGTGCATCTGCGCGGTATCCTTCTCGAAAAGCTGGGGGTTTCCGACGATGTCTAAGACGCACTTGCCAATCCTCATTTCGTTCGTCGGCGGCATTGCGGTCGCATTGGGCCTCGCCTGGTGGTGGCTCGTCTTCAGCGAGGTCATCAAGGCCGAGTATATCGGCTACGGCCAGGCGGCGACATGTATCGTCGGCACCAGCGATCTCTGCAGCCTTGCCGAAGCGCTTTGCAAGGCGAACCATTTTCTCGGCATCAAATACTATTCGTCAGAGCTTTTCTGGAGCGGCCTTGCCACCCTGAGCGTCGGCCTGATCCTCACGTCACGACAACGGTCCGTCTGAAGCATGCCGCGCAAAACTGCGCGGCGGTTTTGCAACGAAGCCTTATGCGAGGCTCGGGCCGAACTTCGCATCGACGGAAATCTGCGTTTCAATCGCAAGATGATTGGTTTGACTCGCAGAGCCGGCCCTCCGCCGTTCTTCTATTCCATGGTATATCGATGCCGATGACGGTCGCTATCCTGTCTGGCCTGGGCTTCGATCAAAAGGAAGGCGTTGGTGAGGCCGCCTGGAGGTGCTCGCGCAACGTTTCCGTCTCGTATTCGTGACGGTACAGGCCGCGCCTGCGCAGGATCGGCACGAGTTCATCGACGATCACCGAAAGCCCATCGATCAAGCGATCCGGCTGCAAATTGAAACCGTCGATGGCGCCGGCATGGAACCAATCTTCGATGTGATCGGCGAGCTGTTCGGGCGTGCCGACAAATCCGGCATGGCCCGACCCGGTATATCGCGTCTGCTTGAGATACTCGCGCACGGTGGGATTGGTCTTGCGGATCTGCGTCATGATCGATTCGCGAAAACCGATACTGCCCAGGAACGTCTGGCTGTCCTTGATGGGGCCGAGGACATCCTCGGGAAACGGCTCGTCAAGCTCGAGTTGCGAAGCGTCGTAGCCGATCGCCTGTGATAGCCAGGCGATCGAATAGGATGCCGGGCCTGCATCATGGATTTCGTCACTGCGCCGACGCGCCTCCTCCTCGGTGCTGCCCAGGCTCAGCAGCAAGCCGGGCAAGATCTTGATATCGTCAGGCGAGCGGCCATTGTCTCGTGCGAAACCCTTGACCAGTCGGTAGTGCTCGATGGCTTGATTTTTGGTGAGTTCGGCCGCGAAGACACCATCAGCCACGCGCCCCGCCAGTGCGCGCCCCTGCGGCGAGCCCCCCGCCTGAAAGATAACCGGGTGGCCTTGCTTCGAAGGCGGCACCCGCAAGCGGCCGTCGATATCGAAAAACTCGCCATGAAAATGCACGTCCCGGCCCGTGGCCGCCGAGCCCCACAGCGCCCGCACGACATCGACGAACTCGCCCGCGCGTTCATAGCGGTCGTCGCGGAAGGGAATATCAGGCATGCCGAAATTGCGCGCTGCAGGAACGCCGCGGGTGGTGACGACATTCCATGCCGCGCGGCCACCCGTTTGATGGTCCAGCGAGAGGAAGCGCTCGGCAAGTTCGAAGGGGTCATTGAAGGTCGACGAGGCGGTGGCAACCAGACCGACACGGGAGGTCGCAGCAGCCACATGGCCCCAGTTCACCGTCGGTTCAAGGCGGATCGGATTGGCGTCATAGGCCGGGTTGCCCAGCAGCGGACCATCCGCCAGGAAAAGGGCATCGAGGGTGCCACGTTCCGCAGTCTTGCCGAGATTTTCCCAGTAGTCCGGATCAATGAACGAATCTTTTTCCAACAACGGCGTCTTCCAAGCCGCCGGCAGATAGCCCAGCACCAATGCATTGATCCCGAGCAGTACGTGGCCAGATCGCTTGCTTGTCATGAATGATGTCTCCTTTGTCGTCTACAAAGAGACGTGCGGTTGCGGCACAGGGAAAGCGGCACGCGCCGTGGGCGGCAGCGGCGCCGGCGCCGGCAGGCTTAGCGCGGTGCGCAGCGACCCGCCGGGCGCAATCGGAGCGAAGCCGTCGGCAAGCCACCGCTCGGCGGCGTCGAGCAGTTCACCCACCGACTGCCCGAGGCCCGCGCGCAGCACGACACCGGCAACCGCGCCTGCTGGCGGCTTCTCGCCCAGCGCCACCACCGGCACGGAACCCTGAGCACCGAGGACAAGCTCGATCGGGTCGTTACCGCTGACCGGCGGGATGTCCGACGCCGCTCCCGCGTACCACGCGATCACCGACGCGCCGGTCGCCGGCTCGGGCGCGTTCAACGGCCCCGCAATCGAGAAACTATTGTCGATATCGACATGCACGATGCGGTTCGCCTCCACTAGGATGCCGGTCTCACGGTTGCCGATGATCGAATCGTGCGGCCAGCTCTGTTCAAGAGCGCGCACCGCGCGGGCCGCGTCATAGGCGGTCTGAGCATTGAGCGGCGCACCGCCGCCGAGCCCGGCCCCACCCCAGGCCGGCGCTTCCTTCGGGCCTTCGGGCGCATAAGCATCGCGCACTCCGATCAGCAGCCCGCTGCGGCCGCGCGACAGGTGGGCAAGCGAGGCCACGCGGCGCGCAATGTTATAAGGGTGGTCGCGCTGCGGCGACGCGGCAATGAGGAAGCGGCCGGATGTCGTGGCACTCGCCAAGGTCGCGCCGACGGCACTGCTCGTCAGTGTGACCGGGGCCGGCGCGCTGCCATCGACGCGGTCGATCCCCAGCACGCTGAACGCAACCGGCAGCGTATCCCACCGCGACAGCAGCGCGCGGCTTGCGGTGAGTTC
This sequence comes from Rhizobium sp., assembly GCA_047606605.1. Classification (GTDB taxonomy): domain Bacteria; phylum Pseudomonadota; class Alphaproteobacteria; order Rhizobiales; family Rhizobiaceae; genus Rhizobium. The sequence continues at coordinate 4,071 of JASGEG010000263.1, forward strand.
CACCAGATGCGGGCCTGCCAGACCAAGCGCAAGATAGGGTGTCGCCATCATGTGTCTCCTTAGTTGCCCTGGCCGCCGCGACCGAGCCGGGCGATGCTCGACACGGGCGAGATATCGTTGACAAAATAGTCGCCGAGGATGCGCGCCTTGTAGGCGACTGGGTTATGGGAGGCGAGCGTGCGCGCATTGCGCCAATGGCGATCGAGCGCGGTTTCCTCGGAGGTCGCGGAAGCGCCAAGCGCGCCGAAAACATGGGTGGCCGCCTGCAGCACGCCGTCGACGATCGCAAGCTGCGCCTGCGCTACGGCCACCTCTCCATCGATGGCGCGCTTGTCGCGCAACGCGACGTCGCCGGCCGCGTGGGCGGCGGCGATGAGATCGAGCGAGCTTGCGGCACGCCGCAACGCGGCCTCCGTCGCAAAGACCCGCGCGGATACCTCGCCGATCACCTGCAGCAATTGCGGGTCAAGCGCCGGTACGGGATTGAGGCCTTGCGGATAGTTGCGCCCACGCGACTTGAGCGCCGCGATACCGTCGCGCAAGATCGCGCGCGTAATGCCCGTGAGCACGGCCAGGAGCGCCGTTTGGTAGAAGTGCCCCTGATAGACCACCCGCTCGCTCGCCGGGAAAACGTCACCCTCGTGTGCGATGGCGTCCTGATAGGTGGCGCTGCCGCTTGCCGTAGTGCGCTGGCCAAATCCCGGCCAGTCGTCAGTAAGCACGACGCCCGGCTGACGGCGCCTCACCAGGGTGGTGATGAGCGAACCGTCCTCGCCTTTGCCGATCACGTCGAGCCAGTCGGCATAGAGGCTGCCTGTGGCATAGAACTTCGCGCCGGTGACCTTGTAGTGGTCGCCTTCGCGCGCAACCGTCGTCTTTATGGTGGCATAGGTGCCGTTGTTGGCCTCCGTCCAGCCGCCGCCGACGAACTCGCGGTCGCGGAAGCGCTGGAACCAGCGGTCGTTGGTCGGCGACGGACGCGCGTTAAGACGGTCCTCGATGAAGGCCAGGTGATTGCGCCATATATGGGCGACATTGGCGTCGGCCTCCGCCAGCAAAGCCAGCAGGTAATATGTCTGTTCCAGCGAGGCGCCCCATCCGCCGAACTCCTCGGGCACGCGCACCAGAGCGAAATCGGCGTCCTTGAGCCATTGCACCTGCTCGAAGGGAAAGGTGCGGTTGCGTTCGCGCTCGACATTGCCCTTGGCGATACGATCGAAGATCGGCTGAAAGCGCCCCACGAGGGCCTCTTCCCGCGCCGTGGCGGGTCGCAGATAGGTTAGTGGCGCCGGAATATCCGAAGCGGTCATCCTTGTTCTCCTTCTTGGTAGCGCGGCATCAGGAATTGGCGACAACGGAGACGAATTCCTGTTTGTTCACCCGCGATCTCGCCTTTGCCCATGCCTTGACCTTCCGTAGCGGTACTCAGTTTCGATTTGCCGGATCGCGCCATTGCGCAACAAGATCGACGGTGAGGGTCGTGACGATGAAGGCGGAGGCGGCGAAGATGGTCGTGCCGATGACGACGGGGAAATCGCCATCCAGTGCCGCGGCAATCGCCATGCGGCCGATTCCGTCCAGTCCGAAGATCGTTTCCGTCACGATGGCGCCGCCCATGATGGCGGCAAGTTCCAGCCCGCCAAGCGTCAGTATGGGATTCAGCGCCGATTTCAACGCATGGGAAAAATAGATTCGGCGTTCGGAAACGCCCTTGGCCCGCGCCGTGCGGATGAAATCATGTCCGAGCACCTCGAGCATGCTTGTCCTGACCATGCGCTGAAAAATTCCGATCTCCGCGATCGCCAGCGTCGCCCACGGAAGCGCCAGATGCCGGGCCCATTGCAGCGGGTCCTCGCTCAACGGGACGTAGCCGCTGCTCGGGAACCAGGAAACGCCGTGGCGCGACAGCTGGAAGAAGAAGAAATAGGAAATCAGGATGCCGCTCAGGAACGTGGGAACCGAAAGGCCGACATAGGCCAGGAAGGCAAGCACATGATCGATGAACCGGCCCTGCCAGCGCGCCGCGACGACACCGGAAATGATGGCGACCGTCATCCAGATCACCACCGCGCCGAGCGCCAGCGCGAGCGTTACCGGCGCCTTGGCAAGAATGAGATCGGTAACGGGCGCCTGCTTGCGAAAGGAAAACCCGAGGGCCGGCGGCCAGTGCATCAACCCCATCGGTGCCCCCTGGATATCCGGGCCGCGGAACAGATAATACCAGAGCTGCAAATACCAGGGCTCATCGAGGCGCAGCGCACGCGCAACGGCATCGATCGTCTCCTGCGTCGCGTTGCGCGGAGCGAGCATCGCGGCGGGATTGCGGTAGGCGACCCGGGTCATGAAAAACGACAGGACAAGAACGATCACCAGCGTCGAGATCGAGCGCAAGACAACGGTAGTTAACTGTTTTGCCATGATCTCAGATCCGTCTGCGATGAGGATCGAGCACGTTCCTCAGGCCGGCGCTCAACGTATTGAAGCCGACAACCGTCAGGAACAGGGCGAGGCCGGGGCCGACCAGAAACCAGGGCTGATCCTGATAGAGAGAGGTCCGTTGCGCTTCGGCGATCATGTTGCCCCAGCTGGGCATCGGTGCCTGGATGCCGACGCCGAGGAAGGAGAGGGTCGCCTCCGCGACGATATTGGCGGGAAGTTGCACGGCCCAGTAGACAAATACCGTCGGCAAGATGTTCGGCAGAATATCGAGCCAGATGATGCGCGCCCATGACGCGCCGATGATGCGTGAGGCCTCCACCATCGGGCTCGTGCGCAATTCCAGGACGAGCCCCCGCGTGAGGCGGGCGAAATAGGCCCAGGAAAACATGGCGATCACCAGAATGACCACGACAACAGGCGGAACGATCGGCAGGCCCGTTCCACCGCGGTTGAGCGACAAAAGGCTGAGTGCCGTAACCACGAAGGGAAAGGACAGGGCGACGTCGATGCCCTGCGAAATGACACGGTCCGTGCGGCCAGCGAAAAAACCGCTGACGAGACCGACGGCCGTGCCGAGGATCATCGCGATCGTCGTCGCCGGAATGCCGACGATGAGCGACACCCGCGCGCCATAGAGGGTTCTGACCAGAACGTCGCGGCCGTTGCCGTCGGCTCCGAGGGGAAACTCGAATGTCGGGCCGACGGGCAACCCCATGTCGTCGAGCGCCGTATCCTGGAACTGCTCCATGGGACCGTGCTGCAGAAGGTGGCCGACCGCCGGCGCCGACAGCGCCGCCAGCAACACGAAGCCGACGATGATGGCACCGGCGCGCACCGCCCTCTCGCGCCACAAGCACTGCAGAAGCAGGATGGCCGGCGACGGCGGCCGGCCGGCAAGAGCCGGCGCGCCGGGAAACTGGATGCGGTCAACCATGGCTCGCATCCTCAAGCTCCGCATCCGCCGGCGGGCGTTTTCGTCCCGGAATGGAGGCAAGCAGCCGGCGGGTATAGGCGTGGACCGGGCGCTCGAACACCTGCCGTGTCTGGCCGGTCTCGACGATCTGCCCCTTTTCCAGCACGATCACCCGGTCGCACAATTCGCCGATGACGCCGAGATCATGTGAAATGAGCAGGAAGGAGATACCGAGCGTATCGCGCAGGCGGGCGAGCAGGCCGATGATCTTTGCCTGGGTGGTGATGTCGAGGGCGGAAACCGGTTCGTCGGCGACGATCAGCGAAGGCCGCAGCGCAATCGCACGCGCGATCGCGACACGCTGCCGCTGGCCCCCGGACAATTGCGACGGCAACCGTTCCAGAATCTCATGCGGCAGCTCCACGTCGCTCAGAAGCTGTCTCACTTTCCCGCGCAGTTCCGCCTTGCCGACTACGCCATGAATGACGAAAGGATCGGACAGAATGGCCTCTATCCGCCGTCTCGGATTGAGGCTGGCATAGGGATCTTGAAAGACCACCTGGATAGATGCGCGCAGATCGCCCCGAAGCACGGCGCGGCCGGACCCCGGCCGGGAAAAATCCTTTCCCCGCAAGCTGATAAGACCCGCATCGGGCCGGTCCAGGCCAGCGATCAGCCGCCCTATGGTCGATTTGCCGGAGCCGGACTCGCCCACGAGGCCGAGTATCTCTCTTTCCCCTATGGTGAAGGAGACACCATCGAGCACCGAACGAGACCCGAACGAGCGGGCGACGGCATCCACGGCAAGCAGGGGGCGGGGAACCTCCCGGCCATCGCCCCTCGCATAGGCCTTCGGGCCGCCAAGCCGCGCAGCACCCAGCAACTCCCGGGTGTAGCCATGCCGCGGCCGGCGATAGATCTCGGCTGCGGACGCCTTTTCGACGACAACACCGTCGCGCATGACGGCCACATCGTCGGCAATGTCGGACACGACGGCGAGATCGTGGCTGACGAAAATCAGCGCGGTTCCATGCTCTTGCTGCAAACGCTTGAGAAGGTCGAGAATGGCCGCCTGAACGGTCACGTCGAGCGCCGTGGTCGGCTCGTCCGCAATGATCAATCCGGGATCGAGCGCGATGGCGATGGCGATCATCACCCGCTGGCGCATGCCACCGGAAAGATGGCGCGGATAGTCGGCGAGCCGCGCCTTCGGGTCGGCAATGCCGACATCGTCGAGAAGCGCCAGCACGCGCTCGCGCCTTTCCCTGCGGCCTATCCTGCGATGCACGGAGATCGCCTCGCCGATCTGTTCGCCGACCGTCTTCAATGGATGCAGATTGCTGAGCGGGTCCTGAAAGACGTAACCGATCTTGGCGCCACGAATCCCGCGCAATTGCCTGTCGGGCAAACCGAGAATCTCCCGGCCGTGGTGCAGCACGCTTCCCTCCACCACAGCCGAAGCGGACAAGAGCCCCGTCGCACCGAGAAGGCTGGCGCTCTTGCCTGATCCGGACTCGCCGACAATGGCGAGCGTCTTTCCAGCCTCGACGCCGAAGGAGACCCCCCTCACCGCCTGGACACTGCCGAAGCGAACGCGCAGATCATGTACGGACAAGACGGACATTTCCGCTGCGCCGCCTAGTTCTTCACCGCAATGTTGGTAATATCGGCCTGCACCGCGAGCGACGACCATGCCCAATGGGTGATGCGGTCGGAGGTCAAGGCGATCTTGCGTTTCTCGAACAGAGGTATCCACGGCAGATCCGTCGAGACCAGCTTGTCCGCCTTCGCCCAGATCGGGCCGGGATTGTCCGACGGAAAAGCTTCGGCAGCGAGCTTGTTGAGTTCAGGATTGCTGTAGCAGATCGAATTGACATTGCCGGTGCCGCAAGGCGAGGCGTCCGAATTCAGCCAGCCGCCGAGCAGCATGCGCGTGCTAGGACCCTGCCAGTCGGGCGAGAACTGCCCGCCGAGCGATATGTCCCAACGGCTCTTGGCGTCCTGGATGAAGGCATACCACTGGCTCGCCGGGACCGGGATGAGATTGAGTTCGATGCCGGCGGCGGCCACGTCTTCCTTGACCGCCACGGCGATCGCCTCGAACTGCGCGGTGGTGCGATAGACGGCATCGAGCTTCAATCCCTTGGGATAGCCGGCCTTCGCCAGAAGCTCCCTCGCCTTGGCCGGATCGCCCTTGTTGCCTTCGGTCGGATAGGGATCGAAGGGTTCGTAGCCAAGGATGGTCGAGGTTATGATCTGGGACAAGGGCACGGCGGCAATGGAGCCGCCCTGGATCTGCACGAGATGCGCGCGGTTGACGGCATAACTCAGCGCCTGCCTGACCTCCGGCTTGCGCAAGGCTTCGGCGCCTTCGCTCTTCGCCTCGGGCCGGGCGTTGAACGTAATGAAGTTGGCGGAGCCGCTGTTGGAGGCATGCAGTTGCGCCTGCTTCTCGGTCTGGAAACGGCGGATCGCGCTGCGCGGCGGAACCTCAAGGTAGAGCGACAGATCCGCTTCGCCCGTTTCGAGCTTTTGAACGATGCTGTCCTCGCCGTTCGCGGTGAAATCGACGACGATCTCATCGACATAGGCCTTGCGGGCTTCGTCGCTTTCAGGCTTGAAATTCTTCGCCTTCTTCAAAACCAGCTTCTGCCCATCCTGGTAGGAGGCGACGTAATAGGGGCCGCTGGAAGGGAAATTCTTGCGGAACTCCGCCGAGTCCGGGAAATATTTGGAGGCGATTTCCGGCGGCAGCGGCGAGACGAAGTTCATCGAGAGAATGTTGAGAAAATCGTAGTTCTTCGTATCGGACCTGATGACCAGCGTCCTGTCGTCCGGCGCGGAGACGCCGTCGATCTCGTGACTGTCGATGAACGCCTTCGATGCGGAAAGGTCGCCTGTCGGCACCTTGGCGAATTCCTTGCAATAGGCCCTGAAGCCCGAAATCGCGAGGTTGAAATAGTTGATTGCAGCAACCTTCTTGTTGGGATCGCAGAAGCGCTTGATGTCGTAGACGAAATCGGAGGCGACGATCTTGCGCTCGGTCGGGCCGGAGAAGAAAATGTCATCCTTCAGGTGAAAGGTGTAGGTCTTGCCGTCGGCGCTGACATCCCACGTCTTCGCCAGGTCGGGGACAAGCTGCGTATCGTCCTTGATGTCCTTCGGCGAACCGGGATAGGTCACCAGTTGCCGGGTGACGGCGCGCAGGATCTCCCAGGATTCGACGCTGTATCCGGTCAGCGGATCGAAAGCGTCGAGATCGGCCTGCAGCGAGGCGATGCGCAGCGTACCGCCGAATTTCGGCTCGTCGGCGAAGGCCGGAGCGCAAAAGGCCGTGCAGGCCGCGAGAAGAGGAACCGCGACCCGCGTGGCGGATAGGAGAAGGACGTTAAAATGCATGGTCGGTGGCCTTGGCTGTGATGATTAACATAAATTTCTATAGATTTGATAGAATATTGAAACTTGGCCTTGTTCCATTTCAGCCGCCGTTGAAGAAAATAAACTGCCGAAAATTGGGTTTCGTCAGAAAACCCGTGCGTTTGTGATCCGTCCACCGCGACCCGCGCTGCTCGCCGTGACCACCGCCCGCATGGACACCCGCCGGCCCGCCGATCATGAGAACAAAGAACGATTTTCCTCACCCGATGTGCTTTTTAGAATGGATCGACCGCGCCAAGCGTCAAATTCCATTGCATAAATCTATAAAAACCATAGATAATATGTGGATAGATTCATGACTTTCGTCGCCTTCTCAAAAAATACTGCTTTGCATTTTCTGGGCGCCCTGCTCGGGCTCGCGCTCGTGTCCGGCGTCGCCGTCGCGCAAGACAGGGGCGGCACGCTCAACCTGATCGTTCAGCCGGAACCCATATCGCTGAACCCGGGCATCAATCGACTTGGCCCGGCGACGTTCGTGGGCGACAAGATCTACGACTCCTTGCTCGGCTATTCCGCGAAGGACATCGCGCCCGTTCCGCGGCTTGCGGAAAGCTGGTCGGTTTCCGATGACGGCAAGACCTATACGTTCAAGCTCCGCAAGGGCGTGACCTGGCATGACGGGCAGCCCTTTACCTCGAAGGACGTCGCCTTCAGCATCGGCGACTTCCTTCCCGTCCAGCACGCCCGCTCGAAAGACCTGCGTGGCGAGATCGAGCGGATCGACACTCCGGACGAGCTGACCGTCGTCTTCGTGTTGAAGGCGCCCTACCCGGCCTTCCTGCGGTCGCTGAACGTCGCGATCGTCCCGGCGCACAAATATGTCGGCGTTACCGATCTGCGCAACGCGCCGGCCAATTCCGAATTCATCGGTACAGGTCCGTTCAAGTTCGCGGAATGGAAGAAGGGCAGCATCATCCGCCTGGTTCGCAACGACCAATACTGGGACGCGGGCAAGCCCTATCTCGATGAGATCGACTTCCAGATCGTTCCGGATGCGAATTCGCGCGCCATCGCCTTCGAGACAGGGCAGGTCGATGTACTGCGCTCCGGCGACATCGAGAATTTCGATATCCCGAGGCTCGCGGCACTCGACGGCGTGAAGACCAGTGAGGACGGCTGGGAATTCCTGCAGCCGATCGGCTACGTCCATATCAACAACCGCAACCCGATCCTCGCCAACCAGAAGGTCCGGCAGGCCATCGTCCAGGCGATCGACCGCGATTTCATCATCAACACGATCTTCGCCGGTTACGGCAAGCCGATCAACGGCCCCTTCTCGCGCTATTCCGCCTACAAGGACACCAGCGTCGAGACCGTCTATCCCTTCGATCCCGACAAGGCGGCCGCCCTGCTCGACGAGGCCGGCTACAAGGCCGGCGCCGATGGCACGCGTTTCACGCTGAAGCTGGTGCCCCTGCCCTATGGCGAACTCTGGTCGCGGCAGGCGGAATATCTGCGCGAGGCGCTCGGCGCCGTCGGCATCAAAGTGGAGATCGCCTCCGTCGACGTGGCCGGCTGGTTCAAGCGCCTGACCAGCTTCGACTACGACATCGCGCAGAACTTCGTCTATACGACCGCGGACCCGGGGATCGGCATCTCCTACGCCTACAAGACCGTGAAGGGCGACAATGCCGGCAGCACCGGCGGCAATGTCAACGGCTATTCCAATCCGGAGATCGACGCGCTTCTCAACCAGGGCGCCCATGAGCGCGACGACGCCAAGCGCAAGCAGATCTACTCCAAGGTCCAGCAAATTCTCTCGCGCGACGTGCCCATGGTCTGGACTCACGATATCGTCTTCCCGACCCTCTATCGCGACAAGGTGCAGGACCTGATCACCACCGCGCTCGGCACCGACGACAACTTCGCCTCGGTCTGGCTGAAGAAATGAGGGCGGCGGCGCGGCGGCAGACCGGCCAGGCGACGGCCCGTATCAGGGCCATTGCGCTGCGGCTCGTCAAGGCGGCACTGACCCTGCTGGCGGTGGTGGTTCTGAGCTTTCTGCTGCTGCGGCTTGCACCGGGCGATCCGGCCCTGATCCTGGCCGGCGACCAGGGCGGGAACGATCCGGCCTTCGTCGAGGAACTGCGTCACCATCTCGGCCTCGACGGCCCGGTCTATCTTCAGTTGTGGCGCTATCTGCAGAGCGTTGCCAGCTTCGATTTCGGGATTTCCTACCGCGACCAGCGGCCGGTTCTCGACATCGTTCTGGAAAAAGTGCCGGCGACGCTGCTTCTTACCGTCAGCGCCTTCGTGTTTTCCATCGTGCTCGGCGTGGCGCTCGGAGCCCTTTCGGCGCACCGGCCCGGATCGCTCGCCGACAGCATCATCACCACCGTCTCCGTCGCCTTCTTCGCCATGCCGATGTTCTGGGTCGGGCTGATGTTCATCATCGTCTTCGCCGTCAAACTCGGCTGGCTGCCGTCCTACGGCATGGAAACGGCTGCTATCGCCGCCCGGGGCGGCTGGCCGGCCCTCGGCGACAGGCTCGCCCATATGGTGCTGCCGGTCCTGACGCTCGGATTCTTCTACATGTCGATCCATGCGCGCGTCAGCCGCACGGCGCTTCTGCAGGTTTCCGCCATGGACTTCATCCGCACCGCCCGCGCCAAGGGCCTCTCGCCATGGCGGATCTGGCGCGATCACCTGCTGCGCAACGCGCTCCTGCCGACAATCACGGTTGCGGCCCTACAGGCCGGACAGCTGATCGGCGGCTCGATATTGGTAGAGACGGTGTTCGCCTGGCCGGGCATCGGCCGGCTTGCCTTCAACGCGCTCGCCAGCCGCGACTACAACGTGCTGCTCGCGGTGTTCATCCTCTCCTCCCTGGGGGTTATTGTTGCGAACCTCGCCGCCGACGCCGCCTACCGGCTGATCGATCCGCGCCTGGAACGGGAAGGCACGGCATGAGAAACCATCCGCTGCTGACGCTGCCCGC
>JASGEG010000264.1:0-10373 GCA_047606605.1 Rhizobium sp.
GCACGCCGATCCGGCTTTTGACCTCGCGCCAATATGAATTCCACTACAAGATGGCGGAAGTCGCCAAGGCCTATCTGGAAGCCGCCGGCTTCATGGTGGACCTGCAGGTGACGGACTGGGCGACGCTGACGACCCGCCGCGCCGATCCGAAGCAATGGGATATCTTCATCACCCATAGCAACTTTCCCGGCGATCCGACGACGCTCAACATGATCTCCGACAGCTATCCCGGCTGGTATACCTCCGAGGCCAAGACCAAGGCGGTCGCCGCCTATCTCTCGGCCGTGACGCCCGACGAAAAGAAGAAGGCCTGGGAAACCATCCAGACGACGCTCTACGACGATGCCCCCCTGTTCAAGGCCGGCAATTTCAATGCGCTGTCGGGTCTTGCCAAGGGCGTCAACGGCTACGCGCCGCATTACTGGCCGACCTTCTGGAACGTCGAAGCCCGGCAGTAAGAGCGCGCCATGTCGAACATCATCCGGGCCTTTGCCAGCCGGCTGGTTGGCATCCTCGCCGTGCTCCTGGTGCTGGCCACCGTCGTCTTCCTGATCGTGCGCGTCACCCCGGGTGATCCCGCCGCCGTGATGCTTGGGGCGGACGCCACGCCCCAGGACATCGCCGAACTGCGCGAGAGGCTGGGGCTGAATGCCCCCCTCATTCAGCAATATGTCTCCTTCCTCGCGCATGCGGTGCGCGGGGACCTTGGCCAGTCCATCTTCCTCAACATGCCGGTGACGACGGCGCTCGCCGTCCGTGCCGAGCCGACCTTCTTCCTGACGCTGTTCTCGATCCTGATCGCCACCGCGATCGCGCTGCCGGTCGGCATCATCTCGGCCTACAAACGCGGGACGCTCTTCGACCAGTTCGTCGTCGGCGTCACGATGGTCGCGGCCAGCGTTCCCAGTTTCTGGCTGGGCCTCATCCTCATCCAGACCTTTGCCGTCAGCCTCGGCTGGTTTCCGGTTTCCGGCTATGGCGGCCCGGAATCGAGCTTTTTCGAACGCATCGGCCATCTCGTCCTGCCGGCGATCGCGCTGGGCATCGTCAATTCCGCCCTGATCACCCGCTTCACCCGTGCGGCCATGCTCGACGTTCTCGGCGACGATTATATCCGCACCGCGCGCGCAAAGGGTGCCGCCGAACGAAGCGTCGTCTTGAAACATGCCCTGAAGAACGCGCTCATCCCGATCATCACCGTGATCGGCCTCAGCATCGCCCTTCTCGTGTCGGGTGCCGTGGTGACGGAAACCGTGTTCGGCCTGCCCGGCATCGGCAGCCTCGTCGTCTCCGCCGTCCTGCGGCGCGACTATCCGGTCATTCAGGGAACGCTTCTCGTGGTGGCGGTGATCTACGTGCTCATCAATTTCATCGTCGACATGCTCTATGTCATCGTCGATCCGCGGGTGCGACTGTAATGGCGGTCGTTTCCTTCCTGCGCCGCGCGCGCCGCATTCTGCGCAACAAGGCGATCCTGTTCGGCGCCGTCATCCTGATCGTCATCGTCCTGGCCGCCATCCTGGCACCGTGGATCGCGCCCTATGCGCCCAACAAGCTGTCGATCGCAAACAAGCTGAAGCCGCCATCGCTTGCCCATCTGTTCGGGACCGACGAGTTCGGACGCGATGTCTTTTCCCGCGCGATCTACGCGGCGCGCATCTCGCTTGCCGTCAGCGCCGGCGTCGTGCTGCTGGCAACGGCGCTCGGCATCGTGCTCGGCGTCTGCGCCGGCTACTTCCGGCGGCTCGACGCATCGATATCGCGGCTGCTGGACGCGATGATGTCCTTTCCCGACATATTGCTTGCCATCGCCCTGGTCGCAGCCCTCGGCCCGTCGCTCGCCAATGTCATCCTGGCGCTCGGCATCACCTATGCGCCGCGGCTGGCCCGCGTCGTGCGCGGCTCCACGCTGGTCCTGCGGGAACTGCCCTATGTGGAAGCGGCCAAGACGCTCGGCCTGCCGACATGGCAGATCCTCCTGCGCCACATACTCCTCAACCTCGCCTCGCCCATCCTGGTGCAGAGCAGCTTCATCTTCGCCTCCGCCATGCTGGCCGAAGCCAGCCTCTCCTTTCTCGGCGTCGGGGTCGGCTCGGACATGCCGACCTGGGGCACCATGCTGGCCATGGGCCGGGAATATATGAACGCATCGCCCTGGCTGATGTATTTTCCCGGCCTTGCCATCGTCCTCGCCGTCCTTTCCCTCCAGCTCCTCGGTGACGGATTGCGCGATCTCGTCGACCCCCGCCTGTCGAAGGAGGTGTGATGATGACCGTCAACAGACAGAACCGGCCTGAACCGGCAGGCAACCCGATCCTTCAGGTCGACCGCCTCACCACCTCCTTCCGCACGCAGGAAGGCTGGCGCCCGGTCGTCAGAAACATCTCGCTCAGCGTGGCCGAAGGCGAAACCGTCGCCATCGTCGGCGAATCCGGTTCCGGCAAGAGCGTGACGGCCCTGTCGACCATGCGGCTGCTGCCAACAGGCAAATCGCGCAGCGAAGGCCGCATCCTCTTCGAGGGCCGCGATCTCCTGACGCTCTCCGAACCCGAAATGCGCGATATCCGCGGCAATCGCATCGGCATGATCTTCCAGGAGCCGATGACCAGCCTCAACCCGGTCTTCACCATCGGCAACCAACTGGCCGAAGCGCTGATGCTGCATCGAGCCATGTCTTACCAGCAGGCGGAAGCCGAAGCCCTGCGTCTATTGGAGCGCGTGCGCATTCCCTCGGCGAAATCGCGCCTCAAGGAATACCCGCACAAGCTTTCCGGCGGCATGCGCCAGCGCGTGATGATCGCCATGGCACTCGCCTGCCGGCCGAAGCTGCTGATCGCCGACGAACCGACCACGGCGCTCGACGTGACGATCCAGGCGCAGATCCTGCATCTGATCCGCGAATTGCAGGCCGAGGAGAACATGGGCGTTCTCTTCATTACGCACGACATGGGCGTGGTGGCCGAAGTCGCCGACCGCACCGTCGTCATGTTCCGCGGCGATGTGCTCGAGACCGGTGCGACGACGGAAGTTTTCGCCGCCCCGAAGCATCCCTATACGCGCTCCCTGCTGGCATCGATCCCGCGGCTCGGTTCGATGGGAGACAGCACGCAGCCGGTGCGCTTCCCAACCATCGACCCCGATACCGGCACGGCGATGCCGGCCATCGAGATGCCGGCAACCGTCGATGCCGGCAGACCGCTGCTGGATGTCCGCAACCTCTCGGTCCGCTTCGATATTCCGGCGGGCCTCGGAAGGCTCGCCGGTCGGGTTCATGCCGTCGAGAACGTCTCCTTCAATCTCCATGCCGGTGAAACGCTGGCGCTGGTGGGCGAATCCGGCTGCGGCAAGTCGACGACCGGGCGCGCGATCATGCGGCTGATCCGGCCAACGAGCGGTACGGTGCTTGTCGACGGACAGGATGTCGCCAAGGCCTCCGGTCGCGAGCAGCGCAAGGCCTACCGCATCGCGCAAATGATCTTCCAGGACCCCTTCGCCTCGCTCAACCCGCGCATCACCGTCGGTGCGGCGGTGACCGAACCGATCCTCGCCCACCGGATCATGAACCGCAGGGCCGCGCGCGACCGGGTTGTCGAACTGCTCGAGAAGGTCGGGCTGAAGGCCGACATGGCAAGCCGCTATCCGCATGAATTCTCCGGCGGCCAGCGGCAACGCATCTCGATCGCCCGGGCGCTTGCGCTCGAACCGGCAATGATCATCGCCGACGAGGCCGTCTCGGCGCTCGACGTCTCGGTGAAGGCGCAGGTCTCCAATCTGATGCTGGACCTGCAGGAGAGCATGAAGCTCGCCTTCCTGTTCATTTCCCACGATATGGCCGTCGTCGAACGCATCAGCCATCGCGTCGCAGTGATGTATCTCGGCGAGATCGTCGAGATCGGCCCCCGCGCCTCGGTCTTCAGCAATCCACAGCACGCCTATACCAAGCGCCTGATCGCAGCCGTTCCACAGCCGGACCCCACGCGGCGTGGCTTTCTGCCGCCGGCCCTGACTGACGAGATCAAGAGCCCGATCCGGCCACTGGACTACCGCCCGCCCAACCGCGTCTACCGGGAATGCTCCCCGGGCCATTTCGTACAGGTCGATACGGCATAGGCCGGGAAACACGTGTTTCCCGGCGCCCGGGCCACCGGCCGACCGAGATCATGGGATGGCGTTGCCATCCTTTGCCTCTGCTGAACCCGTGCCGGTGGCGTGCCTCTCCGGGGAAGGAATATGGACGCGCTCGTGGAAGGGTGTCTTTTTGGCGGAGAATGCCGAGAGCCATACGCCGATGACGATCAAAACCGCGCCCGCCACGGTGACGAGCATGGAACTGGACACAGGCTTGCCGAGGCTATCGATGACGACGCTCGCCAGCATCTGCGCGGCAACCACGAGACTGGTGGTCTTGCTGGCTCCCAGCCTTGGAATGACCTGACTGTTCAGGGCAACGAAAACGACGCCCAGCACGCCGCCGAGCCATGCATTCATCGGCACGCCCGCTCCCACCGAAAGCTCGCTCCTGAAGAACGTGCCGATCAGGGCCGACAGAAAGAGGAAGCCGACGGCATGGTTCCAGAGCGAGGTTCTGAGCGGCCCGACCTTCTTGCCGAGATGACCGTTGATGGCGCGGCTCATGCCGATCAGGACGCCGTTGAGCAGCGCGGCCGCAATAAACACAAGCATGCTTCAGCCCCGCGCCAGGATGATGACGATGCTTCCGCACAACACGAGCGCAATCGCGCCCATGTCGCGGCGGCCGGGCAAGGTCCGGCGCAGACCAAATAGCCCAAAGGCATCGGCAACAATACCGAACACCATCTGGCCGATCAGCATCAGGGCCAATGTGCCGGCAAGCCCGAGATGGCTGTTGACGGTGATGGCGGCCAGCAGCACGGTGAAGGCGCCCGGAATACCGCCGAGATAGGACCAGAACGACCAGCGGCCGTGTGACGCGGCAAGTCCGGTGGCCGGGTTGCCACGCAACAGCGTCACGAGGACGGAACTTGCCAGGGCCCCGATGCCATGCGCGGTCCATGACGCGAAAAGCGGCGAGCTATGGCGTGCCAGCAGGCTGTTCCAGTCGATCATGACAGCCAGCACCATGCCGGCGGCAAGCGCCAGGCCGATGTTCCACACGCCTGTCTTATGCATGACCAAAATCCCGCCCCGCGTCGCCTTGAGCGAGCGGACAAAAGCGACGTGTCGCCTGCTCTCGGCCATTGCGGAGGTCATTTGTTTTAATGATCTGAATCATAAGGTCATTATCGCGATCTTCAATTTACGCGAAAGGTGCTGGTGTTCCGGTTATTGCGGACTATTCTGTCCGCAATGGAGGTTTGATCGATGGAAAGTTTCAGCGGCCTGAAGATATTTGTGCGAGTGTCCGAGACGCGCAGTTTCGTGGAAGCCGGCCGGCAGCTTGGCCTTTCGGCCTCCGCCATCGGCAAATCCATCGCGCGGCTCGAAGAACGTCTCGGCGCGCGCCTGTTTCATCGCAGCACCCACAGCGTCAATCTGACGCCGGAAGGCGCGATCTTTCTCGAACGATGCCGCCGCATTCTCGCGGAAATGGAGCTTGCCACGCAGGAGATGCGGCAGGCCCGGATGATCGTGCGCGGCACGATCCGCGTCAGCCTGCCGACATGGGCCGTCACCTTCATGCCGATCTTCGGCCGTTTCATGCAAATCTATCCGCAGGCGCGGCTGGAGCTGGATCTGACCGACCGGCTGGTCGAGGTGATCGAGGAAGGTTACGACCTGGTGATCCGCACCGGAGACATGCGCGATTCCCGGTTGATGAGCCGAACGGTGGGGCGGTTCCGGCATACGATCGTGGCCTCTCCCGCCTATCTCGCCGCCCACGGCATCCCCCTGCGGTCACAGGACCTGCTGCGCCATTGCTGCCTCCACCGCCGGCATCCGGAAAGCGGCAAGATCGACACCTGGCCGCTCGCCGAGAATGGCGCGGATATGGACCTCGACCTTCCCGTCACCGCGGTCGTCAACACGGTCGAGGCACGCATAGAACTGGCCGAGCAAGGCATCGGCATCGCCTGCGTTCCATCCATGTCCGTCGCCGCGTCGATTGCCGACGGCCGGCTGATACCGCTGCTGCAGGATTGCGTGCGGGAAGCCGGGGTCCTGCGCCTCCTATGGCCGGCCACCGGCAGCTCCTCCCACAGCATCAAGACCCTCGTCGATTTCATCGCGCAATCGGCCGCTGCGCAATGAAGCTGAGAAAATAGGGCGACGCTATCCTTCGACGGGCAGGTCGGCGGCGCCGCGCCATATATGGGTGACGCCGCGGCGATCTTCGCCGTTGGGAATGAAGAGGTCAGAAGGACGAGCGAACGCGGACCGGCCCCATCTTGTCGGCCACGACCGGCGTGGAACTGTCGATCTCGCCGTCCCATCCGCCACCCAGCGCCTTGTTGAGGGAGATGTAGTTTGTGGTGATCGTCGCCTTGCTCTGGATGAGCGAGCTTTCCGCGCTGTAGAGCGAGCGCTCCGCATCCAGTACATCGAGGAAGTCGGTCGCGCCGGCCTTGTTCAGCTCGCGCGATAGCGTTGATGCCCTGCGATAGGATGCGGCCGAGGCCGCAAGTTTCGCATTCTTCATTTTCTCCTGGGTCAGGGAGACGATCGCGTCCTCGACATCCTGCATGGCCGTCAGGACCGCCGACTGATAGGCGATGTAATATTGATCGCGCTCCGCCTTGGCGACATCGACGGCCGCCTTCAACTGGCCACCCTGGAAGATCGGCACGGTCACCGTCGGGCCGAACGACCAGCCGATCGTCGATTTGCGGCCGAGATCGGCGATATCGGTGGCCGACGAGGTGATGTTTCCGGTGAGCGAAATCGACGGATAACGGTTTGCCTCGGCGACCCCGATTTTCGCGGTATATTGCGCAAGCTGGCGCTCGGCGAGGCGAACATCGGGCCGGGACGTCAGGATCATCGCCGGAATGCCGGTGGCAACCCTGAGGGGCGGCTGCGGGATCGGCGCCGTCTTCTTCAGGCGCTCGTCCAGCGCCGCCGGCGGCTTGCCGAGAAGCACGGCGAGCTTATGCGCCGCCTCTACATAGGATATCTGGTAGGTCGGGATATCGGCTTCCGTGCTGCTCGCCTGGCCGTCGGCATTGGCCGCGTCGACGGCGGTCACCGTTCCCGCCTTATATTGCTCCTGGGTGAGCGAGGCGGTTTTCCTTTGAGAGACGGCGGTCCTCTGGGCCAGATCCCGCAGCGCCTGATATTCGCGC
Organism: Rhizobium sp.; assembly: GCA_047606605.1. Classification (GTDB taxonomy): domain Bacteria; phylum Pseudomonadota; class Alphaproteobacteria; order Rhizobiales; family Rhizobiaceae; genus Rhizobium. The sequence goes on from JASGEG010000264.1 coordinate 7,263, forward strand.
GCCTGCACATAATAGGTGGCGACATCGCCGACCAATGTGACCAGCGTATCGCGCAGGTCCTCTTCGGCGGCTTCGACCCCACGGCGCGCCGCCTCGGCGGAGCGTTTGTTGCCGCCGAACAGATCGAGCTCCCAGCTTGCGTCGAAGCCCGGCTGATATTCGCTATAGACGCTGGCGGCGCTGCCGCCTGAGGCGGCGGTGCGGTTGCGTGTCGCCGACGCCGTTGCCTCGACCGTCGGCAGAAGCGCGCCCTTCTGCTCGCGATAGGTGGCGCGCGCCTCGCGGATCTTCGCCTTTGCCGTTGCGACATCGAGATTGGTCTGGACGGCTTCCTCGATCAGGGCATTCAAGGTCGGATCGCGAAGCTGCTTCCACCATTGCGACAGATCGGGCGGGACCCCCTTGCTGGACGAAGCCTGGCGGCTCCAGTGGCTCGGCATGGCAACAGTCGGCTTCTCATAGTCCGGTCCGACGACGCAGCCTGTCAGCACCGAGGTGCACAAAAGCACCGCTGCCAACGGAACGAGCCTCGATCTGCGGCGCATCGAGCCAGCATGGGACGTCGAATGAAGGACGGACATGAAATCCCTTCTCTGTGAATGTGATCGTTTGAGAGACAGGCGGCAGGCCGAGGGAGACCCTCAGCCCACCGGATCGCGTTTTGCATCCGCCGGCTGCCCGACCTTGCCCTTGAAGACGCGCCTTACGGAGACGAAGAGGAGCGGGATGAAGAAGATGCCCAGCACGGTGGCCGAGATCATGCCGCCCATGACGCCGATACCGATGGAGTTCTGGCTGCCGGAACCGGCGCCGTTGGCGACGGCCAGCGGCATGACGCCGAGGATGAAGGCAAGCGAGGTCATCAGGATCGGCCGCAGGCGCTGGCGCGAGGCCTCCAGCGTCGCTTCGATCAGGCCCTTGCCGTTGTTCTGCTGCTCGATGGCGAATTCGACGATCAGGATGGCGTTCTTGGCCGCCAGGCCGATGGTGGTGAGCAGGCCGACCTTGAAATAGACGTCGTTGGACTGGCCGAACAGCGTGGCGGCCAGCAGCGCGCCGAAGATGCCGATCGGTACCGACAGCATGACGGCGAGCGGGATCGACCAGCTTTCGTAGAGGGCGGCCAGCGCCAGGAAGACGACGAGAATGGAGATGGCGTAGAGCTGGCTCGCCTGGTTGCCGGAAAGCTTTTCCTGGGCCGACAGGCTGGTCCATTCATGGCTGAAGCCGGGCGGCAGGGAGGCCATGATCTTGTCGATCTCGTTCATGGCATCGCCGGAGGAGACGCCGGAAGCGGCCGAGCCCTGGATTTCGACGGCAGACGAGCCGTTATAGCGTTCGAGCCGCGGCGAGCCATAGGTCCACTTTCCGGTCGCAAAGGCCGAGAAGGGAACCATGCTGCCATCGGAATTCTTGACATACCAGCGGCCGAAATCCTCCGGCTGCATGCGGAAATTCTTGTCGGCCTGGACATAGACCTTCTTGACGCGGCCACGATCGATGAAGTCGTTGACATAGGTGCCGCCCCAGGCGGTCGACAACGTCGTGTCGATGTCCGACAGCGTGATATCGAGCGCGCTTGCCTTTTCCGCATCGATGTCGACGGAATATTGCGGCGTGTCTTCCTGGCCGTTCGGACGGGTGCCGCTCAGCTTGTCACTCTTGGCGGCGGTCGCGAGCAACTGGTTGCGGGCGGCGATCAGGGCGGCATGGCCGGCGCCGTTGGTGTCCTTCATATAAAAGTCGAAGCCGCTATTGTTGCCGAAGCCGGGGATGGCAGGTGGCGACATCGCGAAAACACTGCCGTCCTTGATCTTGGAGAAAGCGCCCATGGCGCGGCCGGCGATCGCCTGTGCCTTCGATTGCGGCGTCTTGCGCTCGTCGAAATCCTTCAGTTTGACAAAGGCCAGGCCGACATTCTGGCCCTGGCCGCCGAAGCCGAAGCCGACGACGCCCATGACGCCCTGAACGTAATCCTTCTCATCCTGCAGATAGTAATCCGTGATTTGCCTCAGGACTTTTTCGGTCCGATCGGCGGTTGCGCCGGCCGGAAGCTGGACACTGGTCATGAGCGTGCCCTGGTCCTCGTCGGGCAGGAAGGAGCTCGGCAGGCGGTTGAACAGATAGCCGACGGCGCCGCCGATCAGCACGAACAACAGGAGGAAGACGGCAGAGCGGCGGATCATGCCGTGAATGCCGCTCTGGTAGCGCAGCGTCGCCCGCTCGAAATTGCGGTTGAACCAGCCGAAGGCGCCGCGCTCCTTGGAACCATGCTCCGGCGTCTTCAGGATCGTCGCGCACAGCGCCGGCGTCAGGATCAACGCCACGATCACCGACAGGATCATCGCCGAGACGATCGTCACCGAGAACTGCCGGTAGATGACCCCGACCGAGCCGGAGAAGAAGGCCATCGGGATGAAGACGGCCGACAGGACCGTGGCGATGCCGATCAGCGCGCCGGTGATTTCCTGCATCGACTTGATCGTCGCCTCGCGCGGCGACAGACCCTCTTCCTCCATCACGCGCTCGACGTTTTCGACCACGACGATGGCGTCGTCCACCAGAAGGCCGATGGCCAGCACCATGCCGAACATGGTCAATGTGTTGATCGAATAGCCGAACAGCGACAGCACGCCGAAAGTGCCGAGCAGCACGACCGGGACGGCGAGCGTCGGGATCAGCGTGGCGCGGATGTTCTGCAGGAAGACGAACATGACGATGAAGACGAGCACGATGGCTTCGAACAGCGTCTTGACCACGTCCTCGATCGACAGCTTGACGAAGGGCGTCGTGTCGTAGGGATAGACCACCTCGACATTCGGCGGCAGCGTCTGGCTGAGATTGTCGATGGTCGATCGCACCGCCTCGGCCGTGTTGATGGCGTTGGCGCCGGAGGCGAGCATGACGGCCAGACCGGCGGAAGGGTGGCCGTTATAGGTGCTCGAGGTGGTATAGCTTTCGGCGCCGAGCTCGACGGTTGCGACGTCGTTGAGGCGCACCAGCGAGCCGTCGGACTGGCTCTTGAGGATGATGTTGTTGAACTGCTCGGGCGTCTGCAGGCGGCTCTTGGCGGTGACGGTGGCGTTGAGCTGCTGGCCCTTGCGCTGCGGC
>JASGEG010000265.1:0-5719 GCA_047606605.1 Rhizobium sp.
ACTTCCATCCAGAATGGAACTACTCCATCAGACCCAGACAATCGACGTAGTTATTATTCGGAGTGTCCTATACCCGCTGATGCCGTACTGGTAGCGATCGACATTGCCAAGGTGCGCAATGAAGTTCTGATCGAAGCACCTGGCGACAAGCGCCGCCGTCGGCTGCAGGTCCTTCAGACGCTTCACCTGATCGCCCTTCAGACCACCGTATTCGGCACGCCAACGATAATATGTAACTTCCGTCACGCCTATCGACCGGATCGCTTCCGCCATCGATTTAACCTGCGCATTCAGAACGTCAACCTGACGAAGCTTCGTGACGATCTCTTCTGCCCTGTGTCTTTTCGCTGCCATTTCAATCGCCTTCTTCGGCCCGTAAGCCATACGTCATGAAGGATCACTTTTTAGGGGGCAGTCCAGGTCGCCAACCCTGCCGGATGGCGGCCGCGCGGCGAGTTCGATGACTTCTGATCGCATGGACGATAGCGGGAGGCCGAGACCGGCGAACGACAACTGCCCGCCCAATGGACAGGCTGCCGGGAAAGGGGCCGATGCGGCCGAACGGCTGGATGCGGTGGTGTTGTCCATCGCCCGCCTGATCGGCAAGCGCATGGCGCGCGAGGACTTCGAGAAGGCCATGCGCGCCGCCAATGACAACAAACCCCCGAACGCCGAGGCCACGGAGGATGGGAACGACGAGGAATGAGCAGACCACCCGGACGATACAGCCGAGGCAATCTTCTCTCTTTCATTACGTCGCATTATGTGATATGCACTACACATATCATTGGAGGATGCGATGCGAGCCCTTGTCGACATGAACGACGCCCAGATCGAAGCCCTCGATACCCTTGCCAAGCGGGTGCGCCAGTCCCGTGCCGCGCTCATACGGGCGGCGATAGACGATTATCTGGATCGCCATCACCGCGAACAGGTCGAGGATGGTTTCGGCTTGTGGGGCAAGCGCGAGGTCGATGGTCTGGCCTATCAGGAAAAGGCGCGCGCCGAATGGTAGGCGCGCTTTTCGATACCAACATCCTCATCGACCACCTGAACGCCATTCCTGAGGCCCGCAAGGAAATCGAGCGCTTCGAGAACAGGGCCATCAGCATCATCACATGGATGGAGGTGATGGCCGGAGCTAGCGCCGATCTGATCGAGCCGACCCGGCGTTTCCTCGAAGGGTTCAATGTCATCGCTCTGGACGATGGGATCGCCAACCGTGCGGTGGTATTGCGGCGAGCGCATCGCATCAAACTGCCCGACGCCGTGATCTGGGCCACAGCGCAGACCACTGACCGGTTGTTTGTGACTCGTAACACCAAGGATTTCCCACCCGATGATCCGGGGGTGCGCGAACCCTACACCCTGTAGAGAACGTCCACAGCCGAACGACAGGAGCCGGCCCCATGCTTCGTATAGCCCTTTACGCCCGCTATTCCTCCGAGAACCAGCGTGACGCCTCCATCGAGGACCAGTTGCGTCAGTGCCGCGAGCGAGCGGAGCGCGAGGGCTGGACCGTGGTGGAGACCTATTCCGACCGGGCCATATCGGGATCGTCCATGTTCCGCGCCGGCATCCGGTCGCTGCTGGCCGACGCGCAGGCGGGGCGCTTCGATATGGTGCTGTCGGAGGCGCTGGACCGCATCAGCCGCGATCAGGAGGACGTGGCCACCGTGTTCAAGCGCCTGCGCTTCGCGGGCGTTTCCATCGTCACCCTGTCGGAAGGCGAGATCAACGAGCTTCATGTCGGCCTGAAAGGCACGATGAACGCCCTGTTTATCAAAGACCTCGCGATCAAGACCCATCGCGGCCAGCGCGGGCGTGTGGAGGTGGGAAAGGCCAGCAGCGGCAAGGCGGCCTACGGCTATCGTGTCGTCCACCAACTCGACGCCAACGGCGAGCCGATCCAGGGCGAGCGGGCGATTGTCGAGGACGAGGCCGAAGTGGTGCGGCGCATCTTCCGCGAATACGCTTCTGGCAGAAGCCCCAAGGAGATCGCATTCCAGTTGAACCGGGAGGGCGTCCCCGGTCCCAGGAAACGTCCGTGGATCGACGCAATGATCCGGGGCAATCCCGTCGCCGGCACCGGCATCCTCAACAACGAACTCTATGCCGGTGTTCTTGCATGGAACCGGCAGCGGTTCATCAAGAACCCCGAGACCGGCACGCGTGTATCGCGCGTCAACCCGGAAAGCGAATGGATCAGGACCGAGGTTCCGCATCTGCGGATCGTGGACGATGCGCTCTGGCAGGCGGTGCGTGAACGCAGGCGCAGCATTTCCGCGCTGTTCGGCCCCAACCACGCCAACACACGCGAAGGCCGCGCCAAGAGGCTGCATCTCACCAACCGGCCCGTCACCCTGCTTTCCGGCTTGCTCACCTGCGGCTGCTGTGGCGGCAGGATCGGCATGGTGATGACCGACCGCTATGCCTGCCGCAACCATCTGCGCAAGGGCATCTGCGACAATAGCCGCACCATCCGCCGCGACGAGATCGAGGCACGGGTGCTGGCGGGCCTGAAAGAGAAGCTGGTGTCGTCCGAAGCCGTCGCGGAAGCCGTGCGCGCCTATGCCAAGGAAACCAACCGGCTGAACCGCGACCGGCGTGCGCAGGCGCATACGGATCAGAAGGCTTTGGAGAAGATCGACCGCGCTATCGCCGGGATCATGGCGGCTATCGAGGACGGGCTATATCAGCCGTCGATGAAGGCGCGCATGGCCGAGCTTGAGCGGGATAAGATAGAGATCGCCGCCCGCATGGCGCAGGCTCCAGCCGATGTGCCGGACGTGCATCCCAACATCGCCAGCGTCTATCGCCGGAACGTGGAGCGGTTCACCGAAGCCCTCAAAGATCCCGATGGCGGCCGGCAGGCAGCCGAGGCGCTGCGTTCGCTCATCGGCGAGATCGTGCTGACGCCCGGCCCGAAGCGCGGCGAGGTCCATGCCGAGTTGCGCGGAGAGCTTATGGGCATCCTTGCCTTCGCTACCGACCAGAAGCCCAGGCAGAACATTCATTTTATGCCGCCAGTTGCATCTTGTGTGTGATCAAGACCAACTTGACGCCGTTCTTCGCCAGCTCGCGGACGTAGAACTCCAATTCGAAGTGATCGCGGAAAAACCGGCTGAACGAATGAACCACGACCACATCGAAGGGCGCGGGCTTGGACGTACCCGCCTCGATCATACGCTGGAATTCCGGGCGGCGGTCATTCGTCGCCGATGTGCCGGGTTCAACGAAAGTTTCGACAAGCTGGTAGCTGCGCGAGACGCAATAGGCCTCACCCTGTCGCTTCTGATCCGGAATGGAAACATCATGTTCGGCCTGCCGCGCCGTCGAGACACGCAGGTAAAGGGCGGCGCGCAACGGCACGGTGGGGGCGGTCATGTTTAATCTCCTTATCAAACTGGCTGAGGAACCGAACGACCCTGCCTCATGCGTGCTTATGCACCATTCCCGCTATTCAGCGGCCTCCCTGATTGTTCCGACGATCCATTCATTCAGGCTTTTGCCCGCTGCTGCTGCGGCGATGACCGCTGCCGCATGATCGTCAGGATCGAGACGAACGTTGAACTTGCCGGAGAACTTCCGGCGCGGCTCGATCCCCTTTTCCCGGCACATGTCGAGATAGACGGCCAGCGACTTGCGGCCTTCCTCGACCAGATCGCGGACGCTTTCGGCATAGAAGTCGGCCCCGCCATTGAGGCCGACAAACTCGCCACGCAGCATCTGAATCTCGGGGTCAAACGCGATAACCGCCTTTTCCCCATTGATTTCGATAACGTTGTTCATGGCTTTACTCCGTGTTCGTCCAGCCATTTACGGATGCTGGCAACCGCGCCTTTGTCCGTATCCGGTGAAGGATGCGGACGATGAAAGACGCGCACCTCACCAAACAGGAACACACCTATTCGCGAACCTTCCCGTTCGCTGATCTCCGCCCCGAGGGCTGCAAACAGCGCCTCGATATCGGCCCAGCGGATCGAGCCGTTGACCGGGCGGGCGAAGATCAATTCCAGCGTGGCTCTGTGACGCTTTTTCATGGAGTATCCAGTATCATTAATTAGTACCATTATCAAGTCCGATTTCGGGCCTTACGGGGCGCTCAGGCGTCGGGACCGAACAGTTCATCGAAGAGATCGCCGAACCATTGCTCGAACACGGTGATTTCAGCCTCGGTGACGGGGACCGAATCAGGCCAGTCGTCTGTGACGGTCCATGTGCTGAGATCGTGCTTGGGCGGGCGGCCCATCTGCACGCGGTAGCCCAGCAACGCTTCAAGCTGCTCCGACGCCGTGGCCGGCCTTTCTCGGCGGGAGCGACCTTTTCGATCCGAGCCATCAGTCATCGAATTCGAACTCGTTACGAGTGCGGGGACGCCACGCGACGGGGTTCGTGATCCAACGGCTGATCTCGGATGCGTGCCAGCCCGAGCCATTGGCGCTGACCTTGAGCTGGGCGGGGAACGTACTCTCCCTGATCTTTCGGTAGATGGTGGATTGGGACAGTCCAGTCAGCGATTTGACGGCCTGCATTCGGACGATACGCTCTGGTTCACGCATGGCTTTGCTGCCTTCTGCAGGTTGTTTCCAGACCAGTCAGAAAGAAGAATTTATGTTATGCAACAGCTATTTATGTGTTGTCATAGTGCGGCGAAGCATAGCGAAGAATCGGCGGCAAATAGGACGATCTCAAATCCCGATCCCACGTCCGCGCCCAAGGTCGATACCGGCATGGAAGGCGATGACGGCCCGAGTCGAAGGCGATATCGAGTTCGTGCTTGCGGTTGGCTAGCAGGGACTCAAGCTGCTGATCACGTTTCAGGCTGTTCGCCATGTCGCCCATCGTGCGCCGGGTAGATTTGTAGCCAGATATGTCGCCGTCCTCATACTGGCGCTGGCTGGTCTGGCCGAGTTTCTGCCAGCGTTCCACAAAGCGGTCGGCGCGGCTGATCGGACTGATACCCGCATCCTCGTCTCGCCCGGTGCGGATTTCGGTTTCGAGTTGCAGGGCGCGGATGGCGCGCCCGATCCTGCCGGTTCCCGCCTCATGGGTGAGGCTGTTGTCCTTGGAATAGGCCGCTTCAGCATCCTGCCACCCCTGCGGGCGCACGGCGTCGAACACATCCCGCGCCGCGCCGAGTTCGCGCCGCTGCTCATTGGACGGCGTAACTCCTTGCCGCTTGGCCGCGATGATCGCATCGGCGGCGCGGGCATGGCGGACGAGCGCATCCGCGCTTCGCTGAACCTCTGCGCCGGTCCTTTCCCTTTCCGGCCCCTTCGCCTTGCCAGCGCCAGGCACAACCTTATCGTTGGGCGCTACGGGCAAGCGCAAGCCGTCGAACATGCCGCCGATCCGTTCGCGGCGCAGTATGTAAGTCCTGATCCGATTGGCCTGACAGGTGGGAATAGATTAAAGGGGTATGTAGCAAACCCAAACGCTGGTACTGACGTTTTGGGCCTGCATGCGATTGCTTCAGCTGCAACTGATTCGGAAGCCGGAGGTGTAAGCAAGTATGCTCAATGGCAGAATCCTGATGGAACATGGAACTGGCCGCCAAATAGAGGAGCTGTTCCTGGAACGACACAAGAGGTTACGCTACAGCCTGGGCAAGTTGTGGATCGTTATGGATATCCCGGAGGCACCGCCGTCTCTGCCCCATTGATTTTTCAGTTTCAACGGCTTGTTAGTTTTGGGCACGGGCAGGATGTGAACTCAC
>JASGEG010000266.1:0-15056 GCA_047606605.1 Rhizobium sp.
AATCGCCGACCGAGGGCAAGATCTTCTTCGGCGACCAGGATGCGTCGAAAAAGACGGTGCAGCAGCGCAATATCGGCTTCGTCTTTCAGCATTATGCGTTGTTTCGCCATATGACGGTGCTGGACAATATTTCCTTCGGTCTGAAGGTCCGTTCGGCTTCCCGCCGCCCGCCCCGCGCGGAGATCCATCGCCGTGCCGTCGAATTGCTGGAGCTGGTGCAGCTCAATGGCCTCGAAAAGCGCTATCCGGCGCAGCTCTCCGGCGGTCAGCGGCAGCGTGTGGCGCTGGCCCGCGCCATGGCGGTCGAGCCGAACGTGCTGCTTCTCGACGAGCCCTTCGGCGCGCTCGACGCGCAGGTGCGCAAGGACCTTCGCAAATGGCTGCGCGAGATCCATGACCGTACCGGCCACACCACCGTCTTCGTGACGCATGACCAGGAAGAGGCGCTGGAACTGGCCGACCGCGTCGTCGTGCTCAACAAGGGCGCGATCGAGCAGGTCGGCACGCCGGACGAGATTTACGACACGCCGAATTCGCCCTTCGTCTATGGCTTCATCGGCCAGTCGAACCGCGTCAAGGTGCGCGTCGTCAACGGCGAGATCTGGTTCGAGGACCGGCCGCTGGGCTTGAGCACGCCGCAGGAGCCGGAAGGCGAAGCCTATCTCTATTTCCGTCCGCACGATATCGAGCTGCATGATGGCGACGGCGGCTGCATCGCCGGCCTCCTGACCTCCAGCCGCCGTGTTGCCGGCACCCGCCATATCGAAATCAATATCGGTGAGGGGCACGATACCATCGAAATCGAGCTGCCGCCGGACAAGGCCGGCGCACTCGACCGCAACCGTATCGCCTTTCGCCCGACCCGCTGGAAGCTTTTCCGCAACGGCGACTGAGACCTTGCTTTTCCGGGTGGTTTGCCAATGATAGGCTCGCCATCCGGGAGAGGGGCATGACTTACATCTATCTGAAAGCCATTCATGTCATGGCAGCAATCGCCCTGATCGGCGGCATGCTGGTGCTGGCCTTCGTCCTGACGCTGGTTTCGGGCCGGCGAGGGGCGTTGAGCGAAGGGGAGACGCGGTTCATCGCCCGCATCCGGCATTGGGACCGCATGGTCACCGTGCCTGCACTCGGCCTCGTCTGGGCGGCGGGCATTTCGATGGCAATCATAGGGCAATGGTACTGGTCGCCCTGGCTGCTGCTCAAGCTCGTTCCGGTTCTGGTGCTGAGCGCCCTGCACGGCATGGAGGCGGGCATGCTGAGACGGCTGGCCCAGGAACCAGGCGGCGAACTGCCGGCCATGCTGCAGCATTCAGCGCCGATCATCTTCGCCTGTCTCGTGTTGATCGCTTTCCTGGCGGTGGCTAAGCCGTTCTAGCGAGGCGGGTCGGATACGGTTATCGCGATCAGGAGCCGGAAGGCGTGTGGCCATGCTCCGCATCGATCGCCCGCTCCTCGCCGGTCGCCATCATCGTTCGCGTGGCGTCGATCGACGCATAGGTCCAGAATATCCGCATGGGACGGCTGTCCGATGCATTGATGAAGCGATGCGGCACATTGGCCGGAATCCAGGTCGTGTCGTTGGCGCCGAGGCGATATTGGCGGCCATCGATCTCGGCGATCGCCTCGCCGTCGAGCACCATCACGCTTTCCTCGCAATTGTGCTTGTGAAGTCCGATGGACGCGCCCGGATCGAAGGCGGTGATGCCGTTGATCATGCTCGTCGATCCGCATTTCCGGGTCACGAGCGGGATGGTGCGCGCCCCGCCGCCCCGGTCATTGACCGGAAGCTCACTCGGGCGAAGTATAGCCGGTTCCGTCATTGCCGTTCCTCCCGTCATTTTCCGGAGGCCGGCTGTGCCGGGCCGATCCAGACCGTCTTGATATTGACGAATTCGCGAATCCCGTAAATGCCGAGTTCACGCCCGTAGCCCGATCTCTTGATGCCGCCGAACGGATAGCGGGGATCGGAGGCGACCATCCCGTTGATGAAGACGGCGCCGGCGTCGATCTCGCGAGCGAGCGCCTTCGCTCGGCTCAGGTCGCGCGTCCACAGTGCCGATCCCAGGCCGAATTCCGTCTGGTTTGCCAGGCGGATCGCCTCCTGCGCATCCTTTGCGCGAATGATGGCTGCGACCGGACCGAAGGTCTCCTCGCAAAACGCGGCCATGTCGGGGGTGACGTGATCCAGAACCGTGGGAGCATAATAGAAGCCTTCGCGGTCGAGCGGCCTGCCGCCCATCTTGAGCGTGGCGCCGGCCGCGACCGTCCTTTCCACCTGGGCATGAAGGCCGGCGAGCAGATTTGCGCGGGCCATCGGCCCGATATTAGTGTCGCGCTCAGTGGGATCGCCGACCTTCAGCCGTGCCACCCCTTCGCAGAACAGCGTGGCGAACCGGTCGGCGACGCCTTCTTCGACGATGAAGCGCTTGGCATTCACGCATGACTGGCCGACATTGATATAGCGCGCCTTGACGGCGACCGCGGCGGCCTGTTCCAGATCCGCATCGGCGAGAACGATGAAGGGATCGGAGCCGCCCAGCTCCAGCACCTGCTTCTTCAGGGCCTTGCCGGCCTGGGAGGCGACGATGGCTCCGACTTCGGTGGAACCGGTCAAGGTGACCGCGGCGATGCGGTCATCCTCGATCAATCCTGCGACCTTCGAGGCGTCGATCAGCAGCGTCCTGAAGAGGCCCTCCGGGCAGCCGGCCTCCCGCATGATGTCTTCGATCGCGAGAGCGCATTCCGGAACGTTGTTGGCATGCTTGAGGATTGCGCCGTTGCCGGCCGCGAATGCCGGTGCCGCAAATCGGAAGAACTGCCAGAATGGATAGTTCCAGGGCATGATGGCCAGCACGACGCCCAGCGGATCGAAGGCGACGACGCTTTCGGAGGCGTTGGATTGCACCGGCTCGTCGGCCAGATAATCGACGGCATGGCCTGCATAGAAGTCGCAATTATAGGCGCATTTCTCGATTTCCGCTTCCGCCTCGGCAATGGGTTTTCCCATCTCCCGGGTGATCATCGCGGCATATTTGTCCTTGCCCGCGCGCAGCGCTCCGGCCATGCGGGCGAGCAGCGTCACGCGCTCGCCGACCGGAACCTTGCGCCAGCTGCGCTGCGCTCTGGCGGCCGAAGCCAATGCCGTATCGATATCGGCGTCGCCGTGCAGGTCGAAACGGGCGATTTCCTGGCCGGTGGCCGGGTTGATCGAGGTGAGCATCGTTCACTCCTGTAGTTCAAATTGCTGTGGTCCAGCCAAGCGGCGAAAGCCCCTGCGAAAGTTCATCGGCCGGACATCGCGGTCAGTGCCTTGACGAAGAAGTCCGGCGCCCCGAAGTTTCCGGATTTGAGGGCGAGCGCGATCGGCCTGTCGCCATGCGAGAGCAGGACCGGCACGCCGGGATCGATCTCCTGCCCGATCGTCAGGGCGCCGAGATCGAGCGCGGAGACGACGGCCCCCGACGTTTCGCCGCCCGCCACGACAAGACGCGTGACGCCGGCGGCAATCAGCGCGCGGGCGGTCTGCGCAAACAGGCGATCGAGGGTTTCGGCAACCGTCTCGCGCCCGTATTTCTCCTGCATACCGCGGACGTCTTCCGGCGTGCCGGAGGAATAGGCCAGGGGATATTGTCCGTGATGGGCGCGGATGAAAGCGACGATATCGTTGGCTGTCGTCTTGCCGCTCATGACGTTGTCGACGTCGATCGCGAAACTCGGATGATCGGCCTTGTGCCGGTCGATCTGCCCTCTGGTCGCGCCCGAGCAGCTGCCGGCCAGGATCGCCTCGGGGCCGTCGATGCCGGCCGTCGCGCCGGCATGGCCCCTGGCCAGACCGCGCCGGATGAAATTCGCCGGCAATCCGATCGCAATGCCCGAGCCGCCGGTGACCAGGCGGTCGTCGGCGATGGCACAGCCGATACGCACCAGCTCCTCGTCGGATGTTGCGTCGACGATGACCATCGTGCTCCCGCTGGCGTCGAGCGCGGCGCGGATAGCGTCGCTGCCCTGCCGGACGGTGCTGTAAGGCACCAGCCCGACGGCCGATGCCGTCTGGTGGCCAAGCCAGCGGCGGATATCCGGGTCCGTCATCGGTGTCAGCGGATGGTTCTGAAGCCCGGATTCGTTCAGCAGCCGGTCGTGGACGAAGAGGTGGCCCATATAGACGGTGCGGCCCGCGCCGGGAAAGGCGGGGCAGGCCACGACGCCCTTCACGCCGAGGGCAGCGGCCAGAGCCGCTCCGACCGGGCCGATATTGCCTTCCCGGGTGGAATCGAACGTGGAGCAGTATTTGAAGACGATCTGCCGGCAGCCTTGCGACAGCAGCCACTCCAGCGCCGCCAGCGACTGCTCGATCGCGTCCCGGACGGCTATCGACCGGCTCTTCAGCGCGACGACGCCGGCCTCGATCGAGGCGGGGGCCGGGCCGGTCGGGACGCCGAGGAATTGTGCGGTCCGCAGGCCCCCCTGATCCGGCAGCCCCTTGGCGATCGTATTCGCTATGTCGCTTGCGCCGGTAAAGTCGTCGGCAATGACACCTAACAGCATTGGAGTTCCTTTCTCCGGCCGGAATGACGTGAAAACTGAGGGATAGGGCGTTTGCGAAAACGCCCTAGAAGCCGTAGAGTCCGGCGGCGTTGTCGACGAAGACCTTCTGGCGGGTCGCCTCGTCGCCGGCCCATTCGGCGGCCAGATCCATCAGGAGGGCATCGTTGGGCTTGCCAAACTTTCCCGGTGACGGATGCGGCCAGTCGGAGGCCCAGAGCACCCGGTCCGGCGCCACCTTGAGATATCCCTGCGCCAGCGTGCCCATATCCCCGTAGGATGGCGGCCCGATCTTCGTATCCTGATAGATGCTCGAAAGCTTCACATAGGCTTTGCCCTTTTCCAGCATGGCGGCGATGATCGAAAAGGCGGGATGGCCTGTGCCGGCGGGCTCAGGAATGCGCCCCAGATGATCGAAGACCACGGTCACCGGCAAGCGCTTCAGACGTTCGGCATTGGCGGCGATATCGTCTCCGGGCATGTGAAGCTGAATGTGCCATCCCAGATCGGCGACGCGCCGGGAGAGGGGCTCGATCATGTCGACGGTCGTGGCGCCGGCGCGGCCGAGATTGAAGCGGATGCCGCGAACGCCGGCCTTGTCCAATTGCTCCAGCGTCTCGTCGGTCACCGAGGTGTCGACCACGGCAATCCCTCTCGCTCGCGCGCCGAGTTTGCCGAGGGCGGAGAGCATGCAGGAATTGTCGGTGCCGTAGGTGGAGGGCTGCACGATGACGCTGCGCTCGAAGCCCAGCCTGTCGCGCAGTTTCGCATAGGCCTCCAGCGATGCGTCCGGCGGGATGAGACTGGCATTGGCCGCCGGCGGAAAGCGGCTGTCATAGATGTGAAAATGAGCGTCGCAGGTATTTGCCGGCGCCTTGAATTTCGGTCGCTCGTCGCCGGCCGAAAACGGCGCGGCCTCCTCGCCGTGGACCTCAAGCCCCGCGCACAGGGCCGCGGTCCCTCCCAGCGCTCCGGCCACGAATTTGCGTCTTCCCATCATCATGGATCGTCTCCTCCTTCGATTATGCGGCGCAGCGTTTCGCGCTATGCCAGGATCGTCCGCAGCTTCGCGACAGCGGCGTCCGGGCTGCTGAACACGGGAGTCCGGGTAACGGCCCGCACGGACTCCAAGGCGCGTGCGGTCGAGAAATGCGCGAGCATGATCGCGTCGAAACCGCGCAGCCGGGCGGCGGCATTGGCGACCAGCCGATTGTGGGTTTCCACATCTCCGCCGCGCACCGCCTCGATGGCGCCGTCCACCAGAAAGCTCTTGATCGTAGCCGAGGGCTGCAGGCGTGCGGCCTCTTCCTGGAATTCCGCCTCCATGCCCCGGCGCGCCGGCGGAAACGTATAGAGCATGGCGGTTCGCCCGCCTTGGGCGATCGCGGCTTCGAACATGGCTTCATTCGGCTTCAGGACGGGAACGGGCAGTTCCGCCGCCGCTTTCTCGATCGCTTTTCCGAAGGAGGAGCAGGTAAACAGCACCGCGTCGCTGCCTGCCTGGACGGCATAGGCGGCGAGCGCCACGATCCGGTTCGTCAGCGCTTCCGTCAGCTCCGGAACCTTCGCCCGGTCGGGAGAAAGACTGTCCTCCAATATGTTGACCGTCTCCGCCTCTGGCCATGCCGACACGAAACAGGCGTGGATCGGGTCCATGGCTATGGGGGTCGCGTGAATGAGCGCGATGCGGGGAGCGGCTGGCATGACGACCTCTGATCTCTTGGGCTTGTGATCTCTGGGGTTTTTCTGGCGGATCGGCGGCCGCCCCGGGAGGAGGGGCGGCCGCCTCGGATGTGGCCTATTTCTGGGCGCCGGCGAAAACCCAGACGCTCTCGGGCGGGATCTGTGCCCACACCTTGCCCGTCGGCATCTGTTTCGTTCCGTGCGCCTTTGCCACAAAATCCCCGCGGCGCAGGCGGTATTCCCAGCGATCTCCCAGATAGACGCTGTCATCGAGGTCCATTTCGATGCCGTCATTTGCCGGGGCGTCGGTGACCTTGATCTGCTCGACGCGGATGACGGCCCGCGCCTCCTGGGCCGGACCGATACCGGAAGCCTCCCGCACCGTGCCGCTCAGCGACCAGCCGTTGCCGCCGATGACCGCCGCCTTGCCGTCGACGGTCTCGACCTTGCCCTTGACGATGTTGTTGGCGCCAAGGAAATCGGCCGAATAGAAGCTGTTCGGGTTGGAATAGATTTCCTGCGGCCCGCCCTGCTGGACGATGCGGCCATCCTGCAGCAGCAGGATATTGTCGGCTGCGGCAAGCGCCTCGCTCTGGTCGTGGGTGACGAGGATCGCGCAGATTTCCAGATCGAGGATCAGCTTGCGTATCCAGTAGCGCGCCTCTTCCCGGAGCTTGGCGTCGAGGTTGGAAAGCGGTTCGTCCAGAAGCAGCACGCGCGGCTCGTAGACCAAAGCGCGGCAGATGGCGACGCGCTGCTGCTGGCCGCCGGAGAGCTGCGAGGGATAGCGGTCGGCAAGGTGGCCGAGCCCCATACGATCGAGGATCGCCTGCACGCGATTGCCGATCTCGGCGGCATTGACGCCGCGAAGCTTGAGGCCGTAGCCGACATTTTCCTTGACGGTGCGGTGCGGCCAGAGCGCGTAGGACTGGAAGACCAGGCCGATATTGCGCTGCTCGGGCGGCAGAGCGAGCTTCTTGTCGCCGTCGAGAACGGTCTTGCCGCCGATGACGATGGTGCCGATTTCCGGCTGTTCGAGGCCGGCGACACAGCGCAGCAGCGTGGTCTTCCCGCTTCCGGACGCTCCGAGCAGGGCGACGATGCTGCCGCGCTCGGCGGTGAAGGACGCGCCTTTGAGGATCTGCAGGCCGCCCAGCCATTTCTGGACATTGTTGACGACGAGTTCAGTCATGGATCTTGGCTCCAAGTCTAAGGGCAAGCGCGAGGCCCGCGCCCGTAAGAACGATACTGATGAGGGAAAGCGCGGCGATGGTGTTCATCGCGCCGGTTTGCAGCAGCGAGACCATCAGCGAGCCGATGACTTCCGTGCCCGCGCCCATGAGATAGACGCCCGTCGCATATTCGCGCAGGAAGATGATCATGATCAGCGCCCATGCGCCGGCAAGGCCGGGCCGGACGATCGGAATGACCACGTCTCTCCAGGTCCGCCCGATCGTTGCACCCGTGGTCCGGGCCGATTCCTCGAGTTCGGGCGCCACCTGCAGCAGCGTGCCCTGCAGGAGACGAAGGCCGTAGGAAAGGCCGACCACGACATAGGCGACGAACAGGCTGACCAGCGTCGGGCGCAGCGGCGTCAGCAACGGCACGAAGAGGAACACCCAGAAGAAGGCAAGACCGACCACCAGGCCCGGCAGGGCGCGCGGCAAGAGCACGATATAGTCGAGAACGGTGTTCGACAGTCCCCAGTTGCGATGGCCGGCAAGGCCGACGAGCAGGTAGATGCCGACCGCGATGGCGCCGCCGATGACCGAGAGCAGGATCGTGTTGATAATGCCGTTCTGAAGCGCCGGGACATCGAGGAGATGGGCGAAATTTGCCGTCGTCAGATGGTCGAGAAGATTGACGCCTTCACCCCATGCATCGACGAAGGCGCGCACCAGGATGCCGCCGATCGGAAGCGCGACGGACACGAAGAGCCAGAAGCCGATGATCGACAGGGCGATCGTCTGGCCGCCGGTGCCGAGTTTCAGCGTGGCGACGCGGGCGCCCTTGCCGCCGAGCGCGGCATAGCGGCGGGCATTGCGCAGCAGCCGGCGCTGAATCCAGACCAGCGGCAGGGTGATGAGCACCAGCACCACGGCGACCACGGCCATCAGCTGATAGGTCGGCGTGCCGAACAGGGTGGTCAGCTTGTAGATATAGGTCGTCAGCACCATGATGCCGTTGGGGTCGCCGAGGACGAGCGGAATGCCGAAGGTTTCGAAGCCGAGCAGGATGTTGAGTGCGGCGGCAAAGATCAGCGACGGCAGGACCATGGGAAGCGTGACGTCGCCCGACACACGCCAGACCGAGGCCCCGGTGGTGCGGGCGGCTTCCTCCAGATCGGAAGGGAGGTTGCGCATCGCCGCCGAGACATAGAGGTAGACGTTCGGCACATGGCTGAGGCCGGCGATCAGGATCATTCCCCACAGGCTGTAGATGTTCCACGGAACAAAGCCGATGAGATCGCGGACGAACAGCGACAGGAAGCCGGTCGGGCCGACGGAAACCGTGTAGCCGAAGGCCAGCACGATGGATGAAATGAACATCGGCACCAGCACGAGAATTTCGAGCAGCCGCTTGAAGCGGATATCGGTTCTCGTGATCAGGAATGCCAGGATGCCGCCGAGCGGAACCGCGATGGCGACCATGCCGAGCGAGAAGACCGCCGTCGTGCCGAGGGCGCGATAGAAGTTCTTGTCGCTGAAGACGTAACGATAGGCATCCAGGCCGAAGCGTGCGCGAGGACTGAAGAAGGCCGCGCTCAGGAAGCTCTGGTAGACGATCAGCCCGACGGGCGCGAGAACGGCGATCGCCAGCAGCGTGATCACGATGACGCGGTAGGCGTTCGCGTTGCCCACCCGTGGCATTTTCGGCGGATAGTTTGTTTCGGCCGGCGCTTTCCCTGCCGTGACGGCAGTAGCACTCGAAGCCTGTGCGTGTGTGGACATCATTGCCTCGCAAGTTCATCTGAAAGGCTGCGGCGCTGCATGCGCCGCGGCCATTGACTTTCAGCGGCCGAGCGCAGCTTTCCAGTCGTTGAGGAACTGGACGCGCTTCGTCTGGTCCATATATTCCAGCACGCCCTCGTCGACGGCGATCGGCTTCAATCCGCCGCCGACACGCTCGTTCAGCGTCTTGACGTTCAGCCCGCTGGTGATGTCTTCGCGCACCGAGGGAAGGCCGCTTGCCGCCAGCAGCGACTGGCCTTCGGCCGAAAGCATGAAATCGATGAAAAGCTTGGCGGCATTCGGATGCGGCGCGTCCTTGGTCTTCAGGATGAGGCGCGAGAAGGCCGGGGTATAATCGGTTGCGAAATGCACGCCGAGGTTCGGGCTCTCCTTGACCCAGTCGAGCGCGTAGGAGCCGATGATGTTGATGGCGATGACGTTCTCGCCGGACACCACGGTTTCCTTCATGCCGCCGGAGCTGGAATAGATCTTCGCGCCGTCGTCGCCCATCGCCTTGGCGAGGTCCCAGAAGTCCTTGCGGTTACGGGCATCGTTCGAATGGTGAAGGAAGCCGGAGCCGCTCTTTTCCGGATCGAAGGTGGCGACCTTGCCCTGAAGCGTCGACTTGTTGTCCTTCAGAAAGGTGATCATGCCGCCATAGGTCTTCGGAAGCTTGTCCTCCGTCAGCGCCTTGGTGTTGTAGATCACGCCGACCGGCTCGACGGTCGTGGCGTAGAGGACATTCTTGTAGTCCGCCCAGCCGGGCAGCTTGCCCGCCTCCGGCGAGGCATATTCGCCCGCATATCCGTCCTGCACCAGGGTCATCTGCAGGTCCATTGCCGAACTCCAGACGACGTCGGCGGTGGTCTGCCCCGCAGCCGCCTCGGAGATGACCTGATTATAGGCGCCGTTGGTGCCGAGGTCGTTATAGGCGATCTTGATGCCGTACTTCTTGCTGAAGGCGTCCTGCAGCTTTTGCGACTGCGCGGCGTCGGTCGACGTGTAGACCGACACGGTTCCCTCCTTCTTCGCCGCCGCAATGACGGAGGCGTAATCCGCCGGATAACCGGCGGGAACCTCCTGCGCCAACGCTGACGATGTCAGCAGCGAGATGAATGCGGCCGTAATGGCGATCCCCTTTGGGGACATGTGGTTTTTCATGATTTTCTTCTCCCAAGAATGTGCCCGAACACCTGTCTCCCCCGGGCAACGGTCCGGAGGGCACACCACATGCATTACACAATATGATTATAAAATGCAATTGGTGCCCACCGGCGATGGTCTGGAGGGCACATCGGGTGCCCTCGCAAAGTTTCGATTGGCTTCGAAAGCCAGAAATCCAATTTATGCTATGCGTTCGCGGCTTTCCTCGCGCCGCCGTCCTTGCGGATCGCCTGAGCGACCAGCGTGCCGAAAGCATCGGTATTGACATTGCCGCCGAGATCGCGCGTGCGGCTCGCCGGATTTGCCAGGACTTCGTCGACAGCCCTTTCGATCTCCGCGCCGGCCGCCTCGAAATTGGCAAGCTTGCGCTGCTCGCCGAGCCAGCTCAGCATCATGCCGACGGACAGGATCAGCGAGGTCGGGTTGGCGATATTCTTGTTCTGGATGTCCGGAGCCGAGCCGTGCTGCGCCTGCGCGCAGACGAGGCCGAGTTCGGCATTCGCGTTGATCGAGCCGGCAAGACCGAGGCTGCCCGACAGCTCGCTGGCGAGATCGGAGAGGATGTCGGCATAAAAATTCGTCGTCACGATCACGTCGAAGCGCGAGGGATCGCGCACCAGATGCGCGGCCATGGCATCGATGATGAAATCGTTGAGCTTGACCTCCGGAAACTCTTCCGCGACCTTGCGGACCTGCTTCATGAACAGGCCGTCCGTCAGGATGAAATTATTGGCCTTGTGGACCGCGGTAACCCGCTTGTCGCGCTTCATCGCCAGGATGAAGGCCTGGCGGGCGATGCGCTCGCAGGCCTGCGCGGTGATCTTGCGCACCGACAGCGCGACATCCGGGGTCGGCATGAATTCGCCGGTGCCGGCGACCATGTTGCGGTCCGGATAGAAGCCTTCGGTCGCCTCGCGCATGATCACGAGGTCCATCGTCTTGGCGTTGTTCAGGAAGTCGCGCGAGCGCGCCGGACGGACATTCGCATAAAGGTCCAGCTTGACGCGGAAGCCGGCGGACACATTGACGCCGCCCTTGTCGCGCGCCGGATAGTCCATGTGCGACTGCGGTCCGAGAATGATGCCGTCGTAACCGCGGGCGCGTTCCAGAACCTCGTCGCGCAAGGTCGTGCCGTACTTCTCGAGGCTGGTGAAACCGGTGTCCTCATAGTCGTATGTCAGGCCGAGCCCATAGGCTTTGTCGGTCGCCTGCAGAACCTCCATCGTTGCCGCAGTGATTTCCGGCCCGATGCCGTCGCACGGCGTAACCATAATTTTCATGTGATCAATCTCCCTGGAAAGCGACAGCCCTGTCCGCCGCACATCATTACGGGACCATATTGGCTTTTTAGATTGAAAAATGCAAATTATTATTGCGATGCGGCAGCTTTTTCTAATTTTCGTTCTGTTGTCGGCCGCAATGAGATTTCCATTCCCTCGTTGTGACAAAGGAAGGATTCCGATTCTGAAAAATCCAATTGCTTTACGAGGAATGCAATGATTTTCTGCGCAAAAATTGGCTTTATAATTTTATAAATACAATAATTACGACCAATCGAGCCGTGTGCATGGCCACAGGCAATGGAATGCCCTTGCTTCGGTTCTCCGGCTTCCCATCTTCAATCCTGCTGCAACAGGAGGCGGCTATGGCCGATGATCATATTGCCGCCATGGTGCGGATCGAGGGGAAGGTGCAGGGGGTCGGTTTTCGCGTCTGGACGCGTGGCGAGGCGCTGCGGCTTGGCCTGGCCGGATGGGTGCGAAATGATGTGGATGGATCCGTCGCCGCCTTGATCGTCGGTCCGGATGCGGCGATCTCGGCCATGATGCAACGCTTCCGGCAAGGCCCGCCGGGCGCTTCGGTTTCCCGCGTCGAACGGCAACCGGTTTCGCTGGCGCAGATGTCGTCGGAATTCCGCATCAGCGGCTAAGGGGCTGCGCCGGCTGGCCTATTTGACAAGTTCCGCGCGGCGGCTATCCGCGGCTTCCTGCGACCACAGCAGCGGCGACTTGCGCGACAGCGCGCCGCCGAGATGGCGGCGCATGGCATAGGAGGCCTCGACGATTTCGCCCTTCTCCAGCAGGGACAGGATCGCCAGGTGCTCCTGGCACTGGACATGCAATCGGTCGCGATCGACATTGGATCGGTATTCGAGCAGACGGCGCATGCGGTTCACCCGGACCAATGAAATGTGGAAGAACGGGTTGCCGGACATCTTGATCAGCTCTTCATGAAACAGCGAGCCATTGTAGAGGAGCCGCTCGGCCGGCAGGTTCCTGATGTCGGTCGCCAGCATGCGCTCCTGGATGCGGCGCTGCTCCTCGATGATCTTGCGATCGAGCGCAAAGGTCGGCTCCAGCATCGCCGCCGGTTCGATCAGCATGCGGAAGCGATAGATCTGTTCGAAGGCTTCCGCCGTCTTGGCGACGGGAAGCAGCCGCCAGCCGTAGCCCTGTTTGCGTTCGGCCCAGCCCTCCCTGGCGGCGCGCACCAGAATGTCGTTGAGCTGCGCCTTGGTCAGGTCGTAGCGCTCGCGGAGCATCTGCTCGGTCACGTCGGCCGGTATGCGATCGGTAAGCCAGTCCTCGGCCAGCCGATGATAATCGCTCATCGTTTCCGGGAGCTGGTCGTCGGGCGCGCCGTTCTCCTCGATGGTCACCGTTGCCGAGACGAAGAAGCCGCGATTGGGTTTCTGCTCCAGCAGTCCCTGCTCGAACAGGACCTGCATCGCCTCCCGCACGGGCGAACGCGATACGCCGAACTTGTCCGCCAGCCCCTGAGTGCTCAGATGTTCTTCCGGCTTGAGTTCGCCGGACCGGATCAGCTGAGCGATCTCCTTAGCAATATTCGTCGTGAGCTGGCTGCTTCGCATCTATGGTGCACTCGTTATCCCTGAATCACCGTCAGGATAAGGCCTTATCCGATATCTGAGTAGCGCAAAGTCTGGGCTGGATGGATTTGCCAAACAAGAAAACCGCTATGGCGCGACGGCCGCATGCGGCATCCGGTTCTCATCGAACACGCGTCTGATCGTGCCGTCGGCTTTCATGGCCTCGATCATTCGCGTGGCTGCCGTCAGGGCACGGGCATGCGGCTTCGGCACCACGACAGCGGTTCCGGCTTCATGGAAATGGCCTTCCACCGCGTGGCAGTCCTTGACGTCGGCAAGCAGGCTGAGGATGGACTCTTTTCCAAGAGCGAGCGCATCGATTTCGCGATTTCGAAACCTGGCAACCGCTTCGTCGAGCGATACGATCGCGTCTATGGAGGTGCGGTGAAGTGACTTCTGGGCGCTGCGAAACGTAGCGGTTCCGGCAATTCCGGCAACCCGCACGCCGCTCGCGTCCACATCCGCCACGCTGCGAAACTCGTCGGCGCGTGTGAGATAGGTGCTTACGCCCAGATAATAATTCGGGCCAACCGCAACCAGCCTGCGCCGCTCATCGTCGATCGGCACGAAGGAAAGCGTCCATGAGCCTTCATCGGCATTGGCCACGATATCGCCCGAACTGGCGAACTCCACCAGTCGCAGGGGAAGGTGGCAGCGCCGGGCGATCTCGCGCGCCAGCGTCACGGTCACGCCGCGCGGCTCGCCGCTGGTGGCGTCGCGCACGCACCATACCGCCGAGGCGGCCGGGCCGACGGCAATGCCCGCAAGCAGGCTGCCATGCGGGGCGATTTCATTGCGTTCTTGTTCGCAGAGTTCGAAGGGATTGGCTTGCATGGAGGTCCTGCTGCATTTCGATCATGCATTATTGCATTTATGTAGATAGAAATGCAAACATATTGGCCATAACAAAGGAGCATAGCCATGTCCGCAACCTGGTCGCCGTCCCAATATCTCAAATTCGAAGATCATCGCACCCGTCCGGCCATGGATCTGCTGGCGCGTGTCGCCGCAGCGGATGCGCGCGCGATAACCGATATCGGCTGCGGTCCCGGCAATTCGACCGAGTTGCTGATCGAGCGCTTTCCGGCTGCCGATGTGCTGGGAATGGATTCGTCGCCGAAGATGATCGAAGCGGCGAGGACGCGTCTTGCCGCCTGCCGCTTCGAACTGGCCGACATCGCCGCGTGGAAACCGGATGCGCCGCAGGACCTGTTGTTTGCGAATGCCGTCCTGCAATGGCTGCCCGATCACGAGACGCTGCTGCCGAAGCTGATGTCCTTCCTGAAGGACGGCGGTACCCTCGCCATCCAGATGCCGGACAATCTGAACGAGCCGACCCATGTCGGCATGCGGACCGCTGCCGCTGACGAACGCTGGGCCGACCGTCTTCGCGCTGCCGACGGCGAGCGCACCACGATCCTGTCGGCATCCGACTATTGGTCGATCCTGAAGCCGCATGCGGCAAAGATCGATATATGGCGGACGATCTACAATCATCCCTTGGCCGGACTGGACGGGATTGTCGACTGGTTCAAGGGATCGGGGCTTCTGCCCTATCTGAGCCGCCTGGCCGCCGAGGAGCAGGCCGAATATCTCAAGGTCTACAGGGGCCTTCTTGCCGACAGCTATCCGGTGATGCCCGACGGCACGGTGCTCTTGCCTTTTCCGCGCCTGTTCATCGTCGCCTCCCGCTAGGCCGCGCGGCAGTTGCGTATTAGGGCATGCCATCGCCGTAAACCCCTTCTTCCCAGCGGGGAGAAGGAACTTCCGGTGCTCATCCGCCCCATATGCGATGCCCCCGCGCCAGGCCGCGTGGCAAGAAC
>JASGEG010000267.1:0-5707 GCA_047606605.1 Rhizobium sp.
ATGCGGGTTACGGGCCGCAACGATCTGCACCAATTCCGACTTGATCACGGTTTGTCCCCTTAAATCATTGATTTATCAATTGGCTGCACCCTGCCAAACAGAAAGCAGGCCGTCAAGAAACAACTTCTCTGTCATAATTTTCTGGAGATCCTCTCCCTTTATGAAATCACCATAACCGAAGAGATTTATCAACCGGGAAGCAGCACCCGGCCAGAACAGCGACGAGGTTCTGTCCTCGGCCTTCCAATCGACGATCGGCAGGTCCTTCCTGACCTTGCGGGTATCGAGATAGGCGCGGATTTCGTCCTCGCCGCCGAGCGTGTCGACCAGCTTGTTCTGCAAGGCCTGCCGGCCGGTGAAAATACTGCCGTCGGCGAGCTTCAGCACCTCCTCGCGCGGCAGCTTGCGGCGTTCGGCGACGAGATCGACAAACCAGCCGTAGCTGTCCATGACCATGCTGCGGATCATCGCCTTGGCATCGTCGCTCGGCGGATGGAACGGCGACGGTTCGGCCTTCAGCGGCGCCGACTTGATCTCCTCCAGCGAAAGGCCGAGCTTGTCGAGCAGATCCTTGGCCTGCGGATACTGGAAAATGACGCCGATCGAGCCGGTGATGGACGTGTCACCCGCCACGATGTCGTCGCCGGCCGTTGCGATCATATAGCCGGCGGACGCCGCCACGGTGCGGATGTCGGAGACGACGGGCTTCCTGGCGGCGACGGCGCGGATGGCCTTGAATATCCGCTCGCCGCCATAGGTCGTGCCGCCGGTCGATGAGATCGAGACGACCAGCGCCTTGACCTGATCAGCGTCCTTGATCTTCTTCAGCCGCTCCAAGAGTTCGGTATCGTCCTGTATCAGCCCGGAAATCGTGACGCGCGCGATCTGCGGCCCGCGTGCGGCGGGCAGGTCGCCCGCGTAAAATCGATAGAAGGCAAAGCCGAGTGCAGCCAGAAGGAGAACGGCGATGATGCGCCAAAAACCGAGCTTGCGGCGCAATTGCCGCCGGTCTGCGATTGCAGAACTGTCCATGACGCCCTATTTCTCCCCCTGTCATAAACTGGACACTTTGAAAACCGGATATATAACACCTTGAAACGGGCGCAATCCTTCAGGAAAATGCAGCCGTTTTTTCGAGATCATTAGTCAGGACCTTTGCCCAGTGCTTCATGAGATAGGGCGTCGCCCGATCGGATGAAACAGGCTTGCCGTATGTTTTTCTGCTAAAGTTCCTCGATTGCAGAAAAAAATCCATATTGGCAAGCCAATGCAATAATGCGAAACGATCTGGCGGGCTTGTTGGCACAGTCTGTGCATGACCCGAACGCGGTTTTCCGGATCAGAGAACACGGAACTGTAGCATGCTCAATACTATCGAGACCACCGGCCAGGCGATCGGCTCTGAGCCAGAAAGAAGCGCGTACAAGGATGCGCTCTTTCACTCGACGCGTGTGAAAAAGCTGCGGGTCCTGCTCCCGGTGACCGCGCTGATCATCTCGCTGATCTTCATCGCCGTCTCGATCGTCCGCGCCTACATGCCGGAGAATATCCAGATCGAGGGTGCGCGGATCGAGGACGGCAAGGTGGTGATGGAACGCCCCGCGATCGCCGGCCGCAACAAGGACGGCATCAACTATTCCATGCTCGCCGAAAAGGCGCTGCAGGACATCAAAAATCCGAACATGATCACGCTCAAGACCATCAAGGCTTCCATGCCGGTCAACAATGACGTGATCGCGCATGTCACGGCCCAAAGCGCGGATTTCGACCGCCAGGCGGACACGCTGAAGCTTACCGAGCCCTTTACCATCATCATGGACAACGGCCTGCGCGCCGAATTCCAGACGGCCTTCCTCGACGTGAAGAAGGGCGACCTCTCCAGCCAGGATCAGGTTGCAATCCAGCGAGGGGGCATGTCGGTTGTTGCGCGCTCGCTCAAGATGACGGATAAGGGGAGCGTAATCGAATTCGACGGACAGGTTCGGATGCATATCGATCCGACCACACTCCACAACAATACAGCTAGCGAACAACGGCCGGGCGGTTCATGACAAACGATTGGCAACATTCACTTTTTAATTCCGGCTTCCGTAAGGCCGGCCTTCTCTGTGCGCTCGGCGCCGCCGCATTTTTCGCAGCGGCCGGGGCCGGAGCCCAGACGACCTCGAGCAAGATGCCTGGCCTTGCCCTTTCCAACGATCAGCCGATCCAGATCGAAAGCGACAAGCTGGAAATCCACGACGCCGAGAGCCAGGCTGTCTTCACCGGCAACGTCAAGGTTGTGCAGGGCACGACCACGCTGCAGGCCGGCAAGATGACGGTCTTCTACAAGAAGAAGCAGGCGGCGGACGCCAACGCCAAGGCGGCGACCGACAACCCGGTCGCCAAGGCCGCCAAGGAACAGAATCAGTCGCTGGTGTCCGGCGACGCCGATATCGACCACATTCTGGTCACCAACAAAGTCTACCTCGTCTCCGGCACGCAGACGGCAACGGCAGAGGACGGCTCTTTCGACATGGCGCAGCAGCTCGCGGTCCTGAAGGGCCAGAAGGTGGTGCTGACCGACGGGCCGAACGTTTTCACCGGCTGCCAGCTGACCGTGCACATGGCGACGGGCGAAGCGCAACTGGAATCCTGTGGAGGTCGCGTCCAGATCCAGCTCGATCCGAAGTCGCAGCAAGTGCAGCAACAGAAAAAGAACTGATATCGGCCTTCCTCGTGACCACATCGACCACATCCACTTCGCCCGGCGCATCCGGGTCGCCTGTTGCGGCATCCGGCGCGCCGGCCGCGGACAAAGCGCGCTATCAGGGCACCCTGATCGCGCGCGGCCTCACCAAGACCTATCGCACCCGGCGCGTCGTCAACGGCGTTTCGCTCGTCGTGCGCCGTGGCGAGGCTGTCGGCCTGCTCGGACCGAACGGCGCCGGCAAGACGACCTGTTTCTACATGATCACCGGGCTGGTGCCGGTCGACGAGGGCTCCATCGAGATCGACGGCAACAACGTCACCTCGATGCCGATGTATCGGCGCGCGCGTCTCGGCGTCGGCTACCTGCCGCAGGAAGCCTCGATCTTTCGCGGACTGACCGTGGAAGAGAACATCCGCGCCGTGCTCGAAGTCCATGAAAAGGACAAGCAGAAGCGGGAACGCAAGATCGACGAGTTGCTGGAAGAATTCCACATTCGCAATCTGCGCACCGTGCCGGCAATCGCGCTTTCGGGCGGCGAGCGGCGGCGCCTGGAAATCGCCCGCGCGCTGGCAACCGATCCGACCTTCATGCTGCTCGACGAGCCCTTTGCCGGCGTCGACCCCATTTCGGTCGCCGACATCCAGAACCTCGTGCATCACCTGACGGCACGCGGCATCGGCGTGCTGATCACCGACCATAATGTGCGTGAAACGCTCGGCCTGATCGACCGCGCCTATATCATCCATGCGGGCGAAGTGCTGACCCATGGCCGGGCCAACGACATCGTCAGCAATCCGGAAGTGCGCAAACTCTATCTTGGCGACAATTTCAGCCTTTGATAGGCTGAAGCCGGACCGGAGCGTCCCCTTGTGCCTTCAAAGGCGCGGCGCTCCGGAAATCTACCACCCCGACACAGTTCCACTTGACCAAATCCAATAAAAAAGCAATTTTTGGGCCAGTTGGAACTCTGCGACCCTTTTCCTGACAGAAAACGCGGATTTTCGAAGAGATCAAGGGAGTCTCGCGTCCGCCATGGCATTATCGGCCAATCTTTTTCTGCGCCAAAGCCAAAGCCTGGTGATGACACCGCAACTGATGCAATCCATCCAGTTGCTGCAGATGACGCATTTCGAGCTCACGCAATTCATCGCCCAGGAAGTCGAGAAGAATCCGCTGCTCGAATTTACGTCAAATGACGAGGATATAGGCAGTGATCGCGAAGCAAAGGAAGAGCGTTTCGACGGCGCCGACGAAAGCCATGGCGACGAAAGCTTCGAGCGCGGCGGCGGCGAGCTGGCGAGCGACTGGTACGAAAGCGACAATACCGGCCATGCCGACCGGCTGAGCGACGAACTCGACACCAATTTCAGCAATGTCTTTCCCGATGACGGCAGCCCGCAGCGCGCCGATGCACCGGAGCTTCTCAGCCAGTGGAAATCCATGCCCGGCGGCGAGGCCGGCGAAAGCTACGATCTCGACGATTTCGTCGCCGGCCAGGTTTCGCTGCGCGACCATCTGAATGAGCAGATTCCCTTCTCCCTGCCTGATATGACCGACCGGCTGATTGCCCAGCATCTCGTCGACCAGCTCGACGATGCCGGTTATCTGCAGGCCGACCTGCCGGAGACCGCCGAACGCCTCGGCGCCGCCCTTGCCGACGTCGAGCGCGTGCTTGAGGCCTTGCAGCAGCTCGATCCGCCGGGCGTCTTTGCCCGCAACCTCAGCGAATGCCTGGCGATCCAGCTGCGGCAGAAGGACCGCTACGATCCGGCCATGGAGCGGCTGATCCAGAACCTCGAGCTGCTCGCCCGCCGCGATTTCGCGACGCTGAAGCGGCTGTGCGGCGTCGACGAGGAAGACCTGCTCGACATGATGGCGGAAATCCGCCAATTGAACCCGAAGCCGGGCAGCGGCTTCGAAACCGGCATGTCCGAGGCGATCATGCCCGATATCGTCGTGCGCCCCGCCTCCGACGGCAATTGGCTGGTGGAGCTCAATCCCGATACGCTGCCGCGGGTTCTCGTCAATCAGTCCTATTTCGCCTCCGTCTCCAAGACGAGCCAGGATCACGCTTTCCTGTCGGAATGTCTGCAGAACGCCAATTGGCTGACGCGCAGTCTCGATCAGCGCGCCAAGACGATCATGAAGGTGGCGAGCGAGATCGTCCGGCAGCAGGATGCCTTTCTGATGTATGGCGTCGACCATCTGCGGCCGCTCAATCTGAAGACCGTTGCGGACGCCATCAAGATGCATGAATCCACCGTCAGCCGCGTGACGTCGAACAAATACATGCTGACGCCGCGCGGGCTGTTCGAGCTCAAATATTTCTTCACCGTCTCGATCGGCGCCGTCGAAGGCGGCGACAGCCATTCGGCCGAGGCGGTACGCCACAAAATCCGCCAGCTCATCTCGAACGAGAGCCCGGAGGCGGTGCTGTCCGACGACGATATCGTCGATACGCTGAAAAAGGGCGGCATAGAGTTGGCTCGCCGCACGGTTGCGAAGTACCGCGAGGCGATGAACATCCCTTCCTCCGTACAGCGCCGCAGAGAGAAGCGCGCACTGGCAAAAGTCGCCGGCTTCTAAAGCATGTCGTGCAAAGGCGTGCGGCGGTTTTGCGCCAACGACATGCGCAACATCAAAGAGCCAAAGCGCGCGAAGCGAATCCCAAGGATCGCGACGCGCCTTGGCGGGTTGCCCGGCCTCAACCACAGACTGCGGACCTCCTAACGGATCGTTAAGATGCAGTTGACTTTCCGGTGTGGCGGAGCTAGAAGCCCGCCCCAATCGGTGCAGCACGGCACTGCCATGAACTTATCCCCATCATCCTAAAAGGCGCCTGATAAACGCAATTTGTCTTTGACCGCGTGAAGTGCTTGGATGAGCTTGAGGCTTGGCGTAAACTGGTACGCGCAATAACCACTACAAGAAGGGAAACTCCATGAGTGTGCGTGTCTCCGGTAAACATATGGAAATTGGTGACTCCTTCCGCCAGCGGATTGAAGACCAGATCGG
>JASGEG010000268.1:0-13850 GCA_047606605.1 Rhizobium sp.
CGCCGCCATCCGCGCCGTCAAGGCCGCCGGTTTCACCGTCACCGAGGCGATGATGGAAAAGGCGCTGATCTCGGTGGAATGGCCGGGCCGCCTGCAGCGCCTCAGCGAGGGCGATCTGCTGGCGCATGCGCCGGAAGGGGCGGAAATCTGGGTCGATGGTGGTCATAATCCAGGCGCCGGCGAGGTCATTGCCGAAGCCATGGCCAATTTCGAGGAGCGCCAGCCGAGGCCGTTGTTCCTCATCGTCGGCATGATCAACACCAAGGAGCCCGTCGGCTATTTCAGGGCGTTCGCCGGTCTGGCGGAGAAGGTCTACTGCGTGCCGATCCGCGGCAGCGAAGCGATGATCGATCCGGTCATCCTGGCCAATGCCGCCTATGATGCCGGCCTGGTGGCCGAGCCGATGTCGAGCGCGATTGAGGCGCTGGAGGCGATCAGGGAACAGGCCGCGCCCAACATGCCCGCACCGCGCATCCTGATCGGCGGCTCGCTCTATCTTGTCGGCGACGTCCTTGCCGACAACGGTACGCCGCCGACCTGATTCCGCTGGGGGGATCGTTCACTCTCCGCCCTCATCCTGAGCTTGTCGAAGGACGAGGGTGGCCCTGTTCTCCGACCAACAAAAAGCCCGCACGGAGCGGGCTTTTTCAGTCTCTCTCAGTCGATACCTGATCAGGCGGCGCTGGAAATCCAGCTCTGCAGGGCCGTCTTGGGAGCGGCGCCGACCTTGATGTCGGCAACTTCGCCGCCCTTGAACATGGCAAGCGTCGGGATCGAGCGAACGCCGAACTGGGCGGCCAGATCCGGGTTTTCATCGATATTGAGCTTGGCGACCTTCACCTTGCCTTCGAACTGCACTGAAAGCTCTTCGAGGGCAGGCGCGATCATCTTGCAGGGGCCGCACCATTCGGCCCAGAAGTCGACGACGACGGGCTCTGCGGACTGAAGAACTTCGGTGGCGAAGTTGGAAGTATCGACTTTAACGGTAGCCATAGGCTGCTCCTTGATCAGGATTTGCGGTTGCTAAATATGTGAGCGCATCGCCCTTCAATTTCAATATCTGGTATTTCACTTTGTCTCGAGCTCCGCAAGCGCCAATGCCAGCACCTGTTCCGGCAGCGTGTGGATCGACGCATTCTCGGTGTAGACGAGCACGCAGTCGATGCGCTTGCCCGGATAGAGCGGCGACAGGATCTCGCGATAGATCGCCAGCTGCGCCCGGTGGGCGAAGGGGATGTCCCTGGCGGTCGGCGGCGGCACCCGGTTGGTCTTGTAGTCGAGGATGACGACACGGTCGTCGAGGACGGTCAGCCGGTCGATGCGGCCGGAGACGGCATAGTTTCGATCGCCCAGCGTCAGCGTGCCCATGATCGAGACTTCGGCCTGGGCATGGGTGCTGAAGACGCCTTGCAGGTCCGGATGCGACAGCAGCGCCAGCACCGAGCCGATCAGCGCGTCGCGCTCGGCCTGCGGCCAGAAGCGCGCGGCCCGTTCGGCATAACGCCGCGCCGCCTCGGCGCGATCCGCCGGCGCGATCTCCGGCAGGGTCTGCAGCATGCGGTGGATGAAGCGGCCCTTTTCCAGCGATCGGTCCGATTTGATCTTCTCGCCAAACAGCGGCGAGGTGACGAGCAGATTGTCGGCCTCGTCGTCGATGACGGTGCCGACGCCGGAGGGGCTGAGCGGCCGGGGCAGATCGCGCTGCGGCGGCAGTGGACGATGAAGCCCGCTCGGCAAGCTCAGCCGGTCATCCGCCGCTTCCGTCCGCGCCACCTGCTCGAAGCTGCGCTCGACCTGGGTGACGCGCCAGCTCAGTCCCTGCCAGTCGCCATCGGGACCGGAAAAGCTCTTCGGCGCACAGCGGTCGGCATCCTGGCGCAATGCGGTGGAAATCATAGCATGCCATGTATCGGTGTTTTCGCGGATGCCGCGATAGCCGCAGATGATCAGCCGGTCGGCGGCCCGCGTCATGCCGACATAGAGCAGGCGGCGATACTCCTCTTCCGCCAGCGCCTGCAGCCGCGCCGTGTCGGCCTGCGTCAGCGAGTTGGCGAGGGCGGAAACCGGCACCCAGACCGGCAGCGGAATTTCGCCCTTGCCGGTTTCTATCAGCCGCATCTTCGGCAGGTGCGTATGGGTGAAGGCCTTGCCGCCGCCGTCGACCAGGAAGACGATCGGCGCCTCCAGCCCCTTGGAGGCATGCACCGTCATGATCCGCACCTCGTTCCGGCCCTTGTCCTGCTCGCGCTTGACGGTCGGCGCCTCCAGTTCCAGCGTCGAGATGAAGGATTGCAGGCCCGGCAGGCCGGAGGTCTCGTGATCGAGCGTGAAGGTCAGGAATTCGTCGAGAATGTCGCTGACCTCGGTGCCGAGCCGCGCCAGAAACTGCCGCCGGCCGCCGAAGCCGCCGAGCACGCGGGCATAGAAATCATGCACTGACAGGCTTTTCGACAGCGCCAGAAAGGTTTTCAGCCGGCTGACGGCGCGGCCGAAGCGCTCTTGGCGGTCCTCGGCAAATCGTTGCAGATGGCTCCAGACGCTTTCCTCGTCGCCGCGATAGGCCGCGACGGCAAAGACGTCATCCTCGCCAAGATCGAAGAGGGGGCTTTTCAGCAGCGCGCACAGCGAGAGATCGTCTTCCGGCAGCAGCAGGAAGCGGCCCAGCGCCAGCAGGTCCTGAATGGCGATATGGCTGGTCAGCACCAGCCGGTCGGCGCCGGCGACGGGGATATTGTCGCGCCGTTTCAGGGCGCGGGTGAGCGCATTGACGAAGCTGTCGCGCTTGCGCACCAGCACGAGGATGTCGCCGGCCTCGATGAGGCGGGCCTTGCCCTTCTCGATGATGGTCTCTCGACCGATGAGGTTGCCGATCGTCTGCGCCATGCGGCGCGCCAATATGGCGGGAGGCGCACTTTCCGGCGTCGAATCGAAGGGAGCGGTCCAGTCCTCCTCCTTCGCCGCCGGCTCCGGCGCGATCATCTCCCACAGATCGACGGCGCCCGGATGGCCGATGCGGCTGGAGCGGTGCACGACCGGTTCGTTGACGGCGCTCAGCCCACGGGCATTTTCCGGCGGCGTGAAGACATGGTCGACGGCGGCGAGCACATCCTCCGTCGAGCGGAAGGAAAGCGGCAGGCGGATCGACGAGAACTGCCGGCTGCTTGTTGCGACCCGCCGGCGCGTGCGGTCGCTCTCCTCGGAGAAGCGCTCGGGCCGAGCGCCCTGGAAGGAATAGATCGACTGTTTCTCGTCGCCGACCGCGAAGATCGTCCTCAGCGTCGGCCGGGCGCTTTCGCCGGAAAAGAAATCCTCCGCCAGCGACTGGATGACGCTCCATTGGATCGGGCTCGTGTCCTGCGCTTCGTCCACGAGAATGTGGTCGATACCCTGGTCCAGCTTGTAATGGACCCAGGGGCCGACATCCTTCTTGATGAGAAGCTCGGCGGTGCGGGTGATCAGATCCTCGAAATCGAGCTGGCTGCGACGCTTCTTCAGCTCCTCATAGTCACGGTTCAGCCGGTCGGCGAGGATGAGCGCCGCGCGTGTGGCGCGGTACATCCGCATCAGTTTCAGCCGGTCGCGGCAGGCGACGACATGGGCGCGGGCGGCAGCCACGGCCTCGGCAAGCTCGGGGGCATCCGCCAGCATCGCCTTGACGAAGAACTGGCTGTCCGATTTCGGCTCGCCCTTGGCCGTCAGCATCACTTTCTCGAGAATCTCCGCGCGGGCAGCCGCATTTGCCTCGCGCTTGGCGAGGCGCAGCGCATAGGCGATCTCTTGCGCCTTCGCGCCGCCCTTCTGGTCGGCAAGGCTGAGATAAAGCTCCAGCGTCGCGCCGGAAAGGCCGGGCAGCGGCCAATATCGCTCCGCGATTCCGGCTTCCATGTCATCGGGAGAAAGGCCGAGCCGGGCGCGCAGCGCAGCATCGATGCCGCCTTTGCGCTCGGCATCCTCGGTAAAACGGCGGATGGCGTTGCGATTGGCGACGATATCGCCCAGCAGCGTCTCCAGGCCGGATTCGTCGCCGAGATCGAGCACATAGGCGAAGGCTTCCGCCAGTTCGGCGTCCCGGTCGGGCGTCGTCGCCGTCAGCAGCGCGCGACGGGCATCGTCGAGGAGAGTGGCGGCGGCGCGGTCGTCGAGAACGGAGAAATGGCCGGCGACATTGGCTTCGAGCGGGAATTGATGCAGCAGCGCCTCGCAGAAGGCGTGGATCGTCTGGATCTTCAGCCCGCCGGGCGTCTCCAGCGCCTTGGCGAACAGCCGTCTCGCCTCGGCAAGCTTGAAGAGATCGGGCTCGGCGCCCTCGATCTCGGCAATCCGCGCCTTCAATTCCTCGTCCGGCAGGGTTGCCCAGGCGGCCAGCCGGTCGAAGACGCGGTTCGACATCTCCGATGCGGCCGCTTTGGTGTAGGTGAGGCAGAGGATGGCGGAGGGGCGGGCGCCCGCCAGCAGCAGGCGGATGACGCGCTGGGTCAGCACATGCGTCTTGCCGGAGCCGGCATTGGCCGAGACCCAGGCGGAGCGCTCGGGATCGGAGGCGATCGACTGCTGCACCGTCGTCCAGCCGATCCAGACGCCGGGATCGTCGCTGTCGGGAAGGGCGGCCGGCTCGATGGCGGAATGCTCACTCATCGCCGCCGCCCTCCTGTTCGCTCTCGGCCGTCGACCATTCCGCGACGCGGGCGAGGTGATCGTAGTCGCCGCTATATTCGAATTGCTGCGCCGGGATCAGCCGCGACGAGAAACCTTTTTCGCCCGATTGCAGCAGGGAAACGAATTTGACGAGCTGGTCCATGGACTCCACCGCAAGGTCCATAGCCGACTTTGTTTCCGTCTTGCCGCCGCGGCCGGAGAGCTCGTTGTTGACCTGATCGACCTTGAAGCGGTCGCCGGGCCTGAGCCGGACATAGAGCAGGTTTTCCGGGACGAGCGGCCCGACCTCGCGGAAAGCGCCGGCCTTCAGCGCGTAGGCTTCCAGCGCCAGTTGCGGGTCGAGCAGGACGCGGGCTTGCGCCGGCGAGGGATTGTAGCCAGTCTTGTAGTCGATGATGTCGGCGGCCATGTCGCCCTTGAAATCGATGCGGTCGGCGACCCCGGTCAGCCGGATGCCGATCGGCTCGATCTCGACGCCAGCCGGCACTTCCGTCGCTGTCCTCCGGATCTCCGGTCGCCGTTCCGATTCCCAGGCAAGGAAAGCGCGGGCGACCTCGCGAAAACGCGGCCGCCATATGCTGTCGATATGGACAGGCAATTGCTCGGCGTCGAACAATTCGGTGACGATGCGATCCATAGCCCGCAATGCATCCGGCGTGCCGGCGATATGACCTTCGCGGATGAAACGGTCGATGATCTTGTGATAGAGCGTGCCGCGCTCGGCCGCGCCCGGATCGCGGTTGAAGGGGGCGATCGGGTCGAGCCGCAGCACGCGCCGGGCATAGATGGCGTAGGGGTCGCGGCGCAGGCGGCCGACCTCGCTGAAGGAATAGCTCTTCGGCTGCAGTTCGGCGGGCGGTTTTGGCGCCGGCCGCTGCGCGGGAGCCTGGTTCTCGCCTTCGTCGATCATGCCGGCCCATTGGCGGTATCGGTCGCCGCGCGCCTTCAGTTCGCTGGCGAAGGCCTTGCCGCCCAGCGCCATCAGCCGCTGCAGCCAGCGCGAGGCCACCGTCGGGGTCGAGCCCTGCCGCAATGCCCGCGAATAGATCAGGTCACGCGTGCCGTTGGCCATTTCGAAATCGTGCGCCACCTGGCCGATGCGCCGTTCCGGTGGCTCCAGGCCGATCTCGGTCTTCATCGTGCGGGAGATGAAGGGATTGTTGGCGGTCTGTCCGGGCCAGGAGCCTTCGTTCAGCCCGCCGAGGATCAGCGTGTCGACGCTCTGCAGGCGCGCTTCCAGCGTGCCGAAGATGAACAGGCGGGGATGGCTGAGCGCCCTCGGCTTGACGGCCTGGCCGGCGCAGAGCGCCGCCACGATGTCGATCCATTGCGGCCCGTCGGCCTCGAGCTGGCCCTCGGTATTGACGACCTCTTTCAGCAGGCTCGCCAGCGCGTCGCCGGCCTCGCCGGACCAGAGCGCCGCCAGATTGCCGCGCTCGTCGATGGCCACGGCCTCCAGGGCGCGGCCCGTCCGCTCGGCCCAGTCGGAGAGAGTGGGACGTTCGCCGGAGGAAGAGGATTGCAAAAGCGCCGATGTCAGCGGCTCGCACGCCTTGCCGACCTGCCGGGCAAGAAGGCGCGCATGCTCGACGGCGTCCGGAGCGAGGGATTTGCGCCATTGCGGCGTATGGCGATCCGCCGCCTGTTCGGCGAGCTGCCGGTCGAGCAGCGGTTCCAGCGTGCCGATATCGACATCGGCGACGCCGCCCCTGAGCGCGAGGATCTCCAGCGCGTCGACGCCGCGCTCCAGCCCCTCGTAAGGCAGCCCGAAGCGGGCGAGGGGGTGCTTCAGCAGCGAAACGATGGCGACGGGATCGCCGGGGCGAAGCGTCGCCTCAAGCAGCAATTGCAGCAATGCGCCCTGCGGCGTGGCGTTGAGCGGCGTGCCGGCCGAATCGTCGGCGGTGATGCCGAAGCGGGCAAGCTCGGCGGTCACGCGCCGCGCCAGATTGCGGTCCGGCGTGATCAGCGCCGCCTGGCTCTCGGCACCGTTGCGGCCGGGTTTATCCAGGGCAAGCCGGAGGGCGATGGCGATGGCCGTTGCCTCCTCACGCTCGTTCGCTGCCTCGATCAGGGCGACATCGGCAAAGGCGCGGTCGATGAAATCCGGCGCCAATGTCTTCTGCCAGGCACCCCAGCCGCTGGTCGCTTTCGCCGGGGCCAGGGCGCGCGACAGCGTCTGTGCCCGCATCCGCATGCTCTCTGGCGCCTCAGCGACGCTTTCGACGTCGCCGCGGGCCGTGCGCAGCCTTTTTAAGAGCAGGGACAGGCCATATTGCGGATGGCTGCGCGTGGTCGGATCGACCCTTTCGCCCGGCAGGATTTCCGGGGCGACGAGCTGCCAGTCCTCGTCAGGCATCGACAGATCGAGGCCGGGCAGAACGATGACGCCCTGGGGCAGGGCGGCGACGGCGGCGATCAGTTCCGCCGTCGCGGGAACGGAACCGGTCGAGCCGGCAATGACGATCGGCCCGCTATGGCGCATGGTGGCGAGCCGTTTGGCCTCGGCGCGCAGGATGGCGTTGCGGTTGCGGGCGGCCGAGGACTTGCCGAGCTCTTCCAGCCGCGCCGGCCAGAAGGCGCTGGCGATCTGCAGGAACTCGGCGGTCAGCTGCCACCAGAGCGCATGATCGTCGGCGCTGAGCCCGGCAAGCTCGGCCC
This sequence comes from Rhizobium sp., assembly GCA_047606605.1. Classification (GTDB taxonomy): domain Bacteria; phylum Pseudomonadota; class Alphaproteobacteria; order Rhizobiales; family Rhizobiaceae; genus Rhizobium. The sequence continues at coordinate 7,318 of JASGEG010000268.1, forward strand.
AGTCGCGGTCTTCGGTCTCGATGGCGTCGATCAGCTCGGCCAGATTGCGGGCAAGCCAGATGGCGTCGGCCGGGCTTGCCGGCGCCACCAGCGGTGAATCCGAATGAATATCGCGGACGATCTGCGGCAGCTTGTTGCGCCAGGCCAGGATCAGCCGCGCCAGCTCCAGCAGCCGGGCCGTATTGGCGAGCGGCTGCGCCAGATCGGCGGTTTCGGGCAGGGCCTCCTCGAAATAGCCGCTGTCGTCGTCGGTTTCGCCGAGCGGGCGGATCACCGGCAGGATGGCGGCGCGGCCGCCGAGCAGATCGACGAATTCCGAGCGCAGCACGCGCACCGCGCGTCGCGTCGGCAGGAAGATGGTGACCTTGGCGAGCGACAGCGGATCGTCGGGATCGTGGCGGAAATGCTCGGTCAGCCGTCCCTCGCAAAGGGCATGGGCAAGCGTCCGCAGGAAGGGCAGGCCCGCCGGGATCGTCAGGATGCGCTGCCGGTGCCCGCCCGCCATGGGTTTACGCAAACGCCCGGACGGTCCGGATCGTTTCCTCCGCTTCACCGACCGCCTCCGGCGTGCCGACCGTCAGCCAGTGGCCGTCGAGCATGGTGCCGTAAAGCCGGCCCCTGGCGATCGCCTTGTCGTAATAGGTGTTGATGTTGAAGGCATCATTTGGGGCGTCGTCGAGAAAGGCCGGCGTCATGACCAGCGTACCCGCATAGACGACGCCGTTTCCCGCGATATCGCTGTAGCGCAACAAACGCCCGTCTCCGGCCATGCTGAAATCGTTCTTGCCGTTGTGGCCGGTCGTTCTGTCCAGCTCGACACAGAGCATGGCGAAGTCCATATAGTCGGCGTCGAAGAATCCGGCTAAGCGTTGTAGGTTGGTCGGTCGCCCCTCCGTCTCGCCGATCCAGAAGAGATCGGAATTCATGACGAAGACGGGATCGCGGCTGAGAAGCTTCAGTCCCTTGGCGAGCCCGCCGCCATTGTTCATCAACCCATCGCGCTCGTCCGAGATCAGGATCTCGAGCTTGCGGTAGTTGCGCAGATGCTCTTCCATCTGGTCGGCATGGTGATGGACGTTGACGGCCACCTGCTCGACGCCGGCTTCCGCCAGCGCGTCCAGCGCATAGTCGATCATCGGCTTGCCGGCGATCTTCACCAGCGGCTTCGGGATGGTGTCGGTGATCGGCCGCATGCGGGTTCCGAGCCCCGCGGCCAGCACCATGGCTTGCTTGATGGTCATGTCGTTTCGAACTCGTGATTCGTCTGCTGTCTTTCCTTAGCATATCACCGGAAAAGCGTCGTCCGGTCTCGGATGCTATGCCTCGCCTATTCCAGCCCTGGCGCACCATTCGCGCAAGGGGGCGAGCGCCTCGTGCTCGAAGGCGATGGCGAGATAGGCGAGCGTGCGCGGCATGTGCTTGAGATAGCCCGGCTTGCCGTCGCGCTGCAACAGCCGCACCCAGAGGCCGGCAAGCTTGCAATTGCGCTGCGCCGCCATGATGGCCCAGCTCTTCAGGAATTTCGCCTCGTCGAAGCCGCCCTGCGCATGGCGAAGCGCCAGATAGTCGGCCATGAGCCGGTCGTGCAGGGGACGCTCGATGGTGACGCGGGCGTCCTGGACGATCGAGGCGAGATCGTAGGCCGTCGGCCCGATCATCGCGTCCTGGAAATCGATCAGGCCGATCTTCTGGAGGCCCTTTTCCCGCGCCCGCCAGATGATGTTGGGCGAATGAAAATCGCGCAGCAGCAGGTTCTTTTCCGCATCGTCCAGCTGGTCGATCAGGCCGTCCCAGATCGCCAGATAGTCGGCGCGCTCCTCGTCGGTCGCCGGCGTGCCGCGCTTCCAGGGCAGGTGCCAGTCGATCAGCAGCCGCGCCTCCATCTTCATGGCGGTGCGGTCGAAATCGGGAATGTGATGGACATGATCCGGGGTCACCGGGATATGCTGTGGAATATCGAGGCCGTGCAGATGCGCAAGCGCGGCGACGCTGGCGCGGTAGCGCTCGGCAATCGGCCTGCCCTCGTCGTCCAGCACGCCTTCGGTGCCGAGATCCTCGATCAGCAACAGGCCCTGATCGTAGTCGACCGCGAAAATCTCCGGCGTGGCGAAACCATGCTCATGCAGCTTATTGGCAATGGCGACGAAGGGATAGGCGTCCTCGGCGAGATGGGCGACCTTGGGGTAGGGCTTGCCGTCGAGCACCGCCGGCCCTTCCGGCAGGCGCGGCCAGTCCATGAGAATGACGCGATCGCCGCCGCCCTGCGGATAGATGGATTCATAGGCGCGCAGCGAGGCATCGCCCGTCAGGAACCGCCGCTCGGCGCCCGCATAGCCGTTGGCATCGAGGAAGGCGCGGATCGAAAGGACGCGCCGGATGCGGGCCAATTGCTTCGCCGGCGCCGCGATGGTCACCCGGCGTCCTTCGCCCCCATGTTCCAGCTTGAGGTCGATGCGTTCCTTCGGCAATTCGCCCTCGGCCATTTCAGGCCATTCCACCAGGCAGATGCCGGTCTGCAGCGCCTCGTCGAAGCCGAGTTCGGTGAGCTCGCTGGGATCGCCCAGGCGATAGAGATCGAAATGCGCGATCGGGATGCGCAGCTCGTAGGATTGCACCAGCGTGAAGGTGGGGCTCGGCACGTCCAGCCCGGCGTCGTCGGCCACGGCCCGCAGCAGCGCGCGGGCGAGCGAGGACTTCCCGGCGCCGAGATCGCCCGACAGCGCCAGGCAGTCACCCACCTTCAGCGCCAGCGCCAGATCCTCGCCGAGCCGGGCGGTCGCCGCGTCGTCTGCGAGGAAAAGCGAAAGACTGGTGTCTGCGGCTGTCATTCTGCGGCGACGGAATGCGGCTGTTCGGCGGAAGGAATCCGGCAGGTGACCGTGGTGCCCTTGCCCGGCTGGCTTTCGATCGACACCTGGCCGTCATGCAGGCTGACGAAGCTCTCGACGATGGAGAGGCCGAGGCCGGCGCCGCTGCGCTTGCCGCCCTTGCCGCTGGAGGCGAAGCGGTTGAACACCGTACGCATGATCTCTTCGGGAATGCCCGGACCCGTGTCGGCGACCGAGAAGACGAAATCCGTGCCGTCGCGGCCGCATTTCAGCGCGATGGTCGATCCCTCCGGCGCGAAATTGGCGGCATTGGTCAGGAGCTTGAGCAGGATCTGCTTCAGCCGCTGCTGGTCGGCGATCACCGAGCCGAGATGGGCGGGCACGGTAATTTCCAGCGTCACGCCGCTTTCCTGCAGCCGGTCGGCGATCTGCATGGAGACTTCGTCGAGCAGATCGTCGAGCGCGATCTCCGAATAGTTCAGCCGCATGATGCCGGCATCGACGGTCGCAAGATCGAGAATGTCGTTGACCAGCGTCAGCAGCACCGAGGAGGAGGTCGAGATATGATCGATATATTCCGCCTGCCGCTCGTTCAACGACCCCATGCCGGGCGTCTTCAGGAGATCGGTGAAGCCGATGATGTTGGTCAGCGGCGAACGCAGCTCGTAGGAGACGTGCTGGACGAAATCGTTCTTCAGCTCGTCGGCCTTCAGCAGCGCTTCGTTCTTTTCGGTCAGCGCCCGCTCGGCGCGCACGCTGTCGGTCTTGTTGACGAAGGTCAGCATGGTCTGCGCGTTCGGCAATGGGATGACGGCATAATCGAGCACGAGGCTGGAATAGAGCTCCAGCGTGCCCTGCGAGGAGGGACGCTCGTCGTCGAAGCTGGTGATCTGCTCGGCGAAGCGCTTCCAGCCGTCCGGCCGATCATAGGATGCCGTGCAGGCTTCGGCCAGTGTCTGGATATGCGTGCCGGGCTTCGCCTGCGCCTCGGTGATGTTCCACAGGATGCGGAAGGCCGGGTTGGAGAGGCGGATGCGGCCATCGGGGCCGAAGACGGCGACGCCTTCGGAAAGATGGTCGATGGTCTCGCCCTGAACCTTGACCAGCGTGTTGTAGCGCGTTTCGAGATCGACCTGTTCGGTCAGGTTCTCGAAGACCCAGGTGGCGCCGCCCTGGGGATGGGCGGTGGCGAAAACGCGCAGAATCTGGCCGTTCGGCAGATGCCAGAGATCGGTCTGCGTATCGAGCGCACGGTAGACGGACAAGACGCCGTCTTTCCATGTCTTCCAGTTCAACTGCTCCGGCAGCTTCTTGGCGCCGCGCAGCCGATCCAACAGCTCGCTATTGTCGGGCTTCTTCTCGAGGAAGGCGATGTCGAGCTCCCAGAGCTGGACGAAGGCCTGATTGTAGAATTGCAGCCGCCGTTCGCCGTCGAAGATCGCGACGGGCGTTGCCAGATGGTCGAGCGTCTCGGCGTGGCTCTTCAGCGTGCGCGCCAGCTCGGCGCGGACCGATTCCGCTTCGGAAACGTCGATGGCGATGCCGGCCGAACCATTGGCGGACTTGACGTCGACGACATCGAAGAAGGTGCGGTTGCCGTGCACGACGGTGGAAATCTTGTCGTGGAAGGGCGATTCCGGCGTGGCGGAAGCACGGATGCGCTCGCGGGCGACCGTGGTCAGGAATTCGCGGCCCTCGCGGATGGCCTCGTCCGGCGTGACGGCCTCGACGGCTTCGCCATAGGCGTGGTTGACCCAGCTGAGCTTGCCATCGGCATCGCGCTGCCAGACCGGCAGGTCGATGGCGTCGAGCAGGTTCTGGAAGGTGGAGATCGAGGTCATCAGCCGCTCGCGCTCGATCTTCAGCTCGGCCAGTTCGGCGCGCAGGTTGTTGAGCGCCACGAAGCGGACGAAGGCGCGGCCGCCGGAGATGCGGCCCTGGGCTTCCAGAATCTCCTCGCGGTTGGTCTCGACCACCATGTCGAAGCTCTGGCCGCTGCCGCGCAGCTTGTCGATCGCCTTTTCCAGCTCGCCGGCCGACCAGGATTTCAGCCAGCGGCCGAAAGCGAGGAAATCATTGTCCTGCGGGGCGCCGGTCTCGGGGGGGAGCTGGCCGAGCAGTTCCGGGCGGGCATTCTGGCCGTCCCAGATGACGATGCGGCGGTTCTTGTCGGCAATCAGCGCGTGGTATTGCGAGATGCGCTGGTTGGCGTCCGAGAGGGCCGTGCGGATTTCCCGGCTTTCGCTCTCCATGTTGCCGCGCTGACGGATCATCCAGACGGTCGACAGCAGGGCTGCCGAGATGACGCCGATGATGACCGAAAACACCGCCATTTCGGAGGAGGTGAAGAGGCGGATGGTCGTCTGCGAGACGGCGCTCGTCTGCGCGAGGACAGGGCTCGCGAGAGTGGCCGCGATCCCGCCGAAAACGCTGAGGCGAAGCAGGCGTGCGGACGAGGCCAACAGGCCCGCATCCCTCTGCCGCTTCCGCCACGATGAAAGCATATATGCGCCGCCCTGCCATTGCCGCGCTGCCGCCGTCTCGGGCATCGCTGGCTCAGGCAGGTTGTCTTTCCCTTCAGACATAAGCGGTCTGTCTCCGTCCTTCAGAGCATGATGCCGAAAAGTGCAAGCGGTTTTCGGACGACATCATGCTCTACTTAGTTTGATTGTAGAGCGGATTCAGATTTCAGGTCGTGTCGACCTGAAATCATCCGACTCTGCTGTGCCGCATCTCGACAAGACATCCCATTTTCATGGCTCCGGAACCGGTCCGGTTCGTCACGAATCAAGTGTAAAAACAATACTGCCTAAGGGAATCGCCGGGAAGGGAGCCGGCCAAAAAATAAGCTCCGGCATTTGTCAATGCCGGAGCCACAAGATGTTGTGGATACTGAAGTTGTAATCAGTATCTGTAGTGGTCAGACTTGAACGGACCCTGCGGCGTGACGCCGATATACGCAGCCTGCTCGCCGGAAAGCTCGGTCAGCTTCACGCCAAGCTTGCCGAGATGCAGGCGCGCAACCTTCTCGTCGAGCTGCTTCGGCAGCACGTAGACCTGGCTCTTGTATTCGCCGGGCTTGGTGAAAAGCTCGATCTGCGCCAGCGTCTGGTTGGTGAAGGACGCCGACATGACGAAGGACGGATGGCCGGTGGCGTTGCCGAGGTTCAGGAGGCGGCCTTCCGACAGCAGGATGATGCGGTTGCCCTTCGGGAACTCGATCAGGTCGACCTGCGGCTTGACGTTCGTCCACTTGAGGTTTCTGAGCGCGGCGACCTGGATCTCGTTGTCGAAGTGGCCGATATTGCCGACGATCGCCATGTCCTTCATCGCGCGCATATGGTCGATGCGGATGACGTCCTTGTTGCCGGTCGTGGTGATGAAGATATCGGCCGAGGAAACGACGTCTTCGAGCTGCACCACTTCATAGCCGTCCATGGCGGCCTGCAGCGCGCAGATCGGGTCGACTTCCGTGACCTTGACGCGGGCGCCGGCGCCGGAGAGCGAGGCGGCGGAACCCTTGCCGACGTCGCCGTAACCGCAGACGACGGCGACCTTGCCGGCCATCATCACGTCGGTGGCGCGGCGGATGCCGTCGACCAGCGATTCCTTGCAGCCGTACTTGTTGTCGAACTTCGACTTGGTGACGCTGTCATTGACGTTGATCGCCGGGAAGGGCAGCAGGCCCTTCTGGCTGAGCTGGTA
>JASGEG010000269.1:0-16148 GCA_047606605.1 Rhizobium sp.
CCTTGCCGACGACTTCCGTATAGGGCGAGGCGTTGGCGAGCGCATTGCCGGCCTTGGACTGGGCGGCAATGCGCTCGCCAACGCCTCGCCCTATACGGAAGTCGTCGGCAAGGGCAGCAACACCGTCTATCGCGCCCGTTTCGTCGGTTTCGGCAGCCGGGACGATGCGAATTCCGCCTGCGCGGCGCTCAAGCGCAACGATTTCGATTGCATGCTGCTGCCGAGCAAGGGCTAAGCGGTCTTTCAGCACAGGGCGCCATTGGATTTGGAAACGGGCATGGGATGATTTCCGTGCCCGTTTGCTTTTGCCGGTCCTCTTTTCCCGCCTCGACTTTCTCGCGGGAATCGCGCATTTTCGACAGGAACGTAACGGGAACGATGCCGATGCTCTCCGATCTGATCCAGCAATTCGAAAACGCGTCCGCCAGCTATGCCGCCGCCAACAGCGTCGAGCGCGACGGTGACTGGTTTGTGCTCAAGCTGCAGGAAGAGATGGGGGAACTGACCCAGATCTGGAACAGGGCGACCGGCCGCGGCCGGCGCAAGGGCATGACGGATGCGGAGCTGGCGACGGCGCTGGCGGACGAGACCGCGGACGTGCTCGGCCATGTCCTGCTCTTTGCGCACCGCAACGGGCTCGATCTTGCCTCGGCCGTGGAGCGGAAATGGCGTTTCCGGCCGGAGGAAAAATGAGGAGGCGGAGGCGTTAGGCCTTCGTCCCGCCGACCGTCACCTGATCCATCCTCAGATGCGGCTGGCCGACGCCGACGGGGACCCATTGGCCAGCCTTGCCGCAATTGCCGATGCCGGTGTCGAGCTTCATGTCGTTGCCGATCATCGAGACGCGCTTCATGGCCTCCGGCCCGTTGCCGATCAGCATCGCGCCCTTGATCGGCGCGCCGATCTTGCCGTTCTCGATCAGATAGGCCTCGGTGCAGCCGAAGACGAACTTGCCCGAGGTGATGTCCACCTGGCCGCCGCCGAAGGAAACGGCGTAGATGCCCTTCTTCACCGAGGCGATGATCTCGTCCGGCGTCTTGTCGCCGCCGAGCATGTAGGTGTTGGTCATGCGCGGCATCGGCGTATGGGCATAGCCCTGGCGACGGCCGTTGCCGGTCGCCTTCATGCCCATCAGCCGCGCGTTCTGCCGGTCCTGCATGTAGCCGACCAGCCTGCCGTCCTCGATCAGCACGTTATAGGCCGAGGGCGTGCCCTCGTCGTCGACGGTGATGGAGCCGCGGCGGTTCTCGATCGTGCCGTCATCGACGACGGTGACGCCGGGTGCGGCGACCATCTGGCCCAACAGGCCAGCAAAGGCCGAGGTCTTCTTGCGGTTGAAATCGCCTTCCAGACCATGGCCGACGGCCTCGTGCAGCATGACGCCCGGCCAGCCGGCGCCGAGAACCACATCCATCGTGCCGGCGGGAGCGTCGATCGCCTCGAGATTGACGAGCGCCTGGCGCAAAGCCTCGTCGGCGCCGCGGCGCCAGTTGTCCTGCGCGATGAAATCGCCGAAACCGACCCGACCGCCCGTGCCGAAGGAGCCCGATTCCTGCCGGTCGCCGTCACCGACCATGACCGAGATATTGATGCGTGTCATCGGCCTGACATCGCGGACGCGATGGCCGTCGGCGCGAAGGATGTCGACCACCTGCCAGCTGGCGGCGATGGAGGCCGTGACCTGACGCACCTTGCCGTCCTTGTCGCGCAGATAGCTGTCGATCTCCTGCAGAAGCTTCGCCTTGTCCTCGAAGCTCGGGCTGCCGATCGGGTTTTCGTCGCTGTAGAGCACCTTGTTGGTGCGCTGGGGTGCGGCCGCATAGGAGCCGGCATAGCCCGAGGTGACGGCGCGCACCGCATCGGCGGCGCGCTTCAGCGCGGCTTCCGAAAGATCGCCCGCATGCGCGTAACCGACCGATTCGCCAGCCACGGCGCGCAGCCCGAAACCCTGCTCGGTGTTGAAGCTGCCGCCCTTCATGCGTCCATTGTCGAAAGACAGCGATTCCGCCTGGACGTGCTCGAGGAAAAGCTCGCCGTCGTCGGCGCCCGCAAGCGCATCAGCGACGATGGCGCGCAGCTTGGCTTCGTCGGCGTCGAACAGGGTAAGGAGATCGGTATTCATGGTCAGGTGCTCCGTTCAGAGCCGATGTAGGCTTCGAGCGAGGCGAGAGCAAGCCCTGCCGATCATTTACGGAAGCGCGTCGTAGCCTTCGGCGAAGCCCTTGAGGTCGACCGGAATGCCGATGCCTTCCTCGGGCGACTGGAAGACGATGAAGGTCGCCGAAGCGCCGCTGCGCAGCGTCTTCAGGAGCTCGTCCTCAAGTACCACTTCGGCATAGCAGCCGTCGGAGAAGCAGCGCACGAAATAGGCGCGGCCGATGTCCTTGCCGTCGATATTGAGGCCGAGACCGTTCGGCAGCAGCACACCGAGCGGCGCGAGCACGCGCAGGATCTTCGACTTGCGGTCGGCGGTCTTCAGGACGACCACCGAGAGGCCGACTTCCGGACGGTCCTCGGCGATGACGTTCTGCATCAGCGCGCATTGCTCGGTCGCGGCCCCCGCCGGCTTGTCGCAGACGACGGACCAGGCGCCGTGGCTCGAGCGCACGGTGCCTGGCGGCTGCGGGACCTGGCTGGTCGGAACCTGCTGCGTATGCGTCGGCTGCTGTTGCTGCTGCTGGGGTTGCAACTGCTGGGCCTGCGGCGCCGGCTGCGTTTGCTGTGCCTGCTGCGCCGAAACGGGCCCGGCGACCGCGGCAGCGATGCTGGCGGTGACAAGCCAAAGCCGGGCGAGGGAACGAAAACCCATGGAAACCTCTAGATTCGAATCAGTGCCGCTATTGTTGAAGCCCATGCCGGCAAATGAAAAGCCCCGCCTGCTGAATTCCAACCGACTGCGGCGGAAATACGACCTGTATCCTATTTTGCCCCCGCGAAGCGATGGACCGCCAAGCAATTTTTCGTATGATGATGAAATGCTTGCCATGTTTCGGTGGGCGGGAGGCCGTTTGCCCGCGCATATCAAGGGATGTGCGGGGGATGCAACAGAGTTTTTGAGTAAGCACATGATCCCTTCGTTTAAATCGCCAGCGATTTGAAGGCTTATGTGCCGGCGTTCGCGCAAAAATGCCGCACGGACAAATGCCGTGAGTTGTTGCGGAGTGCTGCAAACTGTGGTTTGAAGCGCAATGGACTGTAGGGATACTGCGTTTGAGATTGATCTGGATCAAACGCTGGAGGGAGAGACATCGTGATTAAGAGAGCTTACGCGGCTCTGGCGGCTATCGTCTGTCTGCTTTTTGCGACCGGCGCCTTTGCCGATCAGCCGAAACCATGGGAAACCGGTCTGCAGGAGGCGGCAACCGGCAACATGCATGAAATCCGCTGGTTCGAAGCCTACACGCTTTGGTTTATCATTCCGATCACGCTTCTGGTGCTGGTCCTTCTGATCGTCGTCGTGGTCAAGTTCCGGGCGTCGAAGAATCCGGTGCCCTCCAAGACGAGCCACAACACGCTGATCGAAGTCATCTGGACCGTGGGGCCGGTGCTCATTCTGCTGTTCCTGGCTGTTCCGTCCTTCGATCTTTTGACCAAGCAGCTCACATTCCCGCAGAACCCCGACGTGACCGTCAAGGCGACGGCGACGCAGTGGCAATGGAACTACGAATACGAAAACAGCGGCGCAACGCCGCTGGCTTTCGATTCCTTCATGCTGAAGGACCCGGATCGCGGCGCCGCCGGCAAGGAAGACAAGTCGAAATATCCGCGGCTTCTCGCCGTCGACAACGAGTTGGTGCTGCCCGTCGACAAGGTGGTGCGCGTTCTCGTCACCGCCGCACCGACGGATGTCATCCACTCCTTCGCGATGCCCTCCTTCGGCCTCAAGATCGACGCCGTTCCGGGCCGCCTGAACGAAACCTGGTTCAAGGCCGACCATGAAGGCCTGTTCTACGGCCAGTGTTCCGAGCTCTGCGGCAAGGACCACGCGTTCATGCCGATCGCCATCCGCGTCGTCTCCCAGGATCAATACCAGCAGTGGCTGACCGCCGCCGCCAGCGACCTGAGCAAGGCGAACAAGGCCCTGACGGCCGCCGCCGATCAGCCGGCTACCGTCAATGTCGCTGAAAACGTCGCTAAGTAAGAGGGGTTAGGGACAATGGCTGGATCTACGGCACACGACGATCATTCGCACGATCACCATGACGCCCATGCGCATGACGATCATCACGCTCACAAGCCGAGTTTCGTCAACCGCTGGTTCTTCTCGACGAACCACAAGGACATCGGCACCCTCTATCTGATCTTCGCGATCTTCGCGGGCCTCGTCGGCTTCCTGCTGTCGATCGCGATTCGCATGGAGTTGCAGGAGCCCGGCATCCAGATCTTCAGCGGTCTGGCGTCCATGGTCTATGGTTATTCCGGCGATGCCTCCATCGATGGCGGCAAGCAGATGTACAACGTCTTCGTCACCGCCCACGCGCTGATCATGATCTTCTTCATGGTCATGCCGGCGATGATCGGCGGCTTCGCCAACTGGATGGTGCCGATCATGATCGGTGCGCCGGACATGGCGTTTCCGCGTCTGAACAACATTTCCTTCTGGCTGATCGTTCCGGCCTTCCTGCTGCTCATCCTGTCGATGTTCGTGGAAGGCCCGGCCGGTGCCTATGGCGCGGGCGGCGGCTGGACCATGTATCCGCCCTTGTCCGGCATAGGAGGGCATCCGGGACCGGCGGTCGATCTGGTGATCTTCGCGCTGCACATCGCCGGCGCATCCTCGATCCTCGGCGCGATCAATTTCATCACGACGATCCTCAACATGCGCGCTCCGGGCATGACGCTGCACAAGATGCCGCTCTTTGCCTGGTCGGTGCTGATCACCGCCTTCCTATTGCTGCTGTCGCTGCCGGTTCTGGCGGGCGCCATCACCATGGTGCTGACCGACCGCAACTTCGGCACGACCTTCTTCGCGCCGGAAGGCGGCGGCGATCCGATCCTCTACCAGCACCTGTTCTGGTTCTTCGGCCATCCGGAAGTCTACATCCTGATCCTGCCCGGTTTCGGCATGGTCAGCCACATCATCTCGACCTTCTCGCGCAAGCCGGTCTTCGGCTATCTCGGCATGGCCTATGCCATGGTCGCCATCGGCGCCGTCGGCTTCGTTGTCTGGGCCCACCACATGTATACGGTCGGCCTGTCGCTCGACACCCAGCGCTACTTCGTCTTCGCGACGATGGTCATCGCCGTTCCGACGGGCGTGAAGATCTTCTCCTGGATCGCGACGATGTGGGGCGGCTCGATCCAGTTCCGCACGCCGATGATCTGGGCGATCGGCTTCATCTTCCTGTTCACGGTCGGCGGCGTCACCGGCGTCCAGCTCGCCAATGCCGGTCTCGACCGCGTATGGCACGACACCTATTACGTCGTGGCGCACTTCCATTACGTGCTGTCGCTCGGCGCCGTCTTCGCCATCTTCGCCGCCTGGTACTACTGGTTCCCGAAGATGACCGGCTACATGTATAACGAGCGGATCGGCAACCTGCATTTCTGGGTCACCTTCATCGGCGTCAACATGGTGTTCTTCCCGCAGCACTTCCTCGGTCGTGCCGGCATGCCGCGCCGCTACATCGACTATCCGGATGCCTTCGCCGGCTGGAACTACGTGTCCTCCCTGGGCTCCTATGTCGCAGCTGTGGGTGTGGTCATCTTCCTCTATGGCGTTTATGACGCCTTCGCCAAAAAGCGTGTTGCGGGCAACAATCCCTGGGGCGAGGGAGCAACCACGCTGGAATGGCAGCTCTCGTCGCCGCCGCCCTTCCACCAGTGGGAAGAGCTGCCGCGCATCAAGTAATCCGTGTCCGGACGCCGCCGCCAGCGGCGTCCGGGCCAAATGATATTGGACATGAAAGAATGACGGTCATCGACAATCACGAAGCACTCGCGAAGGAAGGCGAAAGCGGCCTGTCGGAAGCGAGTGCGCGCGATTATTTCGAGCTTCTGAAGCCGCGCGTCATGTCGCTGGTCGTCTTCACCGCCTTTGCCGGCCTGGTTCTGGCGCCGGGGCATATCAATCCCGTTCTCGGGCTGATCGCCATTCTCTGCATCGCCGTCGGCGCCGGTGCGTCCGGCGCGCTGAACATGTGGTATGACGCCGATATCGATGCGGTCATGACCCGCACGGCGAAGCGTCCGATCCCGGCCGGCCGCGTGCGGCCCTCCGAAGCGCTGGCCTTCGGTCTGGTGCTGTCCGGCTTTTCGGTGACGATCCTCGGTCTTGCCGTGAATTGGCTCTCGGCCGCGATTCTCGCCTTCACCATATTCTTCTATGCCGTCATCTACACGATGTGGCTGAAGCGCTCGACGCCGCAGAACATCGTCATCGGCGGTGCCGCGGGCGCTTTCCCGCCGGTCATCGGCTGGGCCTGCGTCACCGGCAGCGTGACGGTCGAGAGCATCGTGCTCTTCCTGATCATCTTCCTGTGGACGCCGGCGCATTTCTGGGCGCTGGCGCTGTTCAAGATGGGCGACTACGAGGCCGTCGGCGTGCCGATGCTGCCGAACGTCGCCGGCGTGCCCACCACCAAGAACCAGATCGTCGCCTATGCGGTGCTGACCGCCGTCATCGCCGTCGTGCCGTCCTTCATGGGCTTTGCGAGCCTCGGCTACGGCATCGTCGCCGCCGTGCTCGGCGTGATTTTCATTCACTGTTCCATCGCCGTCTGGCGTATGCCCGATGGCGATGTGAAAATGATGCCGGCGAAGAAGCTCTTCGCCTTCTCGATCTTCTATCTCTTCGCGATCTTCTCGGCGCTGCTGATCGACCGGCTGGTCGCCGTGCTGATGGCGGGCGGTGCGGGAGGCTGGCTATGATCGAACTGGTCAAGCTCACGGAGGCGCAGAAGAAATCGCGGCGAGGGCGCAACATCGCGCTCGGCCTGGTGCTTGCGGGTCTGGTGATCCTGTTCTACGCGATCACCATCATCAAGATCGGCACCGGACACGTTTGAGGAGGCGTGATGGAGGAGGGGACAACGAACAAGGCGAAGAAGCCCGGCCGGAACAACGGCTTGGTCGTCGCCATGTGCCTGAGCTTTGTCGTCGGCATGAGCGCCATGAGCGCCGCCGCCGTACCGCTCTACCGCATCTTCTGCGAGGTGACGGGCTTCAACGGCACGACGCAGCGCGTCGATCAGGTGTCCAGCGTCATTCTCGACAAGCCGATCACCGTCACCTTCGATGCCAATGTCGCTCCGGGCGTGCCCTGGGACTTCAAGCCGATGCAGAAATCGGTCACGCCCAAGATCGGCGAGACGATCGAGATCCGCTTCGTGGCCGAAAACAAGTCCGATCAGCCGACGCGCGGACAGGCCATTTTCAATGTCTCGCCGGTGGAAGCGGGCGCCTATTTCAACAAGGTGCAATGCTTCTGCTTCAACGAGACCGATCTTGCTCCGGGGGAAAGGCGCGAGATGCCGGTGGTCTTCTACGTCGATCCTGAGATCACCAAGGCGGAAGAGACCAAGACGATCACGGCGCTGACCCTGTCCTACACCTTCTACCCACGCGATGGCGCCAAGCCGGTCGCGTCGAACGAGGGTGCTGCGGCCAAGGCGGCGGAAAAGAAACTTTGATGGAGAGTGCTTTTCGGCTTGGCCGGAAGCAATATGGGAAAAAGTCATTCGGGGATTGCTGACATGGCAGAGGCGCATCAGAAGAAACACGACTACCACATCATCGACCCGAGCCCCTGGCCGCTGCTGGCGGCCGTCGGGGCTTTCGTCATCACCTTTGGTGGTGTCGGCTTCATGCGCTATCTTAGCGGCGGCGCGCTGCACCTGTTCGGCGTGAACTGGGCGCATCCGTGGCTGTTCTTCATCGGTCTGGCGCTGATCCTCTACGTCATGTACGGCTGGTGGTCGGACACGGTGAAGGAAGCGCATGAGGGCGCGCATACCCGCGTCGTCTCGCTGCATCTGCGCTACGGCATGATCATGTTCATCGCCTCCGAGGTGATGTTCTTCGTCGCCTGGTTCTGGGCCTATTTCGACGTCAGCCTCTTCCCGAACGAGGCGATCCAGGCGTCGAGAACCGCTTTCCTCGGCGGCCAGTTCCCGCCGAAGGGCGTTGAAGTCCTCGATCCCTGGCATCTGCCGATCTACAACACCATCATCCTGCTGCTCTCGGGCACGACGGTCACCTGGGCGCATCACGCGCTGCTGCATGGCGATCGCAAGGGCCTGATCCAGGGCTTGACGCTGACCGTGCTGCTCGGCGCGCTGTTCTCCTGCGTGCAGGCCTACGAATATGCCCACGCACCCTTCGAGTTCAAGAATTCGATCTACGGCGCGACCTTCTTCATGGCGACCGGCTTCCACGGGTTCCACGTCCTGGTCGGCACCATCTTCCTGCTGGTCTGCCTGATCCGGGCGATCCGGGGCGACTTCACGCCCAAGCAGCATTTCGGCTTCGAGGCGGCCGCCTGGTACTGGCACTTCGTCGACGTCGTCTGGCTGTTCCTGTTCTTCTGCATCTACATCTGGGGCAGCTGGGGCGCACCGGTCGCGCACGGCTGACCGACCGCCGACCAACCGTCGGCCCTTGACTGAAACGAACAAGACTTGCCGCCGCGAAGCCGGCCCGATCCGGGACTTCGCGGCGGCATTCTTTTGAGACGGCATTGCAACATCGCCGCCGCTCGACCATCTGGCGGCGGAGCCATAAAGCCTAGGGCATGCCCGCCGCGAGCCGCTCGAATGCCGTCGGATGCGGGATGCCCCGGTCGAGCGCGCGGCGGATTTCCTCGGCACAGGCCTGTGGGCTCTTGATCGAGGTGTCCACGTCGAGATCGTAGATACCCGGCCGATGCACCGCCTCCTGCCAGGCAAGCACCGGCGCGGGGATCGGGGCGTCTGCGGAAACATCGACATAGGTGCCGCGCCGTTCGGGGCCTTCCGCCAGACGCCGCCGCATGACGGTTTCGATCGGGCAATGCACCCCGACGAACAGAACGGGCAGGCCGTCCAGTTGCCGGGCGCAATCCTTCAGGATGCCGAGCGGGCGGGAATGGGCGTCGTGATGGCCGAACTCGGCGACGACGTTCAGGCCCATGCGGCTATGGGCGGCAATGGAGGCATAGAGCGCGGCATAAAAGCGCGGGACGAGCGGCTCCAGATCGGGACGCTCGCCGCCGGGCCTGAGGCCGATGCCCGGCCGGTAGCGCGGCGGCGTGACCTGCCGGATATAGGCGTCGACCCCGAGATTCATCCAGGGACCCTCGAAATCCGCCTGAATCGCTTCGACAATGCTGGATTTTCCGGATCGCGGCGCGCCATTGAGAATGACGATCCGGCCGGGCTTGCTGTCCTGAACAGGGTTCATGAATCTCCTCCGCTGCCGCCGCCATTCTAGCGGCATCGCGGCGTCCGCCCAAGCTTTTGGATTGCATGCAGGGCCGCATCGCGGTTACTGATGATGAAAGGGGACGAGAGGAGGGCGCTCGTCCGGGATGATAGAGATGAAACCGTGAATTCAGAACAAGACAGCAAGCCGGACCACGAGGCAAACAGCGACAGCGCGCTGTTTCCGCCGGTCGATCCGTTCAAGGTCGGCATTCAGGGATGCTGCCCGCGTTGCGGCAGCGGCAAGCTCTTCGACGGGCTGCTGGGGTTGAAGCCGCGCTGCGCCGCCTGCGGCCTCGATTATGCCTTCGCCGACGCCGGCGACGGGCCGGCGGTCTTCGTCATCCTCATCGTCGGCTTCATCGTCATCGGGCTGGTGCTCTGGCTGCAGGTCAATTATGCGCCGCCGATCTGGGTGCATATCCTGCTGTTTGCGCCGCTGACCATCCTGCTTTCGCTTCTGTCGCTGCGCTGGTGCAAGGGCATCCTGATCGCCCTGCAATATCGCAACAATGCCAGCGAGGGGCGGCTGCATCGTGACTGAGGCCGGCATGCCCGTACGCCGCGCCAATCCCGTCTGGATGGCCGGCAAGGTGCTGATCCTGCTCGCGGCGCTCGCCATCCTGCTCGCGCTCGGCACCTGGCAGGTCGAGCGGCTGCACTGGAAGGAGGGCCTGCTCGCCGACATCGCCGAGCGCCAGGCCGCCGCCCCGGTGCCGCTGCCGGCGATCGAGGCGATGGCAGCCTCCGGCGGCGATATCGAATATCGCGCGGTGACCGCGACCGGTCATTATCTCAACGACAAGGAGCGGCATTTCTTCGCCACCTTCGAGGGCGCTTCCGGTTTCCACGTCTATACGCCGCTGCAGCTTGCCGACGGGCGCTATCTCTTCGTCAACCGCGGCTTCGTGCCCTATGACCTCAAGGAGGCGGCGAAGCGGCCGCAGGGGCAATTGACGGGCGAGCAGACCGTCACCGGCCTTGCCCGCGCCGAACTGGCCGGTCAGCCATCCGGCATACCGGACAATGATCTCGCCAAGAACATCTTCTACTGGAAGGATCTCGACGCGATGGCGGCGAGCGACGGATTGCCGAAGGACAAGGTGCTGCCCTTCTTCGTCGATGCCGGCAAGGCGCCGAATCCCGGGGGCCTGCCGGTCGGCGGCGTCACCATCGTCGACCTGCCGAACAGCCATCTGCAATATGCGGTCACCTGGTATGGTCTAGCCGCGACGCTCGTCGTCATCGTCGCGATTTCCTGGTGGCGCAAACGCCATCCGGATGCGCCCCAGCAATAGAGGCATGCAATAGAATAGCTTCATTTCGCCGGAATATTGGGCTAGAGCATGATCCCAAAAAGTGCGCAGCGGTTTTTGGATAAGATCATGCGGACGAGTGGGAAAGGCGGCAGGGCGAGCCTATATCGTCGTTTGCCATCGTCCCGGATTGCGGAAGAGAGATGAACATAGCGGTTTCCAAACCTGACCTGACCATCCGGCTCTGCGGCCCGCGCGGCTTCTGCGCCGGCGTGGATCGCGCCATCCAGATCGTGGTGCTGGCGCTCAAAGCCTATGGCGCGCCGGTCTATGTCCGTCATGAGATCGTCCACAATCGCTATGTGGTCGAGGGGCTGGAAGCCAAGGGCGCCATCTTCGTCGAGGAACTGAACGAGATCCCGGCAGAGCATCGCGCCCAGCCGGTGGTCTTCTCCGCCCATGGCGTGCCGAAATCGGTGCCGGCGGATGCGGATCAGCGCAATCTCTTCTATCTCGACGCCACCTGTCCGCTGGTCTCCAAGGTGCACAAGCAGGCCATGCGCCACAATCGCCTCGGCCGCCATGTCATCCTCATCGGCCATGCCGGCCATCCGGAGGTGATCGGCACCATGGGCCAGCTGCCGGAGGGCACGGTGTCGCTGATCGAGACGGTCGAGGACGCCGACGTCTATCAACCCGCCGATCCCGACAATCTCGGCTTCGTCACGCAGACGACGCTGTCGGTCGACGACACCGCCGGCGTCATCGCGCGGCTGCAGGAGCGGTTTCCGAACCTGACGGCCCCGGCCGCCGATTCGATCTGCTACGCCACCACCAATCGCCAGGAAGTGGTGAAGGAGGCGGCTCCCGGCTGCGATCTCTTCATCGTCGTCGGCGCGCCGAATTCCTCCAACTCCAAGCGCCTCGTCGAAGTGGCGCTGAGGGCCGGCGCGACGAAATCCGTGCTGGTGCAGCGCGCCTCCGAGATCGACTGGGACGATATCGGCGATATCAGGACCGTCGGCCTGTCGGCCGGCGCGTCGGCGCCCGAGGTCATCGTCAACGAGATCATCGAGGCCTTCCGCGCCCGCTACAATGCGGTGGTGGAGCTGGCCGAGACGGTCAAGGAGACCGAGAATTTCCTCGTCAATCGCGAGCTGCGCAACATCGAGCTGACGACCGCTGACATGGCCTTCGTCAACGGCGAATAATCAATCTCATAAAGCTTTTTCCAGGAATAATTCGTGGCCGTTTATACCGATATTACCGAAGACGATCTGAAGTGGTTCCTGACGGAATATGATGTCGGCACATTGCTCTCCTACAAGGGCATTGCCGAGGGCGTCGAAAACTCCAACTTCCTGCTGCACACCTCGTGCGATCCGCTGATCCTGACGCTCTATGAAAAGCGGGTGGAAAAGAACGACCTGCCGTTCTTCCTTGGCCTGATGCAGCACTTGGCGAGCCGGGGCCTGTCCTGCCCGCTGCCGCTGCCGCGCAAGGATGGCGCGCTGCTCGGCCATCTCTCTGGCCGCCCGGCGGCGCTGATCTCCTTCCTCGAGGGCATGTGGCTGAGAAAGCCCGAGGCGAAGCATTGCCGCGAGGTCGGCCGCGCGCTGGCCGAAATGCATGTCGCCGGCGAGGGCTTTGCCATCAAGCGGCCGAACGCGCTGTCGCTCGCCGGCTGGCAGGGGCTTTGGGAAAAGTCCGAGGCCCGCGCCGACGAGGTCGAGCCCGGCCTTCAGGACGAAATCCGCAGCGAGCTCGATTTCCTCGGCCGCCATTGGCCGAAGGACCTGCCGGAAGGCGTCATCCATGCCGATCTCTTCCCGGACAATGTCTTCTTTCTCGGCGATCAGCTCTCCGGCCTGATCGACTTCTATTTCGCCTGCAACGACCAGCTCGCCTATGACGTCTCGATCTGCCTCAACGCCTGGTGCTTCGAGAAGGATCATGCCTACAACATCACCAAGGGTATGGCGCTCTTGGAGGGCTATCAGAGCGTTCGCCCGCTGAGCGAAGCCGAAATCGCCGCCCTGCCGACGCTGGCCCGCGGCTCAGCGCTGCGCTTCTTCCTGACCCGCCTCTACGACTGGCTGACGACGCCGGCCGGCGCCATGGTCACCAAGAAGGACCCGATCGAATATCTGCGCAAGCTGCGCTTCCACCGCCAGATCGCCTCATCGGCCGAATACGGGCTGAAGGCATGAAGCAGGTCGATATCTTCACCGACGGCGCCTGCTCCGGCAATCCCGGTCCCGGCGGCTGGGGCGCGGTGCTGCGCTATGGCGAGGCGGAAAAGGAACTGTTCGGCGGCGAGGCCGAAACGACCAACAACCGCATGGAACTGATGGCGGCGATCTCGGCGCTCAACGCGCTGAAGAGCCCCTGCGAGGTCAACCTCTATACCGACAGCGTCTACGTCAAGGACGGCATCTCCAAATGGATCTTCGGCTGGAAGAAAAACGGCTGGAAAACCGCAGACAAGAAACCGGTGAAAAATGCCGAGCTCTGGCAGGCGCTGGAAGAGGCGCGCAACCGGCACCAGGTGACGCTGCACTGGGTCAAGGGCCATGCGGGGCACCCGGAGAATGAGCGGGCGGATGAATTGGCGCGGAAGGGGATGGAGCCGTTTAAGAAGAGGTAGGGGTGGTATCGGTGGCTACAACGCTTGTTGGCCGCTTTGCGCCCTATCCCGGTCGTTTACGGTTGCGCTTAAGATCCCGAGAAGCTACCGTTCGCCGCGGCGCATTCCAAGGTCCGCCAAGCGGACTGAGACGCTGTTCGTCTAATCGTTCAGACTCTTTAGAACTTGTTGATAGAACGCGCCTTGTGCATTCTCAGCAGTAGACCTTGCGACCCATTCCCAATCCAAATTCAGTTTTCCTGCCGGGACCATTTGCCCCGCGATCTCAGCCGGTGTGGTTTCGCTGCTGGTTCCGTTCTCCCAGTCGTGAAAGGCTGACGAGTATCGAACGACCGCTCCGCTGATCGGCAAATCGAGCAACCCTCCCTCGGCAAAAAACATCAACCCGTCGCCCATTTCTTCCCCGATGAGTTTGAGCCTACGTCCCAAACGATGTTTGAGGATGGCTACAAACACTATCGCTGCGGAAAACGTGAATTTGTCGACAAGCACAACAACCTGCCTGCTTACGTTTTCAGAGATGGCGTCGATCAAGGGCATCGTTTGAAGGAAGTCCCCACCGGTATTTCCGCGAACGTCAATCAAGAGTTTTTTGTTCGAGCAGGTGCTTACATGCTCCGCTGCGCCAGAGATGGCTTTCGGCAGCGCACTTTCGCTTGGATCGAAGAAACTTGGCAATAATATTGAAAGCCCGAGCCCCTGCCAGTCCTTAATCTCCATAAATCTCTCGGGTTTCCAGGCCGGATCAGCCTTGCCATGCTCGTTTCTCGGGTAGAGCATCGATGCAGGAACCGTATGTCCGTTCTCCACTTTCAAATCGGTTATCTGTCCATTCTCGTCTTTCACGCGATATTCAGTCGTATTCTCTTTTGAAGAAAAACCGAGGTGAGCTAATGCATACGGCCATGCGAGAAGAATCGGTCCGATGACCCGTTTCCTCTGGCGCGTTCCGGCCAGAAATTTCTCTGCGGCGGCTTCAATTTGGCCCAAAGGTGTGCCGTTGACTGCTATCAGCTCTCCTCTTGGCGCAGTTGTTTCTAGTGCCGTGTCAGTTAACTGCACCACCGTCCCGACGCTCACAAACCTCAGCGGGAGCACCGAGATGGAATCGTTCGGGATCAGCCGTGTGTGTCCGTTGTCGGGAAGTGCGAGTAGGCGCATCGCGGAAAACAGAAAGGCCTCTTTGGAGCCCTCCAAAGCGTATTGTCGAGTGTCACAAATGCAGCTGTCTATCATCGCCTGTTCGATCCGCCGAAAGCTGGGATCGGTTGGCAGGACAGTTTCTAGAATTTTCTCGAGGTCTTGCGTCAGGGACATGATTCACGGTGCGCATAGTTGCTCGTCGATGTCCAGATTGCGCTCGAAGCTGTCCTTCGCCTCGCGCCGGCTGAACGTCGGCAACGCGCCCTCATTTTGGCCCTTCGTACAGCTTTGGCTTCTCCTAAAACAGATATCAGCTCAAATGCATCTTGACGGCGAATTTAGATAGAAAATGGAAAAATTGTGAATCGAGGCGATCCGCCCCTCGCCAGCAACCCGCTGATGCGAAGCAGCTTACCATTCCAACTGCCGTCGTTTTTCGACGAGAAAATCGACGAAGACACGCAGTTTGGCAGGCATCTGGTCGCGGGATGGCACATAGAGATTGAAGCCCTCGAAAGGCAAGCACCAATCCTCCATCACACGCACCAATGCGCCGGAAGCCAGATGCTGACGGACAGCAAAGTCCAGATGCATCACCAGGCCGAGACCCTGAAGGGCGGCGCTCAGCATGACATCGTCGCTGTTAGTGGCAAATGTTCCGACAGGCTGGAACAGCCGCTCCTCGCCTGAGCGAGGGTCCGTCAGCTCCCAGCGGAAAACGGCCCCGCTGCTCGACTGGCGAAAACCGACGCAATTATGGCTCGCCAGATCCTCGAACAGCTTCGGGGCCGGATTGGCCGCGAAGTAGGCCGGCGAAGCGACGACGGCAAGGCAAACAGGTGGCGTGATCGGTACGGCAACCATCGTGTCTGTCACGCTTTCGCGCAGACGAATGCCCGCGTCGCAGCCTTCCCGCACAATGTCTCCCAGACCATCATCGATGAACAGTTCGACACGCACTTCAGGATACCGGCGGGCGAACTCCCCCAGGTGCGGTTCGATGAAATGATGCGCCACGACACGCGGAGCGTTCAGCCGGATTTCACCACTCGGCTTATCGCGCGCCTCGCCGACCGCGACCACCGCATGCGAGATCATTGCAAGTCCCGGCTCGACTTGGGACAGCAGCTTCCTGCCGTCATCCGTAAGTGACACCGAGCGTGTCGACCGATTGAGCAGACGGACACCGAGCTGTTGCTCGAGGGTTCTGATTGCTTGCGACAGCCCCGACGGCGAAATGCCGATCCGACCTGCGGCGCGGGTGTAGCTTCCCTCGCGGGCGACTTCCGCAAAGGCGGCGATGGCAGGAAGAAGATTGCGGTCCATATGCGCTCATTATGAACTGACGCTTCAAACTCATTGAAGAGTGCCTCCATTTTTCGCCACCGTCTACTGGGTTATGTTAACGCCACACAATAAACCGCATGGAGTATGACATGACCAAAATCCTGATCCTCGGCGCGGGCGGGCAAATTGCCCGGCATGTGGTCGACATGCTGGCGGGTCGTGGCGATGCCAAACTAACCCTGTTCCTGCGCGATGCGAAGAAGCTGGGCCGCGAGGTTCCTGCCAACGCCCGCGTCATCGAAGGCGATGTTCACAACGCTGCCAAACTGAAGGAAGCCATAGCCGGTCAGGATATCGTCTATGCCAACCTCGCCGGCGATATCGATATGCAGGCAGTCGCGATCATCGCCGCGATGA
>JASGEG010000270.1:0-5618 GCA_047606605.1 Rhizobium sp.
ATCAACATGGTTCGAAGCCACAAGGACAACCGAAGCATCAAGCTCAGACGAAACAAAGCCGGGCGAAACCCAAAATACATGGCCGAAATCATCGCCGCATAACCGTTAACCTGGATTCAGGGCCGTGTGCCGGAGTGCCGACGGCTTGACATCGGCTGCATTTCTTGCCTGAACATGCCGGGCGTCGAAAGGATCATTCTGGAGGGTGTGATCGATCCCATGAAAGCCGACCCGTCATCTGGATTTGGCCGAGCCGTGCCTTTCTGTCCCCCGCGTCGCGAACGATTCGTTCGCAACATGCACTAAGGATCAATTCATGTCAGAACCGACGAACGGCAAGGCCGGTCATGTCGAGGAAATTCATTGGCCTTCGCTCGTCGCTGCCATTTCGTCCGTTTCCGCCGTCGGCATCGCCATCGGCCTCGGCCTTCCGCTTCTCAGCATCATTCTGGAAAAACGCGGCATTCCATCGAGCCTGATCGGGCTGAACACGGCGATGATGGGGATCGCGGCAATGCTCGCGGCGCTGATCACCACCAAGCTCGCACATCGATTCGGCGTGGTACAGACGATGATCTGGGCCGTGGTGCTCTCGGCGCTGAGTTCGCTCGGCTTCTATTATGCCGATAGCCTGCTGCTCTGGTTTCCGCTGCGTCTGGTCTTCCACGGGTCCACCACGACGCTGTTCATCCTGTCGGAATTCTGGATCAACGCCGCTTCGCCGCCCTCCAAGCGCGGTTTCGTGCTCGGCCTCTATTCCACGGTATTTTCGCTCGGTTTCGCGGCCGGCCCCCTGCTGTTCTCGCTGGTCGGCAGCGAGGGGCTGATGCCCTTCGCCATCGGCGCCTGCATCATTCTCGCCGCGACCATACCGATCTTCATCGCCCGCAACGAAAGCCCGATCGTCGACGAAAAGCCGGAACTGCATTTCGTCCGCTACATCTTCCTGGTGCCGACCGCCACGGCCGCCGTTTTCGTGTTCGGCGCCGTCACCGTCGGCGGCGGCTCGCTGTTCACCAGCTATGCGACCCGCCTGGGCTTCAACGAATCACAGGCGGCCCTGCTGCTGACGGTGATGGGCGTCGGCAACTTCGTCTTCCAGATTCCGCTGGGATTGCTGGCCGATCACTTGCGCGACAAGCGGCCGCTCCTGTCGATCATGGCCGCCATCGGCCTTGTCGGCGCGCTTCTGCTGCCGTCGCTGTCGTCCAACTGGATCGTGCTTGCGGTCATCCTGCTGTTCTGGGGCGGCTGCGTCTCCGGCATGTACACGGTCGGCTTGAGCCACCTCGGCACGCGATTGACGGGTTCCGACCTCGTCGCTGCCAATGCCGCCTTCGTTTTCTGTTATGCGATCGGCATGGTTCTGGGCCCGCCAACCGTCGGCACCGCCATGGATATCGCCAATCCCAGCGGCTTTGCCTGGGCAATCGCCTTTTTCTTCGGCCTTTATGTCCTGCTTTCGGGGATACGGCTGCTTTTCATGGGCAACAGAGGTTGACTTTTCGGGCGCGATTTGTATTTTCGCGCCAGAATTTGCCGTGGACCACCGCACTGGCCGTCCACGGCTTTCATTTTCTTAAAGGCAGGACGACCATGGCCAAGGCTACCACCATCAAGATCAAGCTGCTGTCGACGGCCGACACCGGTTTCTTCTACGTCACGACGAAGAACAGCCGTACGATGACGGACAAGATGACGAAGACGAAGTACGACCCGATTGCTAAGAAGCACGTCGAGTTCAAGGAAACCAAGATCAAGTAAGTTTCCGAAACGTCTGATTACAAAGAGGCGCGACCGCAAGGTTGGCGCCTTTTTCTTTGCCGGCTCATCCGGCATCGTATGCTCCGGAAAGCCTGTACGGGTCGAGGACGGTATCGATCTTCAGGTCAAAGAAAACGCCGCTCTCCCGAAGGAGGCGGCGCTTGCAATTCGGGGGTCGGCTAGCCTGCAAAACGGCACGAGGAACCGTTTGAACTTGCCTGCCAGCCGACCGACCCCACGACCCAGGAGATGCGGCGGACCTGAGCATCATGGGGTATTACGCAACCCTCTCGGGCTATCTGTGTACGAGACTAAATTTGCGCGAAATCGAAAGAAAATCAACAAATTCTTAATGATAAAAAATTCTCGTTTGACCGAATGGTTAAAACTCCCGCTTTCATTCAGTTCTGCCACACGAAAAGATAGAAATTCGCGAGCGATCCTATCTTAAAGCCGAAGAGATAGTCGGCACATACATAGAAACTTTCAGCCAGAGATATTCAGGATCGATTTCATACTTTACAGATGGGCATATTATCGGTAGCGCCCGGATAGTCTTGAGCCGCCTCCACTTCGGCGCCGGCCGACATATTGCGCACAATACATTTTCGCTCGCCAGCCGATTGCCGGCTATCAAGTATTTCTGCTGTCTTATACGACAATTATAAAGTTTATGCTGCTGCGGGATTCGGCCCGTATATAATTGTGGAATAATGACTACATTTTTTTAAGAGATGCTCAAAACCGGAAAAATCCCACGAATTTCAAGGGCATTCAAACCCCGGAAGAGGATCATTCCGGGTCAGGCCGCGGCTGCGACAACGCGGTTTCGGCCAGTCTTCTTGGCTTCATAAAGGGCGCGGTCGGCCTGCTTCATCAATTGTTCGGGCGTCTCCACGGTTTCCAGACGGGATGCAATACCGAAAGAGGCGGTGATGCTGAGCGCAGCCCCGGTGTCCCGAAGCGTGACGGGCACGGTCTCCACCGCCGCGCGCAAACGCTCGGCAACGGCGGCAGCGATCTCCGGCGACGTATCCGGCATCACCACGACGAATTCCTCGCCACCATAGCGGCAGGCCAGATCGGCACCGCGAACGGTGGAGCGAATGCGGGTGGCGAATTCCTTCAGCACCTCGTCGCCGGCGTCATGGCCATAGGTGTCGTTCACCAGCTTGAAGCGATCAATATCGGTAATCAGCACCGAGAGCGGCCGCCCTCTCGCCAGCGAGCGGTCGAAGAGGATCTTCAGGTGGTTGTCGAGATAGCGCCTGTTGTTCAGCCCGGTCAGGGCGTCCGTGACGGCCAGCTCGATCGTCTGCTGCACGCTGGCGCGCAGACGGTCATTGTAGCGCTTGCGGCGGATTTGCGTCAGGCTGCGAGCCACCAGCTCGTTCGGGTCCAGCGGCCGGACGATATAGTCGTTGACGCCGAGATCGAGCGCCCGGACGATCATCTCGTCGGCCCCCTGCTCCGTCACCAGCAGCACCGGCAGGAAGCGCGTGCGCTCCAGTGACCGAAGTTGCGAGCAGAGCCGCAGAGGATCGTAATCGTCGAAATTGGAATTGACGATGACCAGCTCGAACGGCCGTTCCGCCGCCTCGAACAGCGCCGCCTGCGGATCGGATGTCGCCGTGACCTCCGCGATCGGCTTCAGGGCGCGGATGATGCGCTCCTGCGAATTGGCGCGGCCATCGACGAGCAAGATGTGGCCGCTCTCATCGGCGCGGCCTTCGCCGACGCGCAGCAGATCCTCGATACCGAAATTGCGGGCGGTTTCGTTGCGCATGCGCAGCTCGTCGCTCAGCGTCTTCAGGCGCAGCAGGCTCTTGACGCGCGAGATGAGCTGCAGGTCGTTCACCGGCTTGGTCAGGAAATCGTCGGCGCCGGCCTTCAGGCCGCGCACGCGGTCGGCCGGCTGATCCAGCGCCGTCACCATGACCACGGGGATATGCGAGGTGCGCGGATCGGACTTCAGCCGCTCGCAGACGTCGAAACCGTCCATGCCCGGCATCATGATATCAAGCAGCACGAGATCGACCTGCGTGCTCTCGCAGACAGCGAGCGCCTTCAGTCCGTCTTCGGCCGTGAGTACCTCGAAATATTCGGCCAGCAGCCGCGCTTCGAGAAGCTTCACATTGGCCGGGATATCGTCGACTACCAGAATGCGCGCGGTCATCAGTCTTTCCCCGCGCTCAGGCGTCGCCCAGATAGGTCTTGATGGTCTCGATGAATTTCGGGACGGAGATCGGCTTGGAGACATAGGCCTCGCAGCCGCCCTGACGGATGCGCTCCTCGTCGCCCTTCATCGCGAAGGCAGTGACCGCGATCACCGGAATGACGTGCAGGTCGTCATCCTCCTTCAGCCATTTCGTCACCTCCAGGCCGGAAACCTCCGGAAGCTGGATATCCATGAGAATGAGGTCGGGACGATATTTGCGAGCGAGATCAAGCGCTTCCATGCCGTTGCGTGTCTGGATCGTCGTATAGCCGGACGCCTCGATCAGATCGCGAAAGAGCTTCATATTCAGCTCGTTGTCTTCTACAATCATCACTTGCTTAGGCATGGAGAGCTGTCCCTGCATCCGGTATTGCATCCATCCGCTGAAAATATAAGGTCGCGGCAAATCGATTCCAGTAATATCTGTGTCCGACACTAGCGGCATTTGGTTGAAAAATAGGTAACTTACCCTTCAAAATGCAAAGTAACTTCAAGAACCCCAAGACGGTCGCCGCCGACCCGCAGGAAACTGCGATCGCGGTCCTCGGCTGGCTCGCCAATGAGCCGGATATGTTCGGCCGTTTCCTGGCCTTGACCGGCGTCGAGCCCGCACAGGTGCGCAACGCCATCAATGAGCCGGCCTTTCTTGCGGGGATGCTGGATTTTCTGATGAACCACGAGCCGACCTTGCTTGCCTTTTGCGAGACGAGCGGGATCGCGCCGGAGGCAGTCGCCGCCGCCGCCCTGCATTTCTCGCCGCCCGGCCTCTCCTCGGGGGAATATTGACGATGGACGCGCCAATCGAACTGGATATGTCGCATGTCCGCCTCGGCGACCGGCCGCTGATCGTCTGCGACGTCGATGATGTCGTGCTGCATTTCTTTGCGCCTTTCCTGTCCTTCATCGAGGCCGAGGGCCACGAGTTCCTGCCGCGTTCGTTCCGGCTCACCGGCAACATCGTCTCGAAGGCCAGCGGCATCGCCGTCGAGGAAAAGGAGGTTCAGCGCCTGATCGAAGCGTTCTTCGAAGCACAGGAGCAGTGGCAGACGCCGCTCGATCGCGTCATCGACACGCTTAGCGCCTTCTCCAAAGATGCCGACATCGCCTTCCTCACCGCCATGCCGCCGCAGTTCTCGGCTCAGCGGCGCCGCCTTCTCGACCGGCTCGGTCTCACCTATCCGCTGCTTGCCTCCCTGCAGCCGAAAGGGCCGATCCTGCGCGCCCTGCATGGGAACCGCTCCCTGCCCGTCGCCTTCGTCGACGACATGGCGCATAATCTGCATTCGGTTCGCGACCATGTCGAAAGCTGCCTCTTGATCAATCTGAAGCCGGATTCCGTCGTTCACCGCATGGCGCCGGCCGCCGCCGCCGACATCGCCCAGACCAGCGATTGGAGCCAGGCGGCGTCCCTCATCCAGAGCCATATCGCCCGCTAGACCCGGTTGCCGCGTCATCACAGGGCAAGGCGCATCAAGGGGCGCCCATCCTTCCGCTTCGCCACCTCGGAAAATCCCGCCGCCTCGAAGATGCGCAGAGACCCGACATAGAGGCCGACGGATTTCGATTGCTTCGTCCTCTCGATCGGACAGCCCTCGAGAATGCGCGCGCCGGAAGACCGGGCGAAATTCACCGCCTC
>JASGEG010000271.1:0-6163 GCA_047606605.1 Rhizobium sp.
CCAGGCCGGCCCTCATGCCCCCGAATCCGGCCTGGCTGTCCCAGGGCTGTCGGCCGCGATGAAGATCAATATGGCCGCAAGCTGCAACTGATCGAGCGCGAGAATCAATCCATCAGCGCAGAGCTGGTGAAGAAGGGGGCGCGGCGCTTGGACGGGCGACGGAAGCCATGGCGCAGATGAATGTGGTGGTCACCTTTTATTGCGGCACCTGTATTGACGGGCGGCTGCCCCTTATGTAACGGGAGAACCAAATTATCAAGCGGACCGATTGCGGACCGATTGGATGGACAGAACCGGAACAGACGGGGATCACGTGAGTTTGCCTGTCCCGGAAATGCTGGGTTTTCGCGAAGCATTCTCCGTTCGGGACGTGGGGGTCGAGTGTTCGAATCACTCCACTCCGACCAGCCTATTTTTCCCGAACATTCCCCCGAAATTTTCAGAGTTGCGGCAGGCTTCCCGGACGGGCGCCAAGCCCTTCACCCCGCTGGATTATCCTTTTGCGGGAGAGGCCTCTTTCTGTCGTTCGAAGCACCATATACAAGGATGATGGTATTGATCCTGCCGACTCGATGGGGCAGGTGGGGACGAAGCGGAGCGACGATATGGGCAGCCTTGCGGAAAGACTGGTCTGGCCGGCGCCAGGGGGAGCCCGGCGGCGAAGGGCAGCGGGCGTGATGTCGGGTCTTTCCGCGTTGGCGCTGGCGGCGATTATGCTGCTCGCTTCGGGAGCCGGGCAATCCGCCCTTGCCGGCGATTGCGGCAACGTGGTCGCGGCACCGGGCCTGGACTGGAGCGGCTGCAGCAAGACCAACATCATGCTGCCGGGCAGCGATCTGCACGGCGCCAATCTGTCCGAGACGCATTTCGACAGCACCGATCTCAGCGATGCCAATCTCACCGGCGCCAATCTGGAAAAAGCAACGCTGGTGCGGGCCTGGCTGAAGAATGCGCGGGCGGAAGGCGCGAATTTCGCCAGGATCGAAGCCTACCGCTCCGATTTCAGCAATGCTGTTGCCAATGGTGCTTCCTTTTCCAATGCCGAGCTGCAGCGGGCCGAATTCAGCGGCGCCCAGCTTGCGAATGCCGATTTTCAGAAGGCCGAACTCGGTCGCGCCGATTTCAACAAAGCGGTGCTGACGGGCGTCAATTTTTCCTTTGCCAATCTTTCCCGGGCCACCTTGAACGGCGCGACCATTCAGGGGCCGGTCACCTTCGGCGGCGCCTTCATGTATCTGACGCGCATCGAGGGGGTCGACCTGTCGGCGGCAACCGGCCTGATGCAGACGCAGGTCAATCTGGCCTGTGGGGACGAGGCGACCAAACTGCCCGCGGGCCTGAAGGCGCCGGGGTCCTGGCCTTGCCCGCCGGATGAGAAGGACTGACGGCAATCTGTTTGAGACGATCCAACCGAAAGGCGATAGCCGATGTTTGCGCAACAGACGATCGAGGCCTCCAGCAAGCCGGAATTCTATCGTGAGCTGTCCGGGCAATTGCGGGCGCTGCTTGACGGTGAGAGCGATCCGATCGCCAATGCGGCCAATACCTCCGCGCTGATCTTCCAGATGCTGCCGGATCTCAACTGGGCCGGCTTCTATTTCCTGCAGTCCGACGACGAGCTCGTGCTCGGCCCGTTCCAGGGCAAGCCGGCCTGCGTGCGCATCGCCGTCGGGCGCGGCGTCTGCGGCACGGCGATCGAGAAGGAGCAATCGATCCTCGTCGAGGACGTGCATGCCTTTCCCGGTCATATCGCCTGCGACGCCGCGTCCCGCTCGGAGCTGGTCGTGCCGCTGTTTCGCGACGGACATGTTTTCGGTGTGATCGATCTCGATAGCCCGCTCCCGGGCCGCTTCGACGGCGACGACCAGGCCGGCATCGAGGCGCTCTCGGCGATTTACACCGGCGCCTGCGATTGGGACGACTGATCGCCGGTCGCCTTGCCGTGTATCATGCCGCTCGGCGCGATATGGCAAAGCGGCGGTCCGATACCTATATTTCCGTCGCAAGCACTCCCGCGACGCTGATCGAGCTTAATCTTTGTAACGATTTCCAGCATTCTCCCGTAAGGCTGGTGAAGCTTGAGGTATGCGTCCAAGAGCAAGGAGAACAAGAATGCGGAATTACAGCAAGACCCCCGAGGCCATCGCCAGGCTGTCGCCGGAACAATATCGGGTGACGCAGCAAAGTGGCACGGAGCGTCCTGGCACGGGCGAATATCTCAACAACAAGCAGCCCGGCATCTATGTCGACATCGTATCGGGCGAGCCCCTGTTCGCCTCGTCCGACAAGTTCGATTCCGGCTGCGGCTGGCCGAGCTTCACCAAGCCCATCGAGACCGCCAACGTCAGCGAACTCACCGACCTCTCGCACGGCATGCTGCGCACCGAAGTCCGCTCGGCGCATGGCGACAGCCATCTCGGCCATGTCTTTCCGGACGGCCCGATCGATCGCGGCGGCCTGCGCTACTGCATCAACTCCGCCTCCCTTCGCTTCGTCCATCGCGACCGCATGGAGACTGAAGGTTACGGCGCCTATCTCGACCAAGTGGAGGATATAAGATGACTACGGAACGTGCAGTTCTCGCCGGCGGTTGTTTCTGGGGCATGCAGGACCTCATCCGCCGCTATAAGGGCGTCATCTCGACCCGCGTCGGCTACACCGGCGGCGATGTCCCCAACGCCACCTATCGCAATCACGGCACCCATGCGGAAGCAATCGAGATTGTCTTCGATCCCGAAAAGATCAGCTATCGCGATCTCTTGGAATTCTTCTTCCAGATCCACGATCCGAGCACGCGCAACCGCCAGGGCAACGATGTCGGCACGAGCTACCGCTCGGCGATCTTCTATACCAGCGACGAGCAGAAGCGGGTCGCTCTCGACACGATCGCCGATGTCGATGCTTCCGGTCTCTGGCCGGGCAAGGTCGTGACCGAAGTGGCGCCGGCGGGCGATTTCTGGCAGGCGGAGCCGGAACATCAGGACTATCTGGAGCGCATCCCGAATGGTTATACCTGCCACTTTGTCCGACCCGGCTGGAAGCTGCCGGTCAGGCAAGCCGATACGACGCAGCGTGCGGCGTCCTGATGGCGGGAATGGCCGCGAGCGCCCGGCTGGAACGCTATCTCGGCACATGGGAGGTAAGGCGGACGATCCTCGACCGCCTCAACCATTGCCGCATCTTGTTCGAAGGGCAGGCGTTCGTGACGCCTGTCCAGTTCGAGGAGCATGGCGATACCACGAGCGGCCAAACGACGCTGAGAAGCAGTCGCACCTACCAGCTCGACGACGCGGACGACGATCTGGTCGTGCGTTTCCCCAATCTTTCAGAATTCATCCGCATCGGTGAGGGCGCGTCGCAAAGCGTCACCCATCATTGCGGTCCCGATCTTTACCGGGGCCGTCTTTTCTTTCGCGCGCCCGATGCCTGGGCGGAGATGTGGCGGGTGCGCGGGCCTAGGAAACATTATCTGAGCCTCGCGCATTATCGGCGCATTTGACCCGAGCCTGTCCCCACGAGGGTGGAGCCACCGCATAAGAGGCGTGTCGGCACAGGAAGTCCCTTCTCCCATCGGGAGAAGGGCGCGCGGCAATGACATCATCTCCTATGCGATTCCCCTGCCCACGGAATGGGAGACGGTTTTAGCGCGCCCGCCGTGCCTGGGCCGCCTTGGCCAAGGTCTCCAGCGTGCGCACGGAGGTCGGCCAGTCGATGCAGCCGTCGGTAATGCTCTGGCCGTAGACCAGCGGCTTGCCCGGCACCAGATCCTGGCGGCCGGCGACGATATTGCTTTCCATCATCATGCCCTTGATGCGGCGGTCGCCGGCAGCGACCTGCGCGGCGACGTCGGCAACGACGGCGGGTTGGTTTTCCGGGTTCTTGTTGCTGTTGGCATGGCTGGCATCGATGATGATCTGCGGATCGAGCCCGAGCTTGGCGGCCTGCTCCGACACGGCCTCTACGCTTGCGGCATCGTAATTGGGCTGCTTGCCGCCGCGCAGGATGATATGGCCGTCGTCATTGCCGCGTGTCGAGGCGATGGCGGCGAGGCCCTCCTTGGTGACGGCGGGAAAATGATGCGGCTGCGATGCCGCCAGGATCGCGTCGAGCGCGATCCGCGTGTCGCCGTTGGTGCCGTTCTTGAAGCCGATCGGGCAGGAGAGGCCGGAGGCCAGTTCGCGATGCACCTGGCTCTCGGTCGTCCGCGCGCCGATGGCGCCCCAGGCCACCAGATCGGCGATGTATTGCGGCGTGATCGTATCGAGGAATTCGCAGCCGGCCGGCAGCCCGATCTCGTTGACGTCGGCCAGAAGGCGTCTGGCAAGGCGCAAGCCTTCCTCGATCCGGTAGCTGCCGTCCAGATGCGGGTCGTTGATGAGGCCCTTCCATCCCACCGTGGTCCTCGGCTTCTCGAAATAGACGCGCATGATGATTTCCAGATCGCCGGCGAAGCGATCGCGCTGCTCCTTCAGCCGGGCGGCGTAGTCATGTGCTGCAACGGGATCATGGATGGAGCAGGGGCCGATGACGACGATCAGGCGATCGTCCGCGCCGTGCAGGATGTTGTGCGCGGCCTTGCGCGCCTCCGTGACGGTCGCGGTGACGGTCTCATCCCTCGGAATTTCGTCAATGATGCGGGCAGGCGGCGTAAGCGCGGTAATCTCGACAATGCGCAGGTCATCGGTGGAATTCAACACGGTATCTGTTCCTTTTGGGTCGTACCGTGGCGACTAAAAAAGCCGCCAGGTAGGACTAGCGGCTGTTCGGGTCTTTGATGTTGCGTCAGTTATGTCTACGCACAGGCCCGCCTCCGCTGAGAGCAGCGGTACGAATAAAATCGCGAGGCGTTTGCGCAGGTGAACGACATGCGGTGTCTCTACGACAAAAAATCGGGCTTGTCGATGCCATTAAAGCGCGTCGCGACCCTTCGGATTCGCTTCTTGCGCTTTAGCTTTTTGATGTTGCGTATATCGTTGGCGCTAAAGCGCTACACAGTTTTGCGCGACATGTGCTGACAGGCTGGAGTGCCGCCGTGATGCGGCTTTGCCGCAGCTGCTCGGTCCCGCACGCAGTTTTACGGCCCATAAAAAAGACGAACCCCGGATCGGAAGGAATGGCCCGCTTCGCTGGAAGCCGGGCCAATCCCCATCCGATCAGGGGTCAAGTCTAATCAGATCTCAAAAAATGAGGTCTTAGAAGCTACGCTGGAAGCGCAGAACGCCAGCCCACTGGCTGTCGTTGATCGAATCCCAGTTGGTGTAGGATACTTCCGGCGTGATCTGCAGGTTCTTGACCGGGTTCCACCGGACGTTGGCGGTCGCTGCGAAGATCTTCGAGTCGGTGTAAGCAACCTGAGCGTTTGCCTGCAGCTTGTCGTTGAACGGAACGGTTACGCCGCCCCAAACAGCCCAGTCGCCCCAGCCGATACCGGCAGCAGTGCCGCTACCGCTGGCGTTGGCATACTTGTTGAGCTTGTCGCCGTCGGTGTTCCAGCCGCCCATCAAGAAGGCCTTGAAGACGCCGAAGTCGCCGTCGACGCGAGCCTTGATGGCGCCTTCTTCAACGATCGAGTCGTAACCGCCGACGATCTTGAAGCCGAAGTTGCCAGCCTTGTAACCAGCGCCGACGACAGCGTCGGGAGCGTAGTGGTTGTGGCTGTCTTCGCCGTTGGCACCGGTAGCGCCAGCGCCGGAGTTGCTGTCTTCGAGCGAGACGACAGCCGTGAAGCCGTTGCCGGCGTCGTAGTTGTAGGTGAGCTGGTTCAGCTCGTACGGGCCGTCATTGACGACGTCGTCGTTGATGACGTTGCCGGCGTAGCCGATGTAGGCGTTGTACTGCGAGTCGGCCTTACCGATGGTGAAGCCGGCGAGGCTGATGTTAGCGAACAGCAGCTTGCTGGTGGTCGAACCGCCATCCTGCCAGTCGAAACGGTAAACGGTGTTGGTCTTCAGCGGACCGTATTCGGTGTCGGTCGCGGTGTCGATGCTGAGCTGAGCGCGGGTGTGCCAGAGCGTACCCGTGGTGCGCTTCGGGTTGTAGGCGTCGTACCACTTGCCTTCGGTACGGACCTGGCCGCCGATCTTGAGGCAGGTTTCGGTGCCCGGAATGAAGAAGTAGCCAGCGCCGTATGCGTCGCAGATGCGAACGTATTCGAGCGGCTCCG
>JASGEG010000272.1:0-4620 GCA_047606605.1 Rhizobium sp.
ATTGCGCCGGCGAGCCGAAAAGAGCGGCATCCCCGTCGCAACGGATCTTCTTGCACAGCTTCAGGCGTTCGCCGGCGAAACGGCTGCGCAATCTTCTTCATCACTTGCATCTCAGGAGAGATAGGTCATGGCGACACGCATTGGCGTCGATATCGGTGGAACGTTCACCGATCTGGTCTACTACGATGACGAAAGTGGCGAGACCGTCGAAGGCAAGGTGCCGACGGTCCCCGATGCGCCCGAGGAAGGCGTGGTCAACGCCGTGCGCGGCCATGTGCCGAAGGAGGTCATCGAAAAGGCGGAGTTCTTCCTTCACGGAACGACCGTCGGCCTCAATGCATTGCTGGAACGGCGCGGCGCCAAGGTTGGGCTGATCACCACCGAGGGCTTCCGGGACGTGCTGGAGATCCGCCGTGGCGATCGCGCCGAGATGTACAATTTGTTCTGGCGTCAGCCCGAACCGCTGGTTCCCCGTCATCTGCGTCTGGAGGTTTGCGAGCGCATCAAGGCTGATGGATCCGTTTACAAAACGCTGGACGAAGCCTCGATCGCACCGGTGCTCGAAGCGCTCGTCGCGGAAAAAGTCGATACCATCGCCGTCTGCCTGATCAATGCCTATGCCAACCCGGTGCACGAACTTCACGTCGAGGAACTGTTGCGTGCCGGCGGCTTTACCGGCGGCATATCGCTGTCGCACAAGATTTCGGGCGAGTACCGTGAATACGAACGCACGTCGACAACAGTCATCGACGCGTTCGTGCGCGCTCGCATGTCGAACTACCTGAAGCGGCTTGATGCACGTCTGCGGGAACTTGGCTTCAAGGGCACCTCGTTGATCACGCGCTCGGGAAGCGGCTCGATGACCTTCAGCGAGGCGGAGGACCGTCCGTTCGAAACCATCATGTCCGGCCCGGTGGCGGGTGCGCAGGGCGCCAGCGAAGTCGCCAAGATGCTGGATATCGAGGCCTTGATCACGGCCGATGTCGGCGGCACCAGCTTCGACTCCGCGCTCATTCTGAACGGGCAGCCGCAGGTGCTCTATGAAGGCACGATCGACAACATGCCGATCCAGACGCCCTGGGTGGATGTCCGCTCGATCGGATCGGGTGGCGGCTCGATTGCTCATATCGATGTCGGCGGCCTGATGCGCGTCGGGCCGCGTAGCGCCGGCGCCAATCCCGGCCCCGCTTGCTACGGCAAGGGCGGCACCGAACCGGCGATGACGGATGCCGCAGGGTTCCTGGGCATGCTCGGCCCGGGCAAGCTCGCCTCGGGCATCTCGCTGGATTTCGCCAAGGCCGAAGCCGCGATCGCACCGGTGGCCACGGCCATCGAGCAGGATACCGAGACAACCGCGATCGGCATTCTTCGCATCGCCGCCGCATCGATGGCCAACGCGATGCGCGAGGTTTCGGTCGAGCAGGGGCTCGACCCCCGGCATATGGTGTTGCTACCCTTCGGCGGCGCTGGGCCGCTGATGGCGACGTTGCTTGCCGACGAACTCCTGATGACCAAGATCGTCGTCCCTCCGCTCGCGGGTAATTTCTCGGCCTGGGGTCTGCTCGGCGCAGACATGGTGCAGTCGGCCGCGCGTACCCGCATCATGGATCTGACCGCAGACAACGTCGTCGTGGCGAGCGATATCCTCGTCGAGCTCTTCGCCAGCATCGCCGAGCGCGGCGAGCAGCTCACCCGCGAGACGATCGGCAGCGCCCGCCTCGACCTGCGTTACAGGGGACAGGAACACTGGCTTTCGATCGACGTGCCGCTCGATGGCGGGCGCATCGCCATGGCGGTCGACGGCATCAGTTATGCCTTCACCGCCGAGTATTTGAGGAGCTTTGGCGGAACCATGACGGAGGCCGTCGAGATCGTCTCCATTCGCGCGACGATGCGCGCGCCGCTGCCGCGCCGCAACCAGTCGTTCAAGGCGACGGATATCGACGGTGCGACCGATGAAACGGTCAGCGCCTACTCGTTTGGCTCCAAGAAGCGGATGCCGTTCCGCGTGGTGCCGCGTGGCGCGATCAAGGAGCCGCTGAAGGGACCGGCCATCATCACTGAAAGCACGACGACGCTCTACCTCGACGCCGATTGGACAGCCGCGACCGGCAGCCATGGAGAGCTCGTGCTTGAGCGCGTAGAGGTGCGGTGATGTTGGAGCGTAACACCGTTGTCCACCGTGCCGGGGTCGTGCGCACCGGCAATCCAAAGGATGCCGATCCGATCACCACGGAGGTCGTGCGTCACGCCTTGAACTCCGCCGCCAACCAGATGAAGCGGGCGCTGGTCCGCACTGCTTTCTCGCCTGTTATCTACGAGGTGTTGGATTTCGCCGTGGCGATCTACGACCCGCAGATGCGCCTGCTGGCCCAGGCGCCGAGCCTGCCGATGTTCATGGGGACCCTGAACTTCTGCGTCGAGGAGGCAGTGAAGAATGTCGGCGGGCACGACAATATCTTCCCCGGCGACATGATCATGTACAACTGGCCCTACGGGACGGGTTCCCACCCGCAGGATCTGGCGGTCGTAAACCCTGTCTACCTCGATGACGAGCTGATCGGCTACACCGCCATCAAGGGACACTGGCTCGATATCGCGGGCAAGTATCCCTATTGCACCGATACGATCGATGTCTTCCAGGAAGGCACGATCTATCCGGGTGTTAAGATCTATAAGCGTGGTGAATTGAACGACGACATCTACCGCATAGTCGTCGCCAACAGCCGCGTTCCGAAGTTCGTCGCCGGCGACCTCAATGCGCAGGTCGTAGGTTGCCGCGTCGGCGCGACAAGCTTTCAGGAAGTCGTCAAGCGTTTTGGGCGCGATGAGTTCTTGAACGCCGTCGAGAACATGTTCGATCACGGCGAGCGCGTCGTGCGCAGCTATTTCGAGAAGATTCCCGATGGTCGCTATGTCGCCTCCGGCGAGATGGACAGCGACGGCATCAGCGACGAGCCCATTGCGTTCGAGGTTGTGGTGGAGATCGAGGGATCGAACGTTCGGCTCGACTACAGCAATTCTCCCGATGCCCGTCCGGGCCCGGTCAACTGCCCGGTGCCATCGACCATTTCCGCAAGCCGCGTGGCGATCAGCATGCTGGCGGGCTACGGCGAGGCGCCGCATGAGGGCCATTTCAGGCCGATCGAAGTCGTGACCCGCCCGGGAACGATGTTTCACCCGCTGCCGCCGGCGCCCTGCTTCCTCTATGGTTGGCCCGCCGACCAGGCGATCGAGGTCATCTACAAGGCGATCGCCAATGCATTGCCCGATGCCGTGCCATCGCAAAGCGGCGGCTGCATCTGCTCGGTCGTCTATTGGGGAACCCGGCAGGCAACAGGAGAGCCTTGGGCGGACGGATCTCCCCATCCCGTCGGGCAGGGCGCATGGAATGGCGGTGATGGAGGTACCATGCTTCACATCTCCGAATCCGCAACACGCTTCTCGCCGATCGAGGTCTGGGAGGCGAAGAACCCCTGGATGATGGATCGCATGGCGCTGGTGCAGGATTCCGGCGGAGCCGGCGAGTGGCGCGGTGGCCCGGGCGTCGATTTCCATTTCCGGATGACCGAGGACACCTTCATCACGACGGTCGTTGAGCGGACAAAGAACGCGCCATGGGGTCTGGAAGGCGGCGGCGAGGGTCGCGCCAACGAGGTGGGCGTGCGTTTCCCCGATGGCCAAAAGATATCGCTGCCGAAAACCACGCGCTTCCTCGTTCCCAAGGACGCCGTCCTGGAGCTCACGACAGGTGGCGGTGGTGGTTACGGCGATCCGGCGCTGCGGCCGAAAGAGGCTGTCGAGTGGGATCTGAAGGCCGGCTACATCTCGGAAGAGTTCGCCCGGCGCAATTATCCGCACGCTTTCGCAAAATAGCGGCGGAGGCGGCTTCCGCCTTCGCAACCACCAACGCGATACAAGGATACGACGATGGCAAGAGGCGACATCATTGCTCACAAGGCCGGCGCGGAGCGCGTGGGCGAGCCGGAAAAAGGTGATCCGATCACCACGGAAGTGGTTCGACACGCGCTGAATTCCGCTGCCAACCAGATGAAGCGCGCCTTGGTGCGTACATCGTTTTCGCCTGTTATCTATGAAGTCCTCGACTTCGCCGTCGCCATCTATGACCGAGATCTGCGGCTCCTCGCCCAGTCGCCGACCATGCCGCATTTCATGGGGACGCTCAGCTTCTGCGTGTCCGGCGCGGTGGAAGCGATTGGAGGTGAGGCGAGACTGCTGCCGGGCGATGTCATTCTCTATAACTGGCCCTACGGCGTCGGCGCGCATGCGCAGGATCTCGCGGTGGTCGTGCCGGTGTTTCTCGATGGCAAGGAACTGATCGGCTACGCGGCCAACAAGGCGCACTGGCTCGATATCGGTGGCAAGGATCCCTATTCGACCGATACCGTCGATGTCTTCCAGGAAGGCACGATCTATCCGGGTGTCCGGCTCTATCGTGGTGGCGAACTCAACGAGGACGTCTATCGCATCATCATCGCCAACAGCCGGGTGCCGAAAGCCCTGAAAGGCGATCTCGACAGCCAGATCACCGGCTGCCGGGTTGGTGCGGCTGCGCTTGAGGAGGTCGTCAAACGGTTTGGCATGCCGACCTTCTGGACC
>JASGEG010000273.1:0-4726 GCA_047606605.1 Rhizobium sp.
AACCAGGCCCTGACGGGAGGCTGGCTGACGGCGATCGCGGTGATCTGCATCGGCGCCATCGTCATCCTGTTCTTCGTCTATCGCGACGTCGAATACAGCAACCAGCTCTGGTGGGAGTTCGAGTTCGCTGGCGAGGCGCCACGCGGGCTGCGCGCCGTGCTCGGCATTTCCATCGTCTCCTCGGCGATCGCGATCTTCAGCCTGCTGCGGCCGGCGACGCCGCGGCTGGAGCCGGTGTCCGAGGATGCGGTGGGGCGTGCCGTCGAGATCGTCCGCAACCAGGGCATCGCCGACGCCAATCTGGTGCGCATGGGCGACAAGAGCGTCATGTTCTCCGAAAAGGGCGATGCCTTCATCATGTACAGCAAGCAGGGCCGCTCCTGGATCGCGCTGTTCGATCCGATCGGCCCCAGGCAGGCGCTGCCCGATCTCGTCTGGCGCTTCGTGGAAACGGCGCGCGCGGCCGGCTGCCGCTCGGTCTTCTATCAGATATCGCCGGCGCTGCTGTCCTATTGCGCCGATGCCGGCCTGCGCGCCTTCAAGCTTGGCGAACTGGCGGTGGTCAACCTGGCCAATTTCGAGCTGAAGGGCGGCAAATGGGCCAATCTTCGCCAGACGGCAAGCCGCGCGGTGCGTGACGGACTAGAATTTGCCGTTATCGAGCCGCAAGGTGTGGCCGAAATCATGGATCAGCTTGCAGAGGTTTCGGAATCCTGGCTTGCCGATCACAACGCCAAGGAAAAGGGCTTCTCGCTGGGGGCCTTCGATCCGGATTATGTTG
This sequence comes from Rhizobium sp., assembly GCA_047606605.1. Taxonomy (GTDB): domain Bacteria; phylum Pseudomonadota; class Alphaproteobacteria; order Rhizobiales; family Rhizobiaceae; genus Rhizobium. The sequence goes on from JASGEG010000273.1 coordinate 782, forward strand.
CGTCGCAACCCGTTGGCGTGCTGAAAAAGGATGGTAAGATCGTCGCTTTCGCCAATATCCTGATGACGGAGACCAGGGAGGAGGGCTCCGTCGATCTGATGCGTTTTTCGCCCGAGGCTCCGAAGGGATCGATGGACTTTCTGTTCGTGAAAATCCTCGAATATCTGAAGGAACAGGGCTTCCAGCGCTTCAATCTCGGCATGGCGCCGCTGTCGGGCATGTCGAGGCGGGAATCGGCTCCTGTGTGGGACCGGGTCGGGGGGACCGTCTTCGAGCACGGCGAGCGTTTCTATAATTTCAAAGGGCTTCGTGCCTTCAAATCCAAGTTCCATCCCGAATGGCAGCCACGCTATCTGGCGGTTTCGGGAGGTGTCAGTCCAATGATCGCGTTGATGGATGCCACATTCCTCATCGGAGGCGGACTTAAAGGGGTCGTGAGGAAATGATCTTGAAATACGCAACATCGTTGGCTTTCGCGTGCATGCTGACCACGGGCCTGCTGGTCTCTGGCGCGGCAAGGGCCGAAGAGGACGACACGAAATACGATCTCGGCATGATCTCGCCGCCGCATATCCTGCGTCCGCAGGGCAAGGTGACGAGCGAGGTCGTGCTGATTTCCGATGCGGCCGGCTGGGGCGACAAGGAAAAGGGCGTCGCCGAGAAGCTCGTCGCCGATGGCACCCTGGTTATCGGCATCGATTATCCGTCCTTCCTGGCCTCGCTCAACAAATATGACGTCAGCCAGAACGACGGCTGCATCTATATGGTCTCGGATCTGGAATCGCTGAGCCAGCAGGTGCAGCGTTCCTTTGCCGACAGCAGCTACCAGCTGCCGGTCATCGCCGGCGTCGGTGCCGGCGGCGCCATGGCGCTGACGATTGCCGCGCAGACCCCGGACGCAACCGTCGCCGGCACGCTCGCCGTCGATCCGCCGGCCGGCATCGCCCTGAAGCAGGAACTCTGCACGCCGGCCGAAAAGAAGACCGACGGTGACATGGTCTCCTTCGGCCTGCAGGAAGGCGCCCTGCCGAACCCGATCGTCGCGACCTTCACCGCCAACGCTCCCAAGGACGGCCGCGACCATGTCGAGGAGATCCAGAAGGATCACCCGGACGTTCAGGTCACCGACGCTGAGGGAGACGACGCCTATGCCGCGCTCAGCACCGGCCTGACGGACCTGATGAAGGCGATCGACGCGGAGAAGTCGCCGCTCGGCCTGCCGGTCGATGTCATGAACACCAAGCCGACCGAGGACACGCTGGCGATCGTCTATTCCGGCGACGGCGGCTGGCGCGACATCGACAAGGAAGTGGGCAGCTATCTGCAGGACCAGGGGATTCCCGTCGTCGGTGTCGATTCTCTGCATTATTTCTGGTCGGAGCGCGATCCGCAGCAGACCGCCGACGATCTCGGCCGGATGATCGAATATTACACCAAGCGCTTCAAGGTGAAGCATGTGGTGCTGATTGGTTATTCCTTCGGCGCCGACGTGCTGCCGGCGAGCTACAATCGCCTGAAGCAGGCCGACAAGGACAAGATCGTGCAGATCTCGCTGCTGTCGCTGTCGCGCAAGGTCGATTACGTGATCTCGGTCATGGGCTGGCTCGGCGCATCGAGCGCCGGCAAGGGCGGCGATCCCACCAACGACCTCAAGTCGATCAATCCGAAGATGGTGCAATGCATTTATGGCAAGGACGATGACGAGGATGTGGCCTGCCCGGTGCTGAACGGCTCGGGCGCCGAGGTCATCGCCATGGATGGCGGCCACCATTTCGACGATGACTACGAGGCGCTTGCCAATCACATCATCAACGGCCTGAAGAGCAGGCTCGGCGAATAACGCCCGTGCGCGGCGGCCTGGTGCCCGCCGCGCTCCCTTTCCGACCATCCCGCCTGTAGGTGCGGCATCCCCGCCGTCTTCAGCATTCATTTGCTTGTTGGCGCCGCTGTCGATAGTCGGAGTGAAGACATCGCGAGCCGATCCGGCCCGCCCGCCCGATCCCGCCCAACCGAAAGGGACTGAAACTTGTCCTCCGCATTATCTTCCGCCTTCGATAAGAACTATTCCGGCTTCCTGTTCGACATGGACGGCACGATCATCAATTCGATCGCCGCCGCCGAGCGCGTCTGGGGCGACTGGGCGCGCGGCAAGGGGCTGGATGTCGAGAAGTTCATGCCGACCATGCATGGCGCGCGCGGCATCGACACGATCCGCAACCTGAATCTACCCGGCGTCGATCCGGTGGCGGAAGCGGCATGGATCATGGAGGCGGAGATCGCCGATCTGGAAGGTGTCGTGCCGCTGCCGGGGGCGATCGAGTTCCTGGCATCGCTGCCGCCGGAGCGCTGGGCGATCGTCACCTCCTCGCCGCTGCGGCTGGCGCAGGCGCGGATTGCCGCCGCAGGCATCCCGGTGCCGCGTTTCATCGTCACGGCCGAAGACGTCAAGATCGGCAAGCCCGATCCGCAATGCTATATTCTCGGCGCCGAACGTCTCGGCCTGCGGCCCTCCGATTGCCTGGTCTTCGAGGATGTCATGGCCGGCATCAAGGCGGGCGAGACGGCCGGTGCCGATATCATGGTGATCACGGCGACGCATTCGCATCCGCTCGAGACCGGTCATTCGACGCTGCCGAACTACGAGCATGTCCACGCGCATGTCGACGGCAACGGGCATCTTTCGGTGGTGCGCAGCGTCGGCTGACGGCACCGCCCGCGTCATCCATGTCGCATTCGTGCATTGCAATAGGCCGCCGGCTCATTATGCTTTCGCGATAATGTCCAGATCCGCGAAAGCCCGATGACCTCCAAAGCGCTGAAAGCCCGATACCGCAACGAGCGCCTGGCGGCGCGCGACGCAATCCCCGCCGAAGAGCGCATCGAGAAGGGCCTGGCGATGCTCGCGCATGCCGGCGATGCGATCGAGCTCGAGCCGGGAACCATCGTCTCCGGCTTCCTGCCGATCCGCTCGGAGGTGGACATCAGACCGCTGATGGCACGGCTGCGGGAGCGCGGCGCGCGGCTCTGCGTGCCCGTCATTCTCGACAAGCTGACCATCGTCTTCCGCGAACTTGTGCCGGGTGCGCCCTTGCTTTCCAGCGGATTCGGCACGGCGGGACCCGGGCCGGAGGCCGCTGTTCTGGACCCTTCGGTGATGCTGGTGCCGCTCTCGGCCTTCGACAATACCGGCCATCGCATCGGCTACGGCGCCGGCTATTACGACCGCGCCATCGACCGCCTGCACAAAAAAGGGTTGTATCCGCGGCTGATCGGCATTGCATTCGACTGCCAGGAAGTGCCATCAGTACCGGCTGAGCCGCATGATGTCCGTCTGGACGCGATTTTGACCGAGAGCGGGCTCAATTTCGTTTCCGAGGAGATTGGATAGGAAATGCGACTGCTTTTTCTGGGTGACATGGTCGGCAAGACCGGACGGACGGCGGTATGGGATCGCCTGCCGGGGCTGGTTTCCGATCTGAAGCTCGACTTCGTCATCGTCAACGGCGAAAACGCCGCCGGCGGCTTCGGCATTACCGAGGATATCTTCCTCGAAACCATCAATGCCGGCGCCGATGTGGTGACGACGGGCAATCACGTCTGGGACCAGAAAGAGGCGGTGGTCTTCTGCGAGCGCCACGATCAATTCCTGCGCCCCGCCAATTATCCGGCCGGCACGCCGGGCCGCGGCTCCGGCCTCTATTATGCCCGCAACGGCGCCCGCGTGCTGGTCGCCAACATCATGGGCCGCGTCTTCATGCATCCCGAGCTGGACGACCCCTTCAAGGCGGCCGAGGCCATCCTCGATGCCTGCCCGCTGAAGGAACAGGCGGATGCCATCGTCTTCGATTTCCATGCGGAGGCGACCAGCGAAAAGCAGTGCTTCGGCCATTTCGTCGACGGCCGCGCCAGCTTCGTCGTCGGCACGCATACGCATGTGCCGACCGC
>JASGEG010000274.1:0-10136 GCA_047606605.1 Rhizobium sp.
TGTACCAGGAGCGATAGCGAAGCCAGAAATGGATGCCGATGCAGCCATGGACCCAGACGATCAGCAACACGATCGACTGACGCAGGCCGTTGAGCGGCGACGTTACCCAGAGGCTGCGGACGATGGCGCGGTAATTGTCCTGGGCACCGTAGATCTCATGAACGATGCGCGTAGCGATGATGTGATCGATCAACAGCAGCGGCACCAGCAGACCGGTGACGATCTGGAACGCCTCGCCCACCGGCATGACCAGGGTCCGGCGGCGATAGAGCATGCGCAGCACGAGGAGGATATGGACGATCAGGGCGCCGTAAAGCAGGACGGTGCCGATCGGATTGCGCCAGACGGCCAGGAACAGGCGCTGCGCATGATCGGCGACCCCAAGGGAAATCAGGCCGAGGGAATGATTGGCCAGATGCATGATCACGAAAATGAAGATGATCAAACCGGAACCGAGCCGGAATTTTCGCGCAAGACGATCGGAAATGATGGGTTTTCTCGCCTCGGTCGTCATCAAGCCCATTTTACATTGTCCGTTCACAAGGGAACGGAAAAGGGTTATCGCCTAATCCTCTAGCCGCAATGCCGCATCCTGTCGAGAATGCGGCACGCGTGGCTGGGGCCTTATTTGTCAAGCAAGCTGTCGGAATTCGGGCGTTTTTCTCACATTTCCCGGTTGAACCATCACTTAATCGTCAACAATCGGCTCACGCCATGAAGATCGCCTTCTACGCTCCGTTGAAATCGCCGAGACACCCGGTTCCCTCGGGCGACCGGCTGATGGCGCGCCAGATCATTGCGGCATTCGAAATGGCGGGGCATAGCGTCGAGCTCGCCTCGGAGCTGCGCAGCTTCACGCCGACGCCGGCGCCGGAACCGCGCGCCGAAATCGCCGGGAAAGCCGAAGACGAAATCGACCGGCTGCTGCGCAAATGGCGGGACGAGCCGCCGCCGGACCTCTGGTTCACCTATCATCCCTATTACAAGACGCCCGACATGATGGGGCCGCGGATCGCCGCTCTCCTCGGCATTCCTTACGTCACCGCCGAGGCCTCCTACGGCCGACGGCATGACGACAGCGGCTGGGGCGACAATCAGCGGCTGGTGGCCGACGCCGTGCGGCAGGCCGCCGTCAACCTGTGCTTCACCGAGCGCGACCGGATCGGCCTTGCCGATGCCGTTCCCGAAGGCCGGTATGAACGCTTCCTGCCCTTCATCGACACGGCCTCCTTCCCCCCGCTCGGCAAGGCGCATGAACCGCATCGGCTGGTCACCGTCGCGATGCTGCGCCGTGGCGACAAGTTCGACAGCTACATGATGCTCGCCAGGGCGCTGGAGCTGATCCGGAATCGCGACTGGACCCTGACGGTCATCGGCGACGGGCCGATGCGCGCGGAGGTTCGCGCCCTGTTTTCCGCCTTCGGCGACACGCGCATTTCCTGGCTGGGAGAGCGGACGGCGCCCGAGATCGTGGCGGAGCTGCAGGCCGGCGGCATCTATGTCTGGCCCGGCTGCGGCGAAGCCTATGGCCTTGCCTATCTGGAAGCACAGGCGGCGGGCCTGCCCGTAGTGGCGCAAGCGACCGCCGGCGTGCCGGAAGTGGTGATGAACGGGGTCACCGGCCTGTTGACGCCGGACGGCGATATCCATGCCTATGCCGATGCCGTGGCGCGGCTGCTGGACGAAGACGGGCAGCGGCAGGCCATGGCGCAGGCAGCCCATCGCTTCGTCCATGAGGAACGGTCGCTGACGGCAGCCTCGGCGCGGCTTGAAACCATCCTGCGCAAACATCTGGGAGATTCCTATTATGAGCGATAGAGCCGAATGGCAGCCGCTGCGCGACGAATTGCGGCGCTGGGCCGATGCGGGGCGCCGGGCGAAACTGTGGTTTCGCGACGACGACGCCATCGAGCCGACCGAGGCCCTCGACCAGCTGCTGGCGCTGTCCGACACGTTCGGCGTGCCCATGACGCTGGCCGTCATCCCCGCCCCGACCGGCGAGGCGCTCGTCGAGCGGCTGGCGCGGCAAAAGAGGCTGACGGTGACGGTGCATGGCTGGACACACCGCAATTATGCGCCGGACGAGGCCAAGAAGCAGGAACTCGGCCTGCATCGCCCGCAGGCCGTCGTGCTCGACGAACTGCGAGAGGGTTTCGACAAGCTGAAGACGCTTTATCCCGGCCAGTTCGCCCCGATGCTGGTGCCGCCGTGGAACCGGATCGACAAAGCGCTGCTGCCGGAACTCGCCGCCTTCGGCTATCGCGCCGTTTCCGTGTATGGATTGGCGAAGCCGCGGCCGATCCCGCTGGTCAACACCCATGTCGATATCATGGACTGGCACGGCACGCGCGGCGGCCGGCCGCATGCGGAACTGGTGGAGCTGCTCGCCGGCGAACTCCGCAACCGCTTCGAGGGCAATGAGGAGCCGATCGGCATCCTCACCCATCATCTCGTCCATGACAGCTTGGCCTGGGGCTTCATCGAAACGCTGTTCGACGAGACGGCTGCGCATGCAGCCGTCGATTGGCGTCCGGTCGGCGATTTCATGAATTGAACATCCAGCCGGAGGCTGTGCCTCAGAGCTCCAGGATCTGGCGGTCGAAAGCGGCAAAGGCGCCGGGGAAGCTTGCCTGCGCCTCGCGCTGCATCTCGTCCAGATCCTTGTCCGTGCGCCACTGTGCGTGGTGGAAGAGCGCAAGGCGCTTGGCGCCCGCCTTCTTCGCCAGCCTGACGCCTTCCTGCCAGGTGGAATGGCCGAAACCCAGATGCTTCGGCATCTCCGTTTCGGTATAGGTCGTATCGTAGACGACGAGATCGGCGCCGACCATCAGCGACAGGGCGTTTTCGTCGAGCTGGCCTTCCACATGCTCGGTATCATAGACCAGCGCGATGACGCGGCCGGCCCATTCGATGCGATAGCCGATACAGCCGCCCGGATGATTGAGCCTGGCGGTACGGATCACGATGTCCGGATGCGGCTTCAGCGTATCGCCGGCCGAAAAATCGCGGAAGCCCATGGTCGCGCGACAGATATCCGGCTTTACCGGAAACCAGGGCGGGCGCATGAACTGGTCGATGAGCTGGCGCGTCGTCGTCTTGTCGGCGAGATGGCCCGACCAGAGATCGACGCTGACATTGGGATCGTAGATCGCCTTGAAGAAGGGCAGGCCTATGATGTGATCGTAATGCGAGTGGGTGAAGAAGATATCGACATTGCGCACGCCATCCTTGGCCAGCGCCGTCGCCGCTTCCCGCAGACCGGTCCCGGCATCGAAAATGATATGCCTGCCGCCATGCCGCAACTCGATGCAGGAGGTATTCCCGCCATAGCGCTCGAAGTCCGGTCCCGATACGGGGATACTTCCCCGCACACCCCAGAATTTGAGCTCGAAACTATCGTTTTTCATAGAAGTTTTGACACCATACCCCTTTCCATCAACGTAAGCACACTTTTCCTATCGTGCGAAGCCAGCAATTTTCACAAAGATCACACTGTTGTGAAAACAAATCCTTTCGCATCGCCATCGCGGACGCGCGATTGATGTTCGGCGGCGCATGGCTTGGATCTAATATAGGTATGCGATCGCCAATAAACGAACCCTGGGGATTTCGGGCGCAAAAGCGCTATTGCGCGTCAGGCCGGCGGCCTGCGGAGGCGGAAGCGGTGCGAAGCCTGTCAAAAGGAATTGATGATCTGCCCGCCGCGTTCCATCTGCCGCATCATCAGATGGGCATGATAATGCATGGCGCATTTGATGGCGTAGATCTGCAGCATGAGCGGCGAACCGCGGCGGCTGGCAAGCCTCCAGACGCGCCGGCGATAGATGCGCCGCAACTCGGCATCCTCGACGGTGCGCATCAGCCGGAGGAATATCCCCATCGCCTCCAGGGCCCAGCTCGCGTTCAGGGCAAGCAGGCGGAAGGGATGACGGCGCAGATGGGTAAGCCGCGTCCGTTCCGGCTGGATGCGGGCATCGAGATAAAGCGCGTCGAGCCTGTCGAAATAGGCCGCCGGCCCGTTGAGGTCGCTCAAGACCGCTAGATAGCCGTCTCGCAGGGTTTCGCGGCTGAGATTGAGCGGAATGACGTTGGTACCGTAGGCGGGCGGATCGGCGTGGTCGAGCCGGCCTTCCTTTTCCAGACGCGTGTATAGCGGCGTCTTGGGGATGGCGGCCAGCATGCCGATCATGGCGTTGACGATCCTGGACTCCCGGATGAAGGCGCGCTGCGCCTCGAAGATGGTCGTATCGTCGCTGTCGAAACCCAGGATCATGCCGCACCAGACCTCGATGCCGGCCTCCTGGATGCGATGGATCTTCTCCAGCATGGTGGCGCCCTTGCGCATGTTCTGCAGCTTCTTCGTCTCCTTCAGCGCCGCCTCGTTGGGCGTCTCGATGCCGATGAAGACGACGCGCACATTGGCATCCACCATCAGTTGCGTCAGCTCGGGATCGTCGGCCAGGTCGATGGAAGCTTCCGTCAGGAAGGTCATCGGATAATGGTGCCGCTCCTGCCAGGCGACGACATCATGGAGAACCTCCTTGATCGCCTTCTTGTTGCCGATCAGATTGTCGTCGACGATGAAGGCCGTATCCATGCCCGCCGACAGCAGCGCCTCGATCTCGGCGATGATCTGCGCGCTCGTCTTGATCCTCGGCCGCCGGCCGAAGACGACGATGATGTCGCAGAACTCGCATGTGAACGGACAGCCGCGCGAGAACTGGATGCTGCCGACCGCGTAGTCATCCATCCTCAACAGGTCGAAGCGCGGTATCGGCACCGTGCTCATGTCGGTCCTGTCGGCCTGCTCATATCGGCCGGTATGGCGCCCGTCCTTCCATTCCCGCAGGAACCGCGGCCAGGTCTCCTCGGCCTCGCCAATGAAGGTCACATCCGCAAGCCCCTCGAAATAGGCCTCGTTGACGGTGATCCAGGGACCGCCGACCACGGTGAAGCAGCCGCGGCGCTTCAGCTCCTCCAGCACTTCGCGCATGCGGAAGCGCTGGACGATCATGCCGGTCAGGCCGACGATATCGGCCCTGGCACAGAGATCGTAATCGATCGGCTCGACATTCTCGTCGATCAGGGTAACGACGTGTTCGTCGGGCGTCAGCGCCGCCAGCAACGGCAGACAGGCGACGGGAAGATTGGCCTTGGCGCCGAAGATCGGCAGCACATGCTCGAGCCCCCAATACGACGTCTCGAAGCGCGGATTGATGATAACGATATGCGCCATGATGAACCGCCCCTTCGTCTGAAGAAACTTCGTTTGGCTCTCGCAGGAAGGCCGGACGCAAGCCGGCCACCTGTTCGTCTCATGGCGGCGGTGTAACATCCCAAGATGAGCCTGAAATGAGTTTCGGGCGCATGCGGCGCGGGATGGCGCGCGGGATCATGGAGCCCCGTCAGGGCGACAAAGCGATAGCAGGCATTCCCCTAATGCAGCCCGCCGACACCGAGCAGGCGCTCGACCGTGGCGTGATCCTCGGAAAGCGCACCTGGCGTGCCCTGCCAGGCAAGCCGCCCGCGTTCGAGGATGATCACCCGGTCGGCGAAATCGAGCGCGCTCTGGATACGCTGCTCCACCAGGAGGATGGTCATGTCGCCGGTCCTGGCGAGATTGGCGAAGGCCGCCATCAGTTCCTCGCAGATGACCGGGGCCAGGCCCTCCAGCGGTTCGTCGAGCAGCAAGACGGAAGGGCGGCCGAGAATGGTGCGGGCCGTCGACAACATCTGCTGTTCGCCACCCGAAAGCTGGTTGCCGAGATTGCGTCGGCGCTCCTTCAGGCGCGGGAACATGTCGTAGGCTTCCTGCAGCGCCGCTTTCGGCCGGCCCTTCAGCCCGACGGAGAGATTTTCCTCCACCGTCAGCGTCGGAAAGACGTCGCGGGTCTGCGGCACGTAGCCGAGGCCGTGATGCGCCCGCCTTGCACTCGGCAGCGCGGTGACATCGGCGGACCCGAGGCGGATGCGCCCGTCATAGCGGCGCGTCTGGCCGGCAAGCGTGGCAAGCAGCGTCGTCTTGCCCATGCCGTTGCGGCCGAGTACGGCAAGCCGCGCACCGGCCGGCACGGAGAAGGTCACGCCTTCGAGCACCCGGGTCGGGCCATAACCGGCCGACAGGTTTTCCACGTCAAGCGGCGCGGCCGGCATCGGCATAGCTCCCCAGATAGGCTTCGCGCACCCGCGCATCCTTGGTGACATCGGCGGGCGAGCCGTCGAAGATGATGGTTCCGGCGGCCAGCACGACCACGCGCCTGGCAAAGCGGAAGACCAGATCCATGTCGTGCTCGATCATCAGTACGGCGAGATCGGCCGGCAGGTCGGCCAGCGCCTGCTCGATGCGGCCGGTGTCGCTCTGCGGCACGCCGGCGGCGGGCTCGTCGAGCAGCAGCACCTTCGGCTTCAGCGCCATGGCGACAGCGATCTCCAGCAGCCGTTGCTGGCCATAGGCGATTTCGCTGACCTTGCGGTGCATGAGGTCGCCGAGACCGAGCGTCTCGAGCAGGTCGCCCGCTTCCGCCATGACATCGCGCATGCCGAGGAAATTGCCGAACATCCGGCCGCTGCGGCCAGTTCGCTGCAGGATGGCAAGGCCGACATGCTCGGCCGGCGTCATATCCTGAAAGAGCCTGGTCACCTGGAAGGAGCGCACCAGTCCGCGCCGGACGCGGCCGATCGCATCCAGCCCGGTGACCGTCTCGCCCGCAAGGCGGACCTCACCGGAATCGGCGCGCAGATTGCCGGTCACCAGATTGACAAAGCTGGTCTTGCCCGCGCCGTTCGGCCCGATCAGCGCGACGCGATCGCCCGGCGCCATCGACAGGCTGACATCGTTGGTGACCGTCAATCCACCGAAGGCTTTTCTCAGACGGCTGACCTCGAAGATCGCGCTCATGGGCGGGCCTCCCGACGGCGGGCGAAATAGGCGGCGGCCGTGCCGTAGATGCCCTTCGGGGCGAACAGCACCACCAGGATCAGCAGCAATCCGACAATGGTCAGCCAGTGAAAGGGATTGGCAGCCGAGACATAGTCCTCGAACAGCATGAAGATCAAGGTGCCGGTTAGCGCTCCGAACAGCGAGCCGGTGCCGCCGAGCACGAGCATGACGAGCGCTTCGGCCGATTGCGTGAAGGAAAGGCTGTCGAGGCCGACGACCTGGGTCGAGATCGCGTTGAGCGCGCCGCCGATGCCGGCGACCGCGCCTGAGATCATGTACATCCTGATCAGCGCCGCCTTCGGCGAGGCTCCCATGGCACGCACGCGCAGCGGGTCCTGCCGGATGCCGCGACACAGCATGCCGAAAGGCGAGCGCACGAGGATGCGCAGCAGGACCAGCACGGCCAGCAGCAGCGCCACGCCGTAGAAATAGGCCGTATGCCCATAGAGATCGAATTCGAACAGGCCGAAGAGCGGATCGGTGGAAATGCCGGACAGGCCGTCGCTGCCGCCGGTCCAGCTCGATGCCTTGTTGGCGAATTCGTGAAACAGATAGATCAGCGCGATCGACAGCACCAGCTGCGGCAGGCCATGGGCTCTCAGAATGACAATGCCGCAGACCAGCCCCGCAACCGCGCCGGCGGCGATCCCCGCCAGCGTCATGACAAGGGGATCGTTGATGCCGTAATGCGCCGAGGCGATGCCCGCCGCATAGGCGCCGGCGCCGAACAGCGCCGCATGACCGAGCGTCGCCACGCCGCAATAGCCGGTGACAAGGTCGAGCGACAGGACGAGCAAGGCAATGGCGATCAGCCGCGTCAGCAGTGCGAGATTGTCGGGAAACAGCAGGTAACCGACCGCTGCCAGAACGAGGATGACCGCGACAGCGATCGCATCGCGTCCGAATGCGCGGCGATTGCTCGCCGCCGCCACGGCGTCTCTATCCAGGATCAAGGCCATATCACTTCATCCTTCCGGCCAGGCCGCGCGGGAAGACGCAGATGATGGCGATGACGGCGAGATAGAAGAAGAACTCGCCATATTCCGGCATCAGGTAGCGGCCGGTCGTGTCGATGCAGCCGAGAACGAGGCAGGCCAGCAGCGCGCCCGAGATCGAGCCGGCGCCGCCGACCGAGACGACGACGAGGAAAGTCACCATGTAGCGGAGCGCATAATAGGGCTCGACCGGCAGCAACTCGGCACCGATGACGCCGCCGAAGGCGGCGAGCCCGACGGCTGCGGCAAAGCTGACGGCATAGACGATCTCGGTACGCACGCCCAGCGCCGCCGCCATCGCCGCATTGTCGACGGAGGCGCGGAGCTTCACCCCGAACGACGTCTTCTCGATCGTGTACCACAGCGCCAGAGCGACGATGAGGCCGCAGGCGATGGCGAAGATGCGATGCGTGCCGATGGTGCGGAAGCCGAGATCGACCGACCCCTGCAGATCGGCCGGCAATGGGATCGTCTTCAGCGTCGGCCCGAAGACGTAGTTGGCGATGCCGATGATGCAGAAGGTGATGCCGATCGTCATCAGGACCTGCGTCAGCTCCGGCGCACCATAGATGCGGCGATAGAGCAGCCGCTCGATCGGGATGGAGATGATGACCGTGCCGACAACGGCGAGAAGAACAGCCGCCGCATATCCGAGACCAAGATCGCGCGCCGCATAGGAGGCGATATAGCCGCCGATCATGGCAAAAGCGCCATGCGCCAGATTGACGACACGCATCAGCCCCATGGTGACCGAAAGACCGATCGAAATCACAAAGAGCACCATGCCATAGGCAAGGGCATCGACTGCTATGCTGAGCACGGTTTGCATGAATAACCGGTCCGTTTGATCCTGGCTCTACCTTGATCCTCTCGGCGGGAGCGGACGTAAACCGCCCGTTCGCCGATGCGCAGGAGGATTGACGGCAGGGCTCTTACTTTACCGCCGCCAGACCCGGATCGCCCTGCTTTTCGAATGTCTGGATTTCCTTGTTGTAGTAGGTGCCGTCGGCGGCTTTGGTGACCTCGCGCAGATAGATATTCTGCGTGATATGCCGGCTTTCCGGATCGATCGTCACCGGGCCGCGCGGGCTTGTCCAGGACAGGCCCTTGACCGCATCCACCGCCTTTTGCGCATCCTGCTTGCCACCAGTCGCCTCGATCATCTTGTAGATGACATGCATGCCGTCGAAGGCGCCAACCGCCGGGAAGGTCAGTTCCGCCGGATTGCCGATCGCCTTGCCGGCAGCGGCGACGAAGGCCTTGTTTTCCGCAGAATCATGCGAAATGGCATAATGGAAGCTGGTCTGCATGCCGAGAGCCGCGTCGCCGAGCGCCGGCAGGTCGGATTCCTGCGTGAGGTCGCCAGGCGCAAACAGCTTGATGCCGGCGGCCTTCAGGCCGTTTTCATTATAAGCCTTGACGAAACCGAGCGTGGTCGGGCCGGAAGGCAGGAAGGCGAAGACGCCCTGCGCGCCGGAATCCTTGATACGCTGCATGATCGGGCTGAAATCATTGGTCGACAGCGGCATGCGCACGGCTTCCACCACCTGCCCGCCGGCCTTTTCGAAACCGGTCTTGAAGGCATTTTCGGCATCGACGCCGGGACCGTAATCGCTGACGACCGAGATGACCTTCTTGACGCCGGCATCATAGGCGACCTTGGCGATCGGCGTCGATGTCTGCCATGTCGTGAACGAGGTGCGCACCACCAGCGGGCTTTTGGTCACGATCGCCGAGGTGGCGGCATTGAAGATGACCATCGGCACATTGGCCTGCTTGAGGATTGGTGTGACCGCCATGGCGTCGGGGGTGAAGTAGAAGCCCGCCAGATATTGCACATGCTCCTTGACCACCAGTTCCTGCGCCGAGGATTTCGACTGCGCCGGATCGGCCTGCGGCACATCGCGGTAGATCACCTCGATCTCGTGACCCCCGGCCGTCTTGCCATTCAGAGCCATGTAGGCATCGATGCCCGCCTTGAAATTCTTGCCCTGTAGGGCGAAAGGACCGGAAAACGGCCCGATGACGCCAACCTTGATCGTATCGGCATAAGCGGCGCTGCCCATCGCGACAGCCGCGATCACGGCCAGAATAACCCGTTTCATGATTTCTCCTCCCCTGGCCAGTCTGCTCCCCGGACCGGCTTGCCTTGCGCATTTTTCAGCCAATGCCAATCTGGCATACGGAATGGTGATGTAAAA
>JASGEG010000275.1:0-3509 GCA_047606605.1 Rhizobium sp.
CGCCTCGATCGTCAGTTTGGCGAGCAGGTTTATGCCGGACGAATTCAGGAATTGCAGACCGGTCAGGTCGAAAATCGTCTTGCCGCCGCCATCTTCGAGCGCCTTCATGGCCAGGCTGTAAACCGGCGAATAGGCGTCCGGTCCCGCCAGCCGCATGGTGCCGTCGAAATAGACTGTGCTGCCTTCGGACCAAACACGGAACGCTTCTTCCCTGATTTCCATGGCATATCCCCGCAGGTTCAAGACAGCCCAATCGCCATCGATGCATAGGTTTCAAGTTTCGTACGCTTCTGCTGGCTGTCGGCCTCGAAACGCCAGGCCAGATGCACCTGATAGTCGCTCATCAACGTCAGCAGCCCCAGTCCCGACGCGTTGCCGCTTTGCGTCGCGCTCGCCTCCAGCTGCTGGATCAGCAGGTCGCCCGGATCGCCCGCCATCACATCCGACAACAATTGCTGAAACCTGGTTGCCGCCTCGTCATCGACGAAGTTCGATACTCTTATCTTGAAACTATCCGCGTCGGCCAAAACTTCAACGATGATCTCGCCATGTGTGCGAAACTTGATGGCGTTTTCGATCAGTTCATTCGTCACATAGCCGATGTCGTAGCTGACCAGCTTGTACTGGCGCCTCACGGGCCGGAAGCGCAGCGCCACCATTTCCGCGATAAAGTCGGAGGTCATAGAGGAATGCTTCCAGCCGAGACCGAGCGGTCCATCCAGCAGGCAAAGCCGGACTGCGCGCGTCGTGTCGAAGGGGAGCAGATGTTCTCGACCGTAAAAGATCGTTGCCATGCCTTCACCTGTGCCGCATCACGACGAGGGTAATGTCGTCATGGATCTTTTGCGTGCCGATATAGGTCATGAGCTCGGCGAGAATGCCATCCACGACCTCTTGCGCGGAGCGGCCATGCAGGCGGCGGGCGCCCTCGCACAGCCGCTCGATGCCGAACAGCTCACCCTTGGGATTTTCGGCCTCGGTCACGCCGTCGGTATGCAGGACGACCATGTCGCCCTTTTCGAAGGAGATGTCCTTGACGGCCACGAATGGCGCGATGTCGGGTTCCAGGCCAACCGGCAGACCGAGATCGCCGGTATCGAGCCGCACGACTTCCCCCGTCTTGCGCACGACGACCATGTCTTCGTGCTGGCCCGATATCGTCAATCGCTCGCCATTATAGTCGAGGAAAGACAGGGTCAGATGCTTGTCCGTTTTCGTCCGCTCGATATTCTTGAAGATGGCGCGGTTGAGATCGGTCAGAAACTGCGCGGGATCGGTTTCGCCGGCTTCGAACAGCGCCCGCGCGATCGATTGCACCATCAGCATCAGCACACCGCTTTCCAGCCCGTGGCCGGTCACGTCGCCGATGCCGATTTTCAGGTTGTTTCCATTCTGCAGGACATCATAGTAATCGCCGCCGATTTCATCCGCGGGGCGCATATAGGCGGCAATCTCCAGATCATCGATCGCCGTCAGCTCCTTGGCGCGCGGCAGAACCATCAATTGAATCTGCCGCGCCACGTCCAGTTCGGCGCCAAGACGCAGATTTTCACTCTTCAACTGGCCGTTCAGTACCGAGATCTCTTCCTTGGCGGCTTCGATCTCCTTCGTCCGGTCGGTCACCAGCTTTTCCAGATTTTCCGTATGGAAGCTGATGTCTTCGGCCATGCGGTTGAAGGCCAGGCCGGCTTCGGCGACTTCGTCCTTGGTGGGGATGTCGACGCGGACGGAGTAGTCCTTGGCCTGGATGCGCTTTGCCGCCTCCGCAAGCGCGCTGATGCCGCTGGTAATGCGCTTCGATGCGGCAAGTACCGCGGCCGTCACGATCAGCAGCGACACGAGAACCGCCATGATCTGATAGAGCAAGATGCGGTTGGTGGCGCGCGATATCTGGTCCTTGGCGGCAATGAGCGACGCGTAGATCTCGCGCTCCGGCACGACGATGCCGAGCGACATGACCTCGCGCTGGATCGGGCCGTCCACCCAGAGATTGGTCGCATGCAGCTGCTTGATCACGACGAGATAGGGCACATCCTCGCCCTGCTCATTCAGCGAAATATGCTGGATGTCGCCATCGGCATCGAGCGGCAAGGCCGAAATGGCCTTTTGCGTACTGTTGCGCAGGGAACGGTCGAGACCGGTCACGCCCTTGTTGGCCGACTCGCTCGCCGAGCGCAGGCCGATGATCTTTTCCCCGACCGGATTGATGGCGACGACGTTGCCGTTGGACATGGTCAGGAAGCCGAAACCGCTTTCGGCGACCTTCACATTCTCGACGATCTCGGCGAGCTGATTGAGGGTGATATCGGCGCCCGCCGCCCCCGCCACATCATGCCGGTCGGCCGTCCACAGCGGGTGAAAGAAGCTGACGATCAGTTTTCCGGTGATCGCATCCGTATAGGGAGCGGTCTGCGTGATATTGTCGGCAACCGGCCGCGACGCGGGGTTCAAGGCCCATTGCTGCCAGGATTCATAGAGCCTCGGAAAGAAGAAGGGCCAGAAATCGGCGCTGTTATGACCCGGATAGAGCCGATCGAATGTCTGGGCCTGCGCCGTGTACGGCGCGGTCCGGAAGATCGGACGCTCCTTCGGGCCGATATAGTACATCTGCAGTTTCGAAGCGCCGTTCTGCAGCAACGACGGAGCGACGAGGTCGAGCACCGCACTGGTTTCGATATCGGCCTGGACCTGCGGCAAGGGACGATGGTCCTTGTCCAGCAGATAGCCCCATACGCTGACGACGGATGGCGAGCCGGGAAGATTCTGCGCCCATTGGCCGGTCTGATCGTAAGTCACGGTGACCGCGCCCGGCGCCGCCCTTGCCATGGCCGCACCGATGTCGCCATTCCGCGCGGGATGGTCGATCTGGTCCTGCAGCACGCCCGCCAATGCCTTGACGTCGGAATGGACCTGATCGAGAAGCAGGCCGACCTGGGCTGCCGTCGAATTGGTGTAGGAGCGGATGTAGTCCTGGCTCGCTCTTTCAAGGCCGTCGCCGACCTCCATCGTGGCGTTGCGCGAAAGACGCTGCACATTCCACAGCGCGAGACCGCCGCTGACCAAGAGGTCGAAGAGGACCGCACCGCCAACGACGATGATGAATTTGGCTCGAAACGAGCGCAGCCCCAGTTTTTGTGGCGTGATCGGCGCGTGCATCATAGCGGTTTCTGCCCCGATGCCGCCCAGATGGGCCAACCGGCATAGCCTCTGGGATGAAGTGCTGCGAAGACATGATCTTCGAAACCCTGCCTGAAGCGCTCGATGAACTCCGGCGAATCGCCTCTCTTGACGGCCATCTCGCCCGCATAGACATTTTCCCATGCGGTAATGATATCCGCGAAGTCGCGCGGATCGCCGTCAAGATTGGTCACCATGAAGCTCTCCATTTTGACATCCGTAAAACCGGCATCCAGCAATAGGCGTCTACCCTTGGGTCCCATTTCGACATCCATGTCGAAGTAGGCGAAAAGCTTGGCAACCTCGGTATAGGTCCATTGAATGCTGTCTGA
>JASGEG010000276.1:0-11133 GCA_047606605.1 Rhizobium sp.
CCAAAAAGGACCGCGCCAATATCGATCGGAAAGAGCTGAATAATTTCAGGATGCTGGCGGCATTGTACCGGGAGAAATCAGAGTCCGATATAGCAAGCGAGCTGAAAGCCGGTGCATTGGTGGAGATAAGAAATGGCAAGCAAACGGAAATATAAAAGCGACGCCTTCGAAGCGATCTACACTGCCGTCGAGGATATGTACCAAGCCGGCACCATCAGCAAGCAGACCCTGCGCTCCTTCGACGAGGACTGCCTCGTCGTCCCGGCCGATCTCGCGCCGGCGGATATCAAGGCGCTTCGCGAGCAAAATCATGTGAGCCAGCCGATTTTCGCGCGCTATCTCAACACCAGCGAATCCACCGTCCAGAAATGGGAGAGTGGCGCCAAGCGGCCGAGCGGCATGGCGTTGAAGCTGCTGTCGATCGTCAAGAAACATGGCCTGGAAGTGCTGAACTGAGCATTTTCAGGAAAACCGCGCGGCGGTTTTCCGTCCTGAATTGCGCAGCGATAAGCGGCTAGGCAACTCTCCCCAGCCGCTTCACATTCCCGATCAGTTCGCGCGCCGTTCGCAGGGACGCCGCCGTTGCTGTTGCCATCGGCGGCAAGAGCAGCCATTCCAGCGTCCAGGCCGCGCCCGAACGTTCCTGCTCGTGCACCATGGACTGATGCATGCCGGAAAGCTGGACGGCATTGAAGCGGGCGAGCGCGACCAGCGTCTCGGCGGCGACCGGGTTCTGCTTGTGCGGCATGGCCGAGGAGCCGCCGCCGCCGGCAAGCTCGATTTCCTCGCCGGTCTGCGCCAGAAGAGCGATATCCTGGCCGATCTTGCCGAGACTGCCGGAGATCAGGGACAACAGGCCGGCGAGGTCGGCGAGCCCGCCGCGCTGGCTCTGCCATTGCGCTGCGTCGGTCAGGTCGAGTTCCTGCGCCAGCGATGCGCGGACGGCCGTCCCCTTCGATCCCAGTTTTTCCAACGTGCCGGCCGCGCCACCGAACTGGAGCGGAAAACTCTGCTGCGTCAGCCTATCGCGATAGGCCTCCAGCGGATCGCGCCAGGAGCGCAGCCGGTCGGACACCGTCATTTCAATCGCCGCCTGCATGCGGGTGCGCCCCATCAGGCGGTTTGCACCCCATTGCTTATCGAGCGCTGCAAGCCCCGCCGTCACAGCGGAAAGCCGGCCGGCGAACAGGAAGGCGACCGCCTTCAGGCGGATCATCAGGCTGGTGTCGATGACATCCTGGCTGGTGGCGCCGAAATGCACGTGCTGCGCGGCCTCGCCACCGAACGCCTTGCGCAATTGCCTGACGAGGTCGGGAATGACGACGCCGTCCGTGGCCGTTGCGGATTTCAGGCTGGCGATATCGGGCTGGAAGCCGGCGCAGACATCGGCGATCCGCTCGGCCGCCTCCTGCGGGATGACGCCATGCCGCGCCTCGGCCTTCGCAAGCGCCGCCTCGAAGGCGAGCATGGCGCGGATATCGGCATCCGCCGAGAAATAGGCGGAAATCTCCTCGTCGCCGAGAAGGCCGGAGAGAAACGGATGGTCGAAGGCGGAGATGCTCATGGCTTATATATCAAGGAAAACCGTTTCCTTGTCGCCCTGCAAATGCACGTCGAACGTATAGGTCGAGCCTTCCTGGTTGGCGATCAGGGTGGCGACGCGCTCGCGATGCTCGATGCGGGCAAGCAACGGGTCCTCCGCATTGGCCGCGGCTTCGTCGGGAAAATACATGCGCGTATGCAGCCCGACATTGATGCCGCGCGCCACGATCCAGAGCGTGATGTGCGGCGCCATCCTGCGCCCATCCTTGAAGGGAACCCGGCCGGGTTTCACCGTCTCGAACGAGAAGACACCATCGGCGGCGCTGGTCGGGCAGCGGCCCCAGCCGGTGAAATTGGGATCGGCCGTCCCGCGCATTTCCGAAGGGCTGTTGTAGAACCCGGCGCTGTCGGCCTGCCAGATCTCGATGACGGCATCCTTCACCGGCGCGCCGGCACCGTCGATGATGCGGCCCTTGACCGTGATGCGCTCGCCCAGCGTCTTGTCGTTGACCATGGCCGTGCCGAGATCGACGTCATAGACGCCGCCGATCTCGCAATAGTTTGGAGTAAGGCCGATATGGACATAGGGGCCGGCCGTCTGCGACGGCGTTTCCTTGAGGTAGCCGAGTTCCTGCACCATCAATTGCCCTCCAGCCGGTTTTCGAACAGGGTCGAGCGCCGCCCGCGCAGCACGATATCGAATTTATAGGCACGCGCATCCATCGGGATCGTATTGCCCCAATCGAGCGGCGCGATGAGCTGCTCGATCGCCGCTTTATCCGGGATCGTGCCGACGATCGGACATTTCCAGATCATCGGATCGCCCTCGAAATACATCTGCGTGATCAGCCGCTGCGCGAAACCATGGCCGAAGATCGAGAAATGAATATGGGCCGGCCGCCAGTCGTTGACGCCGTTCGGCCAGGGATAGGCGCCGGGCCGGATGGTGCGGAAGGCATAGCGGCCCTCCTCATCGGTGATGGCGCGGCCGCAACCGCCGAAATTCGGGTCGATGGCGGCGAGATAAGTCTCTTTCTTGTGGCGATAGCGGCCGCCGGCATTGGCCTGCCAGAATTCCAGGAGCGCGCCCGGCACCGGCCGATTGCGCTCGTCGAGCACCCGCCCGTGTACGACGATGCGCTCGCCGATGGCGCTTTCGCCGGCCTTGGCGAAATTGTGGATCAGGTCGTTGTCCAGTTCGCCAATGATCGAGTGACCGAAGACCGGGCCGGTGATTTCGGAAATCGTGCCGTCCAGCGACAGGAGCGCGCGCTGCGGCGAGCGCAGCACCGAAGTCTTGTAGCCCGGCGTGAAGGCCGGCGCGTGCCAGGCGCGGTCGCGGGCGAAAAAGGCGCCCGTTTCGGGCCGGCTATTGCTTTTGTCAGACATACTTGCCTCGCTTCAAGCCGCCTTCCCGGCGTCCATCTGTTCGAAAACCTGCTTTGCGATCTTGATCGCATGATTGGCCGCCGGCACGCCGGCATAGATCGCCACATGCAGGAGCGCCTCGCAGATATCCTCGCGCGTCGCGCCGGTATTGCTGGTGGCACGCACATGCATCGCCACCTCCTCATCCTGGCCGAGCGCCGCCAGAAGCGCGATCGTCACGATCGATCGTTCGCGCTTGCTGAGCGCCGGACGCGACCAGACATGGCCCCAGGCCGCTTCGGTGATCAGTTCCTGGAACGGCCGGTCGAATTCCGTCGATCCCGCCTGGGCTCTGTCGACATGGCTGTCGCCGAGAACGGCGCGACGCGTCGCCATGCCCTGGCGATAGCGCTCTGACGGGACGAGAGGTTCACTCATGGGCTCTTTTCTCCATGCAGGGCAAAATCGATGAAGGCGCGAATGACGGCCGTCAGCGCCTCGGGCTGCTCGATGCAGGGAATGTGCCCGGCATCCTTGATCACTTCATAGCGCGCATTCGGAATGAGCTTTGCGGTCGACAAGACCACTTCGGGCGGCGTCGAACCGTCCTGGTCGCCGACAATGCAGATGGTCGGCACGGCGATCTTCCTGGCCGCCTCGGTGAGATCGGCATCGCGCAGCGCCTCGCAGGTTGCCACATAGCCCGCCGCCGGCTGGCGGATCAGCATGTTGCAATAGCCGGCGAAAGCCATGTTTTCCGGCCGGCGGAAGGCAGGCGTGAACCAGCGCTCCATTATCGCATCGACGATGGATTCGATGCCATGCGCCTCCACCTGCGCGATGCGCGCATTCCAGCTTTCGGCGGTGCCGATCTTGTGCGCCGTGTCGCAGAGGATCAGCGCCCGCACCAGATCCGGACGGCGCTGGTAGAGCGACTGGGCGACCAGTCCGCCGACCGACAGGCCGCAGATGACCGCATTCTTCACCGAGAGAAAATCGAGAAGGCCGGCAAGATCATTGGCATGATCCTCGATCGCATAGGGCACCTGGCCGACATCGGATAGGCCGTGGCCGCGCTTGTCATAGAGCACGATGGCGAAGTCGCCGGCAAGGCGGACGATCACGTCACGCCAGATGCGGAAATCCGTGCCGAGCGAATTGGCGAAGACGAGCACCGGCTTGTCACCGGCAGCACCGATGATCTGATAGTGGATCGTGATGTCGTTGATACGGGCGAACTGCACTGGAAATCTCCTCGACTGCGAGATTGGATGTTTAATCTGGTTAGGTAAAATGATATTTTATGGCATTCCAATAACCATTAGGTTATAAAATGTCATGATCGATACCCGCGTGAAGTTCCGCCATCTCCAGACTTTTGTCGAGGTCGCCCGCCAGAAAAGCGTGGTCAAGGCGGCCGAGCTGCTGCATGTCAGCCAGCCGGCGGTGACCAAGACCATCCGCGAGCTGGAGGAGGCGCTAGGGGTCGCGGTGTTCGAACGCGAGGGGCGCGGCATCCGGATCACGCGCTACGGTGAAGTCTTCCTGCGCTACGCAGGTGCGGCGCTGACGGCGATGCGCCAAGGCTTCGATTCCGTCTCGCAGGAACGTTCCGGCGAAGCGCCGCCGATCCGGATCGGCGCGCTGCCGACAGTCTCGACACGGATCATGCCACGCGCCATGGAGCTGTTCCTGCAGGAAGATACCTGGAGCCGCATCAAGATCGTCACCGGTGAAAACGCCGTGCTGCTCGAACAGTTGCGGGTCGGCGACCTCGATCTCGTCGTCGGGCGTTTGGCAAGCCCCGACAAGATGGCGGGCTTTTCCTTCGAACATCTCTATTCCGAGCAGGTCGTCTTCGCCGTCCGGGCCGGACATCCGCTGCTGAAGGCCGGAAAATCCCTGTTCGCCGACCTCGGCCAGTATACGATCCTGATGCCGACGCGCGGCTCGATCATCCGGCCTTTCGTCGAGAGCTTTCTCATCGTCAACGGCGTCGCCGGCCTGCCGAACCAGATCGAGACGGTCTCGGACTCCTTCGGCCGTGCCTTCGTCCGCGCAAGCGACGCCATCTGGATCATCTCGACCGGCGTCGTCGCCGGCGATGTCGAAGACGGCTTGCTCAGCCTGCTGCCGATCGACACCAGCGAGACGAGGGGGCCGGTCGGTCTGACCATGCGCACCGACGCCATTCCCACCATGCCGCTGTCGATCCTGATGCAGACGATCCGCGAGGCGGCCGGCGAGGTGGCGAAGAAGCCTTAGAACGGAAGGCCGACATAGTTTTCCGCAAGTGCTGTGGAAGCGGCGCGGGAATGGGTGAGATAATCGAGCTCGGCCTCCTGGATCTTCTGGTCGAAATCGCTGGTGTCGGGAAAACGATGCAGCATCGTCGTCATCCACCAGGAGAAGCGGACGGCCTTCCAGACGCGGGCAAGCGCGCGCGGGGAATAGGCATCCAGGCCGGCATTGGAGCGATCCTGATAATGCTCCGCTAGGCCCAAATAGAGATAATGCACATCGCTTGCCGCGAGATTGAGCCCCTTGGCCCCCGTCGGCGGCACGATATGGGCGGCGTCGCCGACAAGGAACAGACGGCCGAAGCGCATGGGCTCGGCGACGAAGGAGCGCAGCGGCGCGATCGATTTCTCGAAGGAGGGCGCGGTGAGCAGCGCCTCGGCATGATGCGCCGGCAGGCGGCGGCGCAGCTCGTCCCAGAAACGATCGTCGCTCCAGTCCTCGACCTTCTCGTCCAGCGGGCACTGGACGTAATAGCGGCTGCGCGTCATCGACCGCATCGAGCACAGCGCGAAGCCGCGCGGATGGTTGGCATAGATCAGCTCGTGACTGACCGGCGCGACATTGGCGAGCAGGCCGAGCCAGCCGAAGGGATAGATCTTCTCGAAGCAGCGGATCGCCTTTTCCGGGACGGATTTGCGGCTGACACCATGAAAACCGTCGCAGCCGGCGATGAAATCGCAATCGATGCGATGCGTGACGCCATCCTTCTCATAGGTGAGATAGGGGGCGGCGCCATCGAAGTCGTGCGGGCTGACATTGGCCGCCTCATAGATCGTCACGCCACCGGTTTGCTCGCGGCGGGCCATCAGATCGCGGGTCAATTCCGTCTGGCCATAGACCATTACGCGCTTGCCGCCGGTGAGATCGTGCAGGTCGATGCGATGATCGCGCCCGTCGAAAGCGAGCGAGAAGCCGTCATGGGGAAGGCCCTCGGCATGCAGGCGCGCTGCCGACTTCGCCTTGTCCATCAGCTGGACCGTGCCTTCCTCCAGCACGCCGGCGCGCACGCGGCCGAGAATATAGTCCTTGCCGACGCGATCGAGGATGATGTTGTCGATACCGGCCTCGGTCAGCAACTGGCCGAGCAGCAGGCCGGATGGGCCTGAACCGATGATGGCAACCTTGGTACGCATGATCTCCTCCCGCGCTTCGTCTTTTACGCAAGTCTGCGCGGCCGGCGAGGTCGTCACAATGGACATTTCATCCAAGAAATTGCACAAACCGAACATGGCGAGGGAGGAAAGCCGTGTCGAACGCAGTGCCGACCTATGAGCTCTATGGCGAAAATACCGGCCAAAACCCGGATTTCTGGCTGCATTGCGAGACGATTCCCTCGCGCAGCAGCCTGCATCACTGGGAAATCCGGCCGCATCGGCATGAAAGTTTCTTTCAGATCTTGTACATAGATGCCGGTTCCGGCGATGCGATATTCGACGGCGTCCGCCATGCCATCGTGCCCCCGGCCGTCATCACCGTGCCACCACGCCTCAATCACGGCTTTCGCTTTTCACGCGATATAGACGGCTTCGTCGTCACGGTGCTGATCTCGCACCTGAAGGCTTTGCCGGGCGATCGCAGCCGGCTCGGTGAGTGGCTGGCCAAGCCGCATCTGACATTGCTTGATGCGGACAACGACGATGCCGCCTACGTGGCGCGGACGTTGCGGCGGCTCGGCGAGGAATTCGCCAACCGCCGCGGTGGCCGGAACGACCTGCTGGAAGCCTATCTGACATCGGCGCTGCTTCTGAGCGCCCGGCTTTCGCAGCGGGAGGCAGAAGGCCCAGGCGCTTCCGACGAAAGCGAGCGGCGCATGGAGAGGCTGCACGGGCTCATCCAGCATCATTTCCGCGCGCACAAGCCGGCCGCCTTCTACGCCGAGGCGCTCGGCATCTCGCCGACCCATCTGAACCGTATCGTGCGCGGCAAGACCGGGCTGGCAACGCATGAGCTGATCGCCCGCAAGCTCACCGACGAAGCCAAGCGCGAACTGGTCTTCACCTTCGGTTCGGTGCAGGAGATCGGCTACCGGCTCGGCTTTGCCGACCCCGCCTATTTCTCGCGTTTCTTCCTGAAGCAGACCGGCCAGACGCCGCGCGCCTGGCGCATGGCCGAGCGGGAGAGACTGGGGATGTGAGCAAGGCGATCCGGAGTGGACAGCCAACCGCCCTCATGGTGAGGAGACCCGCGGGGCCGTCTCGAACCACGAGGATGGCCCCAAGCATCTGAAGGCTACGGCAGCACCAGCCGCAGCGCCTTTTGCGTCTCGCGCAGCAGCGGCAGGAACCGCTCCGCCATCTCGGCGGCGGCGACATAGGCGGCCGGCGCACCGATATTGATGGCTGCCACCGTCTGGCCGCGATCGTTCTCGACCGGAACGGCGATCGAGCAGAGGCCGATTTCCAGCTCCTGGTCGATGACGGCATAGCCCTGCGCCCTCACCCGGCGGAACTCGGCCAGCAGCTCTTCGGGATCGGTCCTGGTGTTCGGCGTATTGGCCTTGAGGTCGGTGCGGGCAAGCACGGAGCGCGCTTCGCTTTCCGGCAAGGCGGCGAGCAGAACCCGGCCCATCGAGGCGCAGAAGGCCGGCAGGCGGCTGCCGGGCGTCAGATTGATCGACATCACCCGGCGCTGCGAGGCCCGCGCGATATAGACGACCTCGGTGCCATCGAGCACGGAGGCCGAGGCATTCTGGCCGGCGCGCTCGGCAAGCTGGTCGAGGTGCGGCTGGATGATCGTGGGCAGCGGTGTCGCGGCAAGATAGGCGTGGCCGAGCCGCAGGATCTTCGGCGTCAGCGTGAAGAACTTGCCGTCATAGACGGCATAGCCGAGCTCGGCCAAGGTCAGCAGCGAGCGCCGCACCGTGGCGCGGTCGAGACCCGTCAGCTTCGACGCCTCGGCGATGGTCAGGCGCTGCTGCGTTTCGCCGAAAGCCTCGATGACCTTCAAACCCTTGGCAAAGCCGCTGACGAAATCACCTTCCCGCATCATGCCTCCCAGATTTTTGCTTTCGCTTTGTGCGATATATGAACAAATATCAAATAACGCACAAATTCGTTGCCGTCCAGCCCGGGCTGATTTATTCGAGAGGCAGAGGACGGGTCGTCTTAATCCGCCCGCAATGGGAGATTTCGCATGGACAAGACAATTGCGAGCACGGCGGCGGCCGTCTCGGACATCGGCGATGGCGCGACCGTCATGATCGGTGGCTTCGGCGGCTCCGGCGCACCGATCGAGCTCATTCACGCGCTGATCGACAAGGGTCCGAAGAACCTGACCGTCATCAACAACAATGCCGGCAACGGCCGCATCGGCATCGCGGCGATGATCGATGCGGGCATGGTCAGGAAGATGATCTGCTCCTTCCCGCGCTCCTCCGATCCGCGCGCCTTCACGGACCGCTATCTCGCCGGCGAGATCGAGCTGGAACTGGTGCCGCAGGGGACGCTGGCCGAACGCATCCGCGCCGGCGGCGCCGGCATCCCGGCCTTCTATACGCCGACCGCCTATGGCACCGAACTCGCAAAGGGCAAGGTCATCGCCGAATTCGACGGTCGTCCCTATGTTCAGGAGCGCTGGCTGAAAGCCGATTTCGCCATCGTCAAGGCTGAGGTCGGCGATGTGCACGGCAACCTGATCTACAACAAGGCCGGCCGCAACTTTAATCCGCTGATGTGCATGGCCGCCGCCAAGACGATCGCGCAGGTCTCGAAGATCGTCGCCGCCGGCGACCTCGATCCCGAGCATATCGTCACCCCCGGCATCTTCGTCAACGGCGTCGTCGAAGTCGCCGATCCGCAGCAGGAAGAAGCGCTCATTCGGGCCGGAGTGGTATACGCATGACCATCGACACACGCGACGACATCAAGCTCTCCAACGCCCAGATCGCCTGGCGCGCGGCTCAGGATATCCAGGACGGCGCCTATGTTAACCTCGGCATCGGTTTCCCGGAAATGGTCGCCCGCTACCAGCCTCCCGGCCGTCAGGCGATCTTCCACACCGAAAACGGCATCCTGAATTTCGGCGAGCCGCCGGCGGAAGGCGAAGAGGACTGGGACCTGATCAATGCCGGCAAGAAGGCCGTGACGCTGAAGCCCGGCGCATCCTTCTTCCACCATGCCGACAGCTTCGCCATGGTGCGCGGCGGCCATCTCGACGTGGCGATCCTCGGCGCCTATCAGGTGGCGCAGAACGGCGACCTCGCCAATTGGCGCGTCGGCTCCAAGGGCGTGCCCGCCGTCGGCGGCGCCATGGACCTGGTGCACGGCGCCAAGCAGGTTTTCGTCATCACCGAGCATGTGACCAAGGACGGCAAGCCGAAGCTGGTGGAGGCCTGCACCTTCCCGCTGACCGGCGTCGGCTGCATCACCCGCGTCTACACCAGCCATGCCGTCATCGATATCGCCAATGGCGGCTTCGTCGTGCGGGAAAAGCTGGCGGCCATGACGATGGACGAGCTGCAGGCGATGACCGGCGCTCCGCTCCATGTCGATGGCCCCGTCGCCGACCTCGTCGTTCCCGAGCTGTAAGGAGCCCACCCATGGCTGAAGCTTTCATCTGCGACTATATCCGCACCCCGATCGGCCGTTTCGGCGGCTCGCTCTCCTCCGTGCGCGCCGACGATCTCGGCGCCGTGCCGCTGAAGGCGCTGATCGCGCGCAACGGCTCGGTCGACTGGGAAGCCGTCGACGATGTGATCTATGGCTGCGCCAACCAGGCGGGCGAGGACAACCGCAACGTCGCGCGCATGTCGTCGCTGCTAGCCGGCCTGCCGATTTCCGTTTCCGGCACGACGATCAACCGCCTCTGCGGCTCCGGCATGGATGCCGTCATCACGGCGGCCCGCGCCATCCGTTCCGGCGAGGCGGAATTGCTGATCGCCGGCGGCGTCGAGAGCATGTCGCGCGCGCCCTTCGTTCTTCCCAAGGCCGAAAGCGCCTTTTCGCGCAGCGCCGAAATCCATGACACCACCATCGGCTGGCGCTTCGTCAACCCGCTGATGAAGAAGCAGTATGGCGTCGATTCCATGCCGGAAACCGGCGAGAACGTCGCCGAGGACTACAAGGTCAGCCGCGAGGACCAGGACGCCTTTGCCGTGCGCTCGCAGGCCAAGGCGGCCGCCGCGCAGGATAACGGCCGGCTTGCCAGGGAAATCACGCCGGTGACGATCCCGCAGCGCAAGGGCGACGCCATCGTGGTCGGCAAGGACGAGCATCCGCGCGCCACGACGATCGAGACGCTCGCCAAGCTCGGCACGCCCTTCAAAAAGGAGGGCGGCACGGTGACCGCCGGCAATGCCTCCGGCGTCAATGACGGCGCCGCCGCGCTGATCATCGCGTCGGAAGCCGCCGCGCGGAAATACGGCCTGATGCCGATCGCCCGCATCCTCGGCGGTGCCGCCGCCGGCGTCGCGCCGCGCGTCATGGGCATCGGTCCGGTGCCCGCCTCGCGCAAGCTGATGGCCCGGCTTAACCTGCGTCAGGAACAGTTCGACGTCATCGAACTCAACGAGGCCTTCGCCTCGCAGGGCCTCGCGGTCCTGCGCGAACTCGGCATCGCCGACGATGACGCCCGCGTCAACCGCAATGGCGGCGCCATCGCGCTCGGCCATCCGCTCGGCATGTCCGGCGCCCGCATCACCGGCACCGCCGCCCTGGAACTGAAGGAAACCGGCGGCCGCTATTCGCTGTCGACCATGTGCATCGGCGTCGGCCAGGGCATCGCCATGGTCATCGAGCGGATGGACTGAGAGAGGTAGCGATATGACCGACCAGGCAAGAGTCGTTGTCGTGACCGAGGTGGAGGGCCCGATCGGCCTCGTCTGCCTCGACAATCCGCCGGTGAACGCGCTGGGCGCGGCCGTCCGGCAAGGGCTGGCGGAGGCGCTGGAGCGGCTCGGCCGCGACCCGCGGGTCAAGGTCGTCG
>JASGEG010000277.1:0-5127 GCA_047606605.1 Rhizobium sp.
CGGCTTTGTGCCGTCGCTGTCTTGCATTCGCCCCGTGAGCGTGCAAAACGCCCGTGGATATGCGATGGTCTCGCATGTGTGCCGCATGAAGAAGAAGCACCGGTAGTATCATATGGTCAGACTGATTGGATATTTCTTTGGACTGGGCTGCATCCTGTTCCTGCTCGTGGCAGCCGCAGCGGGCATCTATCTGAGCGTCGTTTCCAAGGATTTGCCGGATTACGAGGTGCTGGCGAAATACGCGCCGCCGGTGACGACCCGCATCCACGCCGGCAACGGCGCGCTGATGAAGGAATATTCGCGCGAGAACCGGCTGTTCGTCCCGATCCAGGCCATTCCCGACCGCGTCAAGGCCGGCTTCCTTTCGGCGGAAGACAAGAATTTCTATAACCATCCCGGCGTCGATGTCGGCGGCCTGATGCGCGCCATCGCCGTCAACCTGCAGAATATCGGTTCCGGCCGCCGCTTCGTCGGCGCCTCGACGATCACGCAGCAGGTCGCCAAGAACTTTCTGCTGTCGTCCGACCAGACCTTCGACCGCAAGATCAAGGAAGCGATCCTTTCCTTCCGCATCGAGCAGGCCTACAGCAAGGACAAGATCCTCGAGCTCTATCTCAACGAGATCTATTTCGGGCTCAATTCCTATGGCATCGCAGGCGCGGCGCTCACCTATTTCGACAAGTCGGTCAACGAGCTGACCATCGCCGAATCGGCCTATCTCGCTTCGCTGCCGAAAGGCCCGTCCAACTATAATCCGTTCCGCCATCCCGAGGCGGCGATGACCCGCCGCAACTGGGTCATCGACCGCATGGTCGAGAATGGCTATGTCAGCCAGAGCGATGGGGAAGAGGCCAAGAAGCAGCCGCTGGGCGTCGTGCCGCCGAAGAGCGGGCCTTCGCTTGCCGCCTCTGATTTCTTTGCCGAGGAAGTGCGCCGCCAGCTGATCGACCAATATGGCGAGAAGGCCCTTTATGAGGGCGGCCTTTCCGTGCGCACCTCGTTCGATCCGCAATTGCAGCTCGAAGCGCGCAAGGCGCTGCAGGACGGGCTGATCGATTATGACGAGCGTCGCGGCTTCCGCGGGCCGGTCAAGCACCTTGCGGCCGCACAGGATTGGGGTCCGGAGCTTGCCAAGATCCCGGCATTGAGCGATGTGCCGGAATGGCGGCTTGCCATCGTTCTCTCGGTGTCGGACCAGGCCGTCGATATCGGCCTGCAGCCGGGCGTCGATGCCGCCGGCAAGGTCGCCGCGGAGCGCAAGCGCGGCACCATCGCCGCCGCCGATATGCGCTGGGCTTTCCGTTCCGGCGGCAAGACTGCGAAGTCGCCGAGCGGCGTGCTCGCACCCGGCGACGTGATTTTCGTCCAGAAGACCGGCGGCGACGATTCCAGCAGCTATCGCCTGCGTCAGCCGCCGAAGGTGCAGGGTGGCCTTGTCGCCATGGACCCGCATACCGGCCGCGTGCTCGCCATGGTCGGCGGCTTCTCCTATGCGCAGTCGGAATTCAACCGCGCCACGCAGGCCAAGCGCCAGCCGGGCTCGTCCTTCAAGCCCTTCGTCTACGCGGCCGCCATGGACAACGGCTATACGCCGGCCTCGGTCATTCTCGACGATCCGCTGCAGATCACGCTCAGCAACGGTCAGGTCTGGAAGCCGGAAAACTATGAAGGCGAGGGTGGTGGCGCCCATACGCTGCGCTTCGCCATCGAGCATTCGCGCAACCTGATGACCGTGCGCCTCGCCTCCGACATGGGCATGCCGCTGGTCGCCGAATATGCCGAACGCTTCGGCATTTACGACCGGATGAACCCCGTGCTCGCCATGTCGCTCGGCGCGGGCGAAACCACCGTGCTGCGCATGGTTTCGGCCTATTCGGTCATCGCCAATGGCGGCAAGCAGATCAAGCCGACCTTGATCGACCGCATCCAGGATCGCTATGGCGCGACCATCTTCAAGCACGAGGAACGCGTCTGCGAAGCGTGCAATGTCAGCGAATGGAAGAATCAGGACGAGCCTGTCATCGCCGACAATCGCGAGCAGGTGCTCGACCCGATGACCGCCTATCAGGTCACGTCGATGATGCAGGGCGTCGTTCTTCGCGGCACCGCGGCCGGCAAGATCAAGCTGAACACCGATGTCGCCGGCAAGACCGGCACCACCAATGACGAAAAGGACGCCTGGTTCGTCGGCTATACGCCGAGCCTCGTGGCCGGCCTCTATATCGGCTACGACACGCCGAGTTCGCTCGGCCGTGGCGGCACCGGCGGCTCGCTCGCCGCGCCGATCTTCAACGAATTCATGCAGGCTGCGACCAAGGACGAGTCGCCGCAGAAGTTCCAGGTTCCGGCGGGCATGACGATGGTCGCGGTCAACCGCGCGACCGGCATGGCCGCCCAGCCCGGCGATCCGAACGCCATCATGGAAGCCTTCAAGCCCGGCACGGGGCCTGCGACGAGCTTCCAGGTCATCGGCGGCGGCGATGCGGCGGCGCAGGTCGCGCCCGAGGAGATTCTCCGAACCTCGCCGCAGGCCAATCAGGCGGTCACCTCAGGCGCTGGTGGCCTCTTCTGATCCCATCGGAAATCTCCAGGGAACATGCCGCGGGGCTTTACAGCCGCGGCATGTATATCTATGTGACCAGCACTCCTTGAATTGAACAGCGGTTCACACCGAACCGACGAATGAAGAAGCAGGAACATGCGAGCCGAAATCGAGAAAGTAGTCGACGAAACCAAGCAGGCCATAAGCCTGCTGAGGAGGCATCTTTGACTGGGATCAGGCGCTAAGACGACTGGACTGGTTGAATAACAAGGCAGAGGACCCGACCCTCTGGAACGATGCCACCGAAGCGCAGAAGCTGATGCGCGAGCGTCAGCAGCTCGATGACGGCATCGGCGGCGTGCGCGGCCTTGAGCGGCAGCTCGCCGACAATGTCGAGCTCATCGAGCTTGGCGAGGAAGAGGGCGACGCCGACGTCGTCCGCGAAGCCGAGGAAGCGCTGAAGAGCCTCAAGGCGGAAGCGGCGCGCCGGCAGGTGGAAGCCATGCTGTCGGGCGAAGCCGACGGCAACGACACCTATCTCGAAGTCCATTCCGGCGCCGGCGGCACGGAAAGCCAGGACTGGGCCAACATGCTTCTGCGCATGTATACCCGCTGGGCCGAACGCCAGCGCTTCAAGGTGGAGCTGCTGGAAGTCCATGACGGCGAAGAAGCCGGCATCAAGTCCGCGACGCTTCTCGTCAAGGGCCACAATGCCTATGGCTGGCTGAAGACCGAATCGGGCGTTCACCGCCTGGTGCGCATCTCGCCCTATGACAGCAACGCCCGCCGTCATACGTCCTTCTCGTCGATCTGGGTCTATCCGGTCGTCGACGACTCCATCCAGATCGAGATCAACGAGAGCGATTGCCGCATCGATACCTACCGTTCGTCGGGCGCCGGCGGCCAGCACGTCAACACCACCGACTCGGCCGTGCGTATCACGCACATTCCGACCGGCATTGTCGTGCAGTGCCAGCAGGAGCGCTCGCAGCACAAGAACCGCGCCAAGGCGTGGGACATGCTGCGCGCCCGCATGTACGAAGCGGAGTTGATGAAGCGGGAAGAGGCGGCCAACGCCGAAGCCGCGTCGAAGACCGATATCGGCTGGGGTCACCAGATCCGCTCCTACGTCCTGCAGCCCTATCAGCTCGTCAAGGACCTGCGCACCGGCATTTCCAGCACGGCCCCGGACGATGTGCTCGATGGCGATCTCAACGAGTTCATGGAAGCGGCCCTTGCGCACCGCATCAGCGGCGCGGCCGATGCCGTCGTGGACGACGTGGATTGACAATAGGATAAGTCAAAATGGAAAAAGCCCCGGAGACGGGGCTTTTTTCGTTTGAATAAGATCTCCCGTGCAAGGGCCGTGATGCTCAAGGCAAGGTGTCGACATCCGTGTCGCGCAGCAATTGATCCAAGGTCAAAAGCGGCATGCTCATGGCCTTTGCATAGGCATGGTGAAAGCAGTCGAAGTTGCTGAGATGGCGGCGGCCGAGGCCATGCTGTTCGGCGACCGAGACAGCCAGCGACAATACCTTGCGCGGCGCATCCGGCTCCTGCAGGCGAATGTTGCGGACGTCCAGCCATTCAAGAACCGCTCCCTCAGCCTCGCTATATCGGCAATTAAGCTGATCGGGCCGGGAAAGCACGATAATGGCTTCCCATGCGGCCAGGGCGGATGTCATGGGAGCCGCAGCCTCGAGCAGAGCGGCATCATAGGCCTCGGCGGAATTTTCTCCCGCCATCATCGATACGATCGCGCATGCATCGACGAACATCAGTCGTCCCCATGCAGGTCGTGATCAAGCTGATGATAGGCCTCGGGGGGCACCGGCTTGCGGTCCGGTCCGAAGGAAAGCCCGCGTTTCGCAAGGATTTTGCGAGCCGTTTCGCTTGGCGATTCCTGACGGAGACGAGTGTGGATCGCTTCCTTCAGCGCGACAATGACGGCATCGGTCACGGTCGTCTGGTTGATCCTGGCCAATTCGCGGGCGAGCGTGCTGGCTTCTTCATTGCGAATGCTGAGTACATTTGTATAGCTGCTGGCGGCCTGCTTACTATACAAACTTGTGTGGCAAGCCTCAATCCGAAAACTGTTCCGCCAGAATCCTGTCCGACCAGGACCTGTCCGGATCGGACAGGATACGGGCGGTGGTGTCCTCGCTCTGGCGGATCTGGACGCCGAGGACCGATTTGACCTCGGTATTGTCGGCGGCGGCGTTGACCGGGCGCTTTTCCGCTTCGAGCACGGTGATATCGACCGTCACCTTGTTCGGAAGCAGGGCGCCGCGCCAGCGGCGGGGGCGGAAGGCGCTGACCGGGGTCATGGCAAGCAGCGGCGCTTCCAACGGCAGGATAGGGCCGTGGGCGGAGAGATTGTAGGCGGTTGAGCCCGCGGGCGTCGTCACCATCAGCCCGTCGCAGATCAGTTCCGGCAGGCGGACCCGGCCGTCGATCTCGACCCTCAGCTTTGCCGTCTGATAGGACTGGCGAAACAGTGACACCTCGTTGATGGCGAGCGCGACGCGGGAGCTGCCGTCCGCATTGCGCGTGGTCATCTGCAGCGGATGAAAGGCGTTTTCGAC
>JASGEG010000278.1:0-7093 GCA_047606605.1 Rhizobium sp.
CGCTTTTTGCCATCGAGCTGGAATACTCTCCCTCGGCTTCGCGCCCCGCCAGAAATTTGCTGCCGAGAAGGCA
Source organism: Rhizobium sp. (assembly GCA_047606605.1). GTDB lineage: Bacteria > Pseudomonadota > Alphaproteobacteria > Rhizobiales > Rhizobiaceae > Rhizobium. The sequence goes on from JASGEG010000278.1 coordinate 74, forward strand.
GCCGGTGCCGCTGCAACCGACAGCAATCGAAGCGAGCCGCTATCGCAGCCTCTCGCTCTAACTCCTGGTTTTATGCAATTCCAGCAGGCTTGCACCTAAAGAAGCATCGAGGCGCCGCGATCGAGATAGGTGTCGAGGAACTGTTCCAGACGTGGATTGCGCGGCTTCTTGAACACCTCCTGCGGCGCGCCGGTGAACAGCACCTTTCCATGGTCGAGAAAGATGATCTGCTGGCCGACGGTCGCGGCGAAGCCGATCTCGTGAGAGACGACGACCATGGTCATACCCTCAGCCGCCAGATCGCGCATGACGTTCAGAACTTCGCCGGTCAGCTCCGGATCGAGCGAGGAGGTCGGCTCGTCGAACAGCATGATCTTCGGCTTCAGCGCCAGCGCGCGGGCGATGGCGACGCGCTGTTGCTGGCCGCCGGAAAGCTGCGAGGGATAATGTCCGGCGCGCGCTTCCAGCCCGACCTTGACGAGCTGCGCCAGCGCCAGCTCCTCGGCCTGCTTGCGGCCCATCCTGTGAACCGTCTTCAGTGCCTCGCTGACATTGCCGAGCGCCGTCATATGCGGCCAGAGATTGAACTGCTGGAAGACCATGCCGATCTGGGCGCGGATCGCCCGATTGGTGGCGGCGGGAACACGTTCGCGGACGCCCTCGGCGCTCTCGCTGAAACCGAGTACCTCGCCATTGATGGCGATCGTCCCGCGGGTCGCCTCCTCCAGGAAGGCCATGCAGCGCAACAGCGTGCTCTTGCCGGAGCCGGACGGACCGATGAGACAGGAAACCTGCCCCTGCGCGATCTCGAGATCGATGCCGTGCAGGACGGTGCTGTCCCCGAATTTCTTGACGAGATTTTTGACTGCGATTGCGGGAACGCTCATGCGTTGAAAAACCTGAATCTGGAAAGTTTCGTTTCGGCGAGATTACCAAGCCATCCGGTGAATTCGACCAGTACCCAATAGAAGAGCGCGAGTGCCGATAGAGCCTCGACAAAGGCATATTGCTGCGAGCCTATGGCGCTCAGCGTCGCCGTCAGCTCCGGCACGGTGATGATCGAAAGAACGGCCGTCTCCTTCATGAGAATGACGGCCATGTTCACCGATGGCGGGAGCACCAGCATGGTCATCTCCGGCAACAGGATGCGCCTGATGATCTGGCCCTGCGTGAGGCCGACGCATTCGCCGGCTTCGATGTGCCCCTTCGGCACCGCCTGGAAGCCCGAGCGGAAGATCTCGCTGAAATAGGCCGCGCCATAGATCGAGATGCCGATCAGCCCGGCCGGCAGCGGATCGAGCGACAGGCCGACGAAGGGACCGCCATAATAGACCAGGAAGATCTGGATCAGGAACGGCGTGCCGCGCAGCACCGCGACGGCAAGACCGAGCGCCTTGTCGACCAGCAGGCGGCAATATTGCCTGGCGACGGCCAGCAGAAAGCCGAGGATGGCGGCGGCGATCGTGCCGAGGACCCAGATCATGATCGTGACGCCGGCGCCGCTGACGATCGCCGGCCACTGCTCGAGAAGGACATTGATGTCGAAGGTCATCGCGGCGCTCCGGGAAGAGAGCGCTCGATCAGGCCGCCGGCCAGGGCCACGATCCAGTTGATCGCCAGATAGATCAGGCCGGCAGACGCAAAGAGCTGCAACGGCAGGAAGGTGCTGCCGGCGAGATCCTGCGCCATGCGCGTCAACTCGACGATGCCGACGACGGAGACGAGAGACGACGCCTTGAGGATGAGGATCGCTTCGTTGACGAGGGCGGGAAATGTCAGGCGAAGGGCGGTCGGAACCTTGATGCGCCGGAAGATCTGGCTGGGCGTCAAGCCGACCATTTCAGCGGATTCGACCAGTCCGACGGGCACGCTGGCAAACCCGCCGCGCAGGTTTTCCGCCTGGTAGGCGGCGGTGCAGAGCGACAGGCCGATGATCGCCGCGACGACGCTCGGCACATTGATGCCGATGACGGGCAGAAGATTGTAGATCAGCAGCAATTGCACGAGCAGCGGCACGCCGCGGAAAAAGCTGATGAAAATCTGGGCAGGCAGCATCAGATGGCGCCGATGCGACAGAAGCATGCCCGACAGCAGGATCGCGATCGCGAAACCGATCAGGATCGATACGACGCTGATCGTGATCGTATAGATCGACGCCTGCAGCAGCAATTCGAAGAGTTTGAAGGACATGGGGCTTGGATGTCGTCCACTTGGCGGTCATGAAGCCGGATCGGCTTCCGGTCATGCCCCGGCCAATCCGGAGCATGATCGGTGTTGACGATCAGTCGATCAGAATGCCGGGTCCTTGACCGAATCCGGCGTATCGAAGGTCGCGCCGAACCATTTCTTCTGCAGCGTCGCCATGCGGCCGTCCGCCTTGATCTTCAGCATGGCGGCATCGATGGCATCCATCAGCGGCGCGTGATCGGCATCTTTCAGGCCGATGAAGCCGAAATAGGATTTCTTGCCGAAGGGCGGCAGAACGACTTCGAAGACGCCTTCGCGCTGCTTGGCGACGAAGGCGATGTTGGGCAGAGAGTTCGCCACGCCGGCGATGCGGCCGGCGGCGAGATCGGCATAGGATTCGGTGAAGGCGGGATATTCGCGAATGTCCGCCTTCGTCGGCAATGTCTCGGAGAATTCCTTGAGCTGGTCGAGCTGCGAGGTCGCCTTGCCGACGCCGATCTTCTTGCCGGCGATGTCTTCCGGCTTGCCGATGGTCTTGTCACCCGCCTTCTTGAGGATGGCAATGGTCGCTTCGGCAAGCGGCGGGGTGAAACGATAACGCTCCATGCGCTTCTTGGTAATCGTTGCCGGGCCGGCGACCACATCGAACTTCCCGGCTTCCAAGGCGGGGAATACGCCATCCCAGGGCAGCGTCACCCACTCGATCTTCACGCCAAGCTCCTTGCCGATCTCGTTGAAGAGATCGACGTTCAACCCGACATGTTCACCGGCATCGATGAAGTCGAAGGGGGCGAAAGCCGTTTCGGTGCCGACCTTCAAGGTGCCGGCAGCCTTGACCGCCGAAAGCGTATCGGCGGCATGCGCGGACAGGGTCGCTCCAAGCAGGAACGCGGCGCTCACCAACCCTTTGAGCAATGAATTCTTCGTCATGATCGTCTCTCCAGTTTTTTGCCCTTCCAGCGGAAGAGTTCAGGTTCCCCAGCGTATTCCCGCCGAACGAGCTTCTTTGGCCCGCTTTTGTCTATACAAATAGATATAGGCAGGCCTACAGTGTCAATGTAAAAGTCTAGGAACGCAAAAATCGTGCCGGACCCCTGGCCAAAACCGTTTGGCATCGAGGTGGATATTGGTCTCAATTCATCACAGGATCTTCGCAGATATCGAGACGAAGATCATGAACGGCGACTGGAAACCCGGCCAGCGCATCCCGATCGAGCATCAGCTCGCCGAACAGTACCGATGCTCGCGGATGACCGTCAACAAGGCGCTGTCGGCGCTTGCCGAGCGCGGCATGATCGTGCGGCGGCGCAAGGCCGGCTCCTTCGTCGCCACCCAGCAGATCGACCGCACGGTCATGGATATTCAGGATATCAGCACCGAGGCGGAACGTGCCGGACATGCGCATGACCACCGTATCCTGAAGCGGCGGATAGAGAGGCTGGACGCCTCCGGCGCGGCCTTGTTGGGCGAAAAGCCGGGCGCCGAGATCCTCAGGCTGCAATGCCTGCATCTCGTCGACGGCAAGCCGAACGCCATCGAGCGGCGCATCATCATGCTCGACGCCGTGCCGCTCGCCAGGACTGAAAGCTTCGCATCCGTTCCGCCGGCCAAATGGCTGCTGGCGCAAGTGCCATGGTCGAAGGCAAGGCACATCATTCGCGCCGTTTCCGCCGATCCGGCAACGGCCCGGCTGCTGGAAACCGAGCGGGGCGACGCCTGCCTGACGCTCATTCGCCAGACGTGGCAGAACGGCCGCACCGTCACCTATGTCGAGATCACCCATCCCGGCGACCGCTTTCAATTCGCCGGCGACTTTCAGCCGGCCGAGCCTGACATGTCCGACTATTCGTCCCGGAGAAACGCCACGTGAGCGAGCCCCGCCCCTTCAAGGCCATTCCGCTGAAAGGCCTGCAGGCTTTCGAAGCCGTCGGCCGCTGCGGCAGCGTGACCGCGGCTGCGCTGGAATTGAAGGTTTCGCCCGGCGCGATCAGCCAGCAGGTGCGCAAGATCGAAAGCTTTCTCGGGGTGACGCTTCTGGAGCGCAACGGCCGCACGGCGGAACTGACCTTATGGGGCCGGCTCTATCATCAGGAAATATCGAAAGGTTTCGAGCAATTCGCAATTGCCGAGCGCATGCTGGAGCGGGCGCGCAATGAAAATGCCCTCGTGCTGAGCGCCCTGTCTTCCGTCGTCAACAAATGGATCGGCCGGCGCATCTTCGACTGGCAGGCGCTTCACCCGGACGCCCATGTCCGGATTATCGGCCGCGACAAGGAGCCGCGCATGGGCTTCGACGAAATCGACTTCCGCATCAGCTACGGATCGGACGTGCTGCAGCACGAGCATTACAGCGAGCTCTTCCGCGACTGGGTCGTGCCCGCCTGCTCGCCGGCGCTCCTTCAAAAGCGCAAGCCGTCGGCATTCGATCTTTTCGACTATCCGCTCCTGCACGTCGAATGGGAACGACATTTCACCCCCTACCCCAGCTGGGCCGACTTCGCCGCGAAAGTGGGCGTGACGCTCAAGGAAACCACGCCCGGCCTGTCCTTCACTTTATCGAGCAGCGCCATCGACGCCGCCGTCAACAAGCGCGGCATCGTGCTGGCGCAGATGTCGATGATCGCCGATGAACTCGACGCTCAAACACTGGTCATCCCCGTCGATATCCGCATTCCGCTTCGCGAAAGCTATTTCCTCGCCTGGGACAGGGCCGCGCTGCAGAAACCCCATGGGCCCGCCTTCCGCGACTGGCTGCTGGCGATTTCACGGCAGCAGGCGCGGATGTCCGCCCCGCGGTGACGACCACCGCAATCTTTTAGAAAAACTAAAACGAAACATAGTCCGGCATCATTGTATGAAAAACCGGCATGGCGATAATTTGTGCCATCGTCAAAACCGGAGGCTGGAATTTCATGGCGCGCACCGACAGGATGAAGCTCGGCACCTTTGTCTACACCTTCGGATTCCATCCGGCGTCATGGCTGCATCCCGCCAGCAATGTCAACGGCGCCAATGACTTCCAGCATCTTCTTGATGTTGCCAAACGCTCGGAGGCGGCAAAGTTCGACTTCATGTTCATGGCGGATTCACCGGCCGCCGCCGTCGGCGATCCCGATGCGCTCGCCCGCATCCCCACCAAGATGAACCGCTTCGAGCCGCTCTCGCTGCTGTCGGCGCTTTCGGTCACCACGCAAAATCTCGGCCTCGTGGCAACCCTATCGACCAGCTATTACGAGCCCTATAACGTCGCCCGCCTCTTCGCCTCGATCGATCACTTGAGCGGCGGCCGCGCCTGCTGGAATGTCGTCACCTCCGACCATGACGAGACCGGCTACAATTTCAACCGCGAGGGCCTCGATCCGCACGCGCTGCGCTATGAGCGCGGCAACGAATTCGTCGATGTCGTCTTCGGCCTGTGGGACAGTTTCGAGGACGGCGCCCTGCTTCTCGACCGCGAAAGCGGCCTCTACTACGACAAGACCAAGCATCATACGCTGAACCACAAGGGCAAGCATTTCCAGGTGCGCGGCCCCCTCAACATCGCCCGGACGCCACAGGGCCGCCCCGTCATCGCACAGGCCGGCGGCTCGGAGCCCGGCATGGAGATGGCGGCGCGCACGGCCGAAATCGTCTTCAGCCTTGCCTCCAACATCGACCGCAACCGCGCCTTCTATGAGAATGTGAAGGCGCGCATGCCGGCCTATGGGCGCGACCCGAACGATCTCAAGATCATGCCGGGCGTGGTCATCAATGTCGGCGAGACGAAAGCCGAGGCGCAGGCGAAGGTCGATTACCTGATCGACAAGATGCATCCCGACGTCGGCCGGCTGATGCTTTCGGAATTCCTGGAGGCGGATCTGCGCGGCGTGCCGCTGGACAAGCCCTTCCCGATGGACCGGCTGCCTTCCGCGCCGAAAGGCTCGCGGGCGCTTTTCGACGAACTGGTCGATTTCGTCAAAAGCGGCCGCACGGTCGGCGAGCTCATCCGCCACTATGCGGAAAAGCACACCGGCAACGGCATGACCGGCACGCCGGCCGAAATCGCCGATTTCATGGAAGAATGGTTCGAGACGCGCGCCGCCGACGGCTTCATCCTGATGTTTCCGACCTTGCCGGCAAGCCTCGACGATTTCGTCAGGCTTGTCCTGCCGGAACTGCGCCGGCGCGGATTGTTCCGCGAGGAGTATGAGGGCTCGACGCTGCGCGAAAATCTCGGGCTCTCCATGCCCGCCAACCGGTTTATAACAACCTCGGCCTGATCAGCGCAGCCGTTCGCCGAGCAGGCCGATCGAGGCCGCATCGGCATTGGCGAACGCCAGGCGCAGATAGCGCTCCTGCCCTTCGCCGAAATAGGCGCCGGGGATGGAGATGACGCCTGCCTGTTTCGCAAGCCGCTCGGAAACCGCTGCGGATGGCTGATCGGCAAAGGGATGGCGGATGAAGGCGAAATAGGCGCCGATCGCGGCGATCTCCCAGCCGGGCAAATCGGCCATCACCGCCTTCAGCGCATCCGCCCGCCGCGTGATCTCCAGCCGGTTGTCGGCCCGCCAGCCGGCCAGCACCGGCAGGGCCTTGGCGACGGCATGCTGCGCCGATCGCGGCGCGCAGATCTGCATATTGTCCATGACCTTGGTGATTTCGGACAGCAGCTTCGGCCCGGCCGTGATCGCCCCGAGCCTGTGGCCGGGAATGCAGAAGGATTTCGAGAAACTGTAAAGGAGAACGAGCGTCTCTTCCCAGCCGGGTTCGCAGAGCAGCGCATGCGGAGGTCCGTAACCCTCGGCCAGGAAGTCGCGATAGGTCTCGTCCAGGATCAGCCAGGCCCCGTATTTC
>JASGEG010000279.1:0-4032 GCA_047606605.1 Rhizobium sp.
AGGCAATTTGGCATGTTCCATGCTCATCGCTCTCTCCGTTCGACATTGGTCCACGATCGAGAGTTGACACGATGATTGCGGCACCGCCTTTGCCGAAAAAAGGCCAAGAACGGGCGATTTGCAAAGAAATGTTACGCGCCGGCGACGCCGCGCTCAGGAAGAGCGGCCCTGCCTCTTGTTGGCACGGTCGGCATGACTGTAGCCCAGCCGCTCGGAAATCTCGCCGACAGCGGCAAGAAGACTGTCGAGATAGGCTTCGCGATTTCTAAGCCCGTCTTCCTTCGGCGCCACCAGGCAAAGCGTGGCGATGCATTGCCCGTTTTCCTGCTTGATCGGCGCGGCGAAACAATGGGTGAAGTTTTCCACCTCGCTGTTGAAGGTGAAATAGCCGTCGATCGCGGCCTGGCGCACTTCGTCGATGAAGCGGTTGCGGTCGAGCTGCTTGCCGCTTGGAAGCACGAAATCCTCCGCCGGAATGAAATCGATCAGCTCGGCATCGGAAAGGTGCGAGACGAGCAAACGGCCGGAGGCTGTCCACGGGATCGGCACGAGCTCGCCGACATTGGAGGAGATACGGAAGGGACGCACGCCCTCGCGCATCATCGCGACCGTATATTTGTTGCCTTCCAGCAGGCACATCTGCGCCGTTTCGCGCGTCTCCTCTGCAAGCCGGGTCAGCATATTGTCGGATTCCCGCATCAGGTCGAATTGATCCGCATAGGCCGTGCCGAGGAAATAGAGCTTGCGGCCAAGGAAAACCCGGCCGTCGCCGCCCTGATAGTCGAGCATGCCGTGGCGCAGGAGAAGATTGACGAGCTCATAGACGGACGAGCGCGGCGCACCGATCTCGACCGCGATCTCGTTGGGGCGCATCGGCTGGCGCTTCGTGCGCAAAAACTCGAGAATTTCAAAAGCGCGATCGAGGCCGCGCGTCCGCCGCGATACGATATCGTCTGCGTTGTCAGCCATCGAACATGCTCCACTGTTGGAAAGAGCGCGACCATGACGACCGCGCCCCGATAGATCAACCCCTGTCAGCGCGATAGGCGACGCAATCAACTTCCACCTTGCAATCGACCATCATACGGGACTGAACGCAAGCGCGCGCCGGCGCGTTCTTGCCGAAATATTCGGCGTAGACGCCGTTGAAGCTCCAGAAGTCGCGCGGGTCGTCCAGCCAGACGCCGACGCGCACCACGTCCTCGACGCCATAGCCGGCTTCGTGCAGGATGGCGATCAGGTTTTCGATCGCCTTGCGGGTCTCGGCAATGACGCCGCCGCCGACGATCTCGCCCTTTTCCATCGCCACCTGGCCGGAAACATACAGCCAGCCATTGGCTTCGACCGCACGGGCAAAGGGCAAGGGCTGCCCGCCGGCTCCGGTTTCGCCGGCACCGTAACGCTTGATAGTCATGTGACCTCTCTCATTTTTTCTGGATCTTGCGTGTCCGCAGGCGGCCGCAGGGCCGCCCGTCATTCAGTTGAAGCTGGATGTTTTCAGGAACTCGGCGAGACGCTCGGTCTTCGGTCTGACGAACATCTCCTTCGGATCGCCCTCTTCGCCGATGAGCCCCTGGTTCATGAAGATGACGCGCGAAGACACCTCATAGGCGAAGCGCATCTCATGGGTGACGAGCAGCATGCTCATGCCGTCGGCGGCGAGCCCCTTGATGACCTGCAGCACCTCGCCGACCAGTTCGGGATCGAGCGCCGAGGTCACCTCGTCGAAGAGCATCAGCCGCGGCGTCATGGCGATGGCGCGCGCAATCGCCACGCGCTGCTGCTGGCCGCCGGAAAGCTGGCCCGGATAATGATCGGCGCGCGATGCCAGCCCGACGCGGTCCAGCCATTTTTCGGCAATGGCGCGCGCCTCGTCGCGATGCATCTTCTTGACCTTCATCAGGCCGAGCATGACATTGCGCGCCGCCGTCATATGCGGGAACAGGTTGAACTGCTGGAAGGCCATGCCGGTCAGCGCCCGCTGGCGGGCGATGTCCTTTTCGCTCTTGCGGCGGCGCGCGCCATTGGCCTCGTCATAACCGATCGGCTCGCCTTCGAGCAGGATGCGCCCGCCCTGGAATTCCTCCAGCATGTTGATGCAGCGCAGCATCGTCGTCTTGCCGGAGCCGGAAGAGCCGATGATCGAAATCACCTCGCCCTCGCGCATGGTGCAATCGACGCCCTTCAGCACTTCGAGCGGGCCGTATTGCTTGCGCAGCCCCTGTATTTCGAGAAGTATCTTGCTCATGATGATCGAGCCCTCATGACGGGACGGCGGTCTTGCGCTCGATATATTTGCCGAGGCGCTCGATGCCGTAATTGATGACGAAGTACAAAAGCCCCGCGAAGAAATAGAACTGGAGGCTCATGAAATTGCGCGAGATGATCTCCTGCGTGCGCAGCAGCAGCTCGGCGACGCCGATGACGGAGAGCAGCGTCGATGCCTTGACCATTTCGGCGGCCGTATTGACCCAGGCAGGCAGGAACTGACGCAGCGCCTGCGGCCAGAGCACATAGGCGAAGGTCTGGCGGAAGGTGAGCCCGATCGCCTTTGCCGCCTCGGTCTGTCCCTTCGGGATCGCCTGCAACCCGCCGCGCACGATCTCGCCGACATGCGAGGAGCAGAAGATCGCCAGCGCCAGAATGCCGGCCTGGAACGGGCCGAGGTCGATGCCGACCGTCGACAGGACGTAATAGCTTGCGAGAACCAGCACGAGGACGGGCGTTCCCCGGATGAAATCCGTATAGGCGCGCACGACGAAGCGCAGCACCGGGTTGCCGTAGACGAGGCAAAGCCCCACGAGGACGCCAAGCAGCGAACCGATGACGATGGCAAGCAGCGAAATGGAGACCGTGACGCCAAGCCCCTTGAGGATGACGAGGCGGGCGATCCAGAGCTGATCGAGAAAAGCGGTGGAACCTGTCATGATGTCACCTCGGAATGGCCAGACGGCGCTCGACGAAACGCAACAGCGCGGCAAGGACGACGCAGGTGACGACATAGAGGCCGGAGGTGACCAGCCAGGTCTCGATGACGCGGAAGCTTTCGACATTGATCTTGCGCGCCTCGAAGGTCAGTTCCGGCACGGCGATCGCGGCGGCGAGCGAGGTGTCCTTGAACAGCGAGATCACCGTCGAGGACAGCGAGGGCAGCACGTTGCGGACCATCAGCGGCGCGACGATCGAGCCGCGGATCTGCATCGGCGTCAGTCCGATGGCGAGGCCTGCTTCCGACAATCCCTTTGGGATGGACAGCAGGCCGGCGCGAAAGACCTCGGCCAGATAAGCGCCCGAATAGATCGACAGCATCGCGACGAAACTCTGGATCTTCGAAATCCGGAAACCCATCTGCGGCAGCGCGAAATAGGCGAAAAGAACCAGCACGAGGATCGGCAGGTTGCGGATGATCGTCACGTAAAGCGCGGCCGGCCGGCGAGCCCAGCCGCTTTTCGCCGTCAGCGCGAAAGCAACGAGCAGACCGATCAGCGCGCCGATCAGGATGGAAATGAAAGCCAGGCCGAGGCTCAGCAGCAATCCGCCCAGAAGCTGGTCGAAGCTGCGCCAGACGGCGGCGAAATTCAGCGTATAACCCATGGTGCAATCCGGCAATCAAGGGTGGGGAAAGGACGGAAGGCTGGCTTCCGTCCTCGACGAGATCACTTGTATTCGACCGGGAAACCGATCTGCGGCGGGGTGAGATCCTTGCCGAACCACTTCTTGTAAGAGGCAGCGTAGAAGTCGAACTCGACGCCGGTCATTGCCTCGTGCAGGGCGGTGTTGACGAAGTTCAGCCAATCCTGGTCGCCGCGCTTGACGCCGCAGGCATAGGTCTGCGGGTTCCAGCCGTAGCCGGCATCCTTGTAGCGGCCCTGGTTCTGGGTCATGTACCAGGCCAGCGACGACTGGTCGGTCGCGGCGGCGTCGGCACGGCCGGATTCGAGCGCCTGATAGATCATGTCGACGGACTCGTATTGATCGACATTGGCTTCCGGCAAGGCGGCGTGCACCATGGCCTCTGCATAGACATTCTGC
>JASGEG010000280.1:0-4591 GCA_047606605.1 Rhizobium sp.
GCGACCGCAACACCGGCGACGTCAAGTGGACCGGCACCCGCGTCGACCTCGTCTTCGGATCGAACTCGCAGCTGCGCGCCCTTGCCGAAGTCTACGGCCAGAGCGACACCCAGGAAAAGTTCGTCCGCGACTTCGTCGCCGCATGGACAAAGGTCACAAACGCAGATCGCTTCGATCTCGTGTGACGGCAAGATGAAGCCTGGGCACGGTTTTCCCGCCGTGTCCAGGCTTGCCGATGAAAGTTGGCTTCCGCTTCGGGAGGGATCATCAAAACCCACCCGGCACTTTGAAAGTCGTTTCAGGCGTAGCTGCGCTTGATCCCGAACTGCTCCATTTTCCGATAGAGGGTGGGTCGGGATATTCCCAACCGATAGGCGACCTTGCTCAGATTGCCGTGTTCGGCCGATAAGGCGCTCATGATGGCCTGCCGCTCGGCCTCGGCAAAGCTGAGCACCTGACTTTCGGCCTCCGTGGGAGCGCTACCGGCGAGCGGCTGGCGCATGACCATTTCAGCCGGCAGATCGTCGATGCCGACCAGGCGATGGCGGGCCAGAAGATGCAGCCGTTCCACTAGGTTTCGCAGCTCTCGCACATTGCCCGGCCAATGATAGGCCAGCATCGTATCGAGCGCCTCATTCGTGAACTGAAGCAGCGAGACATCCCTTCGGTCGGCCATCTTGCGATTGAAGTGATCCAGCAGCAGCAGACAGTCGGCCCCACGCTCTCTCAAGGGTGGCACATGGATCGTCACCGTGCTGATCCGGTAGAACAGATCGCGGCGGAAGCGGCCGGCGGCGACCTCCTGCTTGAGATCGCGGTTGGTCGAGGCGACGAGCCTGACGTCGACAGGCCGCGGGCGGCTGTCGCCAAGGCGCTGAATCACACGCTCCTCGAGCACGCGCAGCAGAAACGGCTGGATATCCAGCGGCATTTCGCCAATTTCATCGAGGCTCAGAACCCCGCCGTCGGCGAGTTCGAAGACACCCGCCTTGCCGTCGCGGGAGGCCCCGGTGAAGGCGCCGGACACATGGCCAAACAGCTCGCTGCCGAAGAGTTCCTTTGTCACCGCTCCGCAATTGAGCGCGATGAAGGGACTGCCGCCGGATTTGCGGCTGCCGGCATGAATAAGGCGTGCGAAAAGCTCCTTGCCGACACCGGTTTCCCCTTCGATCAGCAGCGACGTCACATCCTCCGTCTCGGCCGCGCGGCAGGCAATATCCACCGCGGCACGAAGCTCGTCGCTTTCACCGATGATATGGCCGCACGCCTCCTTGAGCCGATCCGAAGCGCGGCCATTGATCGATACGGTTCGTCCGCCGGCGTTTTTCGAAAACACCAGCGCAGCACCGCGAATATCGCCATCGAGTTCCAGAGGACAGACATCGCAGTTGCGCATCGTCTCCGGAAGGCTGGTGGTGACCGTATCGAGAAAGCCGGAACCCGTAAGCTCCGGCGACCAACAGTTCAAACCGCCCTGGCGAAGGCCCTCGCCAAATCGCCGCCCCTCCGGCAGCGGTACGTTGTTGTGGTAGATCGCCCGGCCCTGCCGGTCGATGATCAGGAGCCCGTCGCTTGCACGGTAATTGCTGGCGGAGGCGATGAAGGCTTCAAGCAGCCGCATTCGCTCCGTGGTCTGCGAGTCGGCCAGGGCTCTCTCGATCTCGCGCGCCGCCGCCGCGACGAGCGCGGTATTGTGAGGGCGGAAAATATCTGGATGTCCCGAGAGATCGACGACCCCGATGATCTTGCCGTCAAAAGGGTCGCGGATCGGCGCACCGGCACAGGTCCAGCTCTTGATGCCCGCACAGAAATGTTCGGCGGCATGAACGAAGACCGGCTCTCCGGTCCAAAGGGCCGTGCCGATGCCATTGGTCCCGACAACCTCCTCTGTCCATTTTCCACCGATACCGAGATGGATATCCATGCCATCGAAAACGGTTCTCTTGTCGCCGATGACATCGATCAGAACGCCGTCATTATCGGCCAGGACGAGCATGGCGCCAGTTCCGTCGAGCATTCGGCCGATCGTCGAAAAAGGATGCGCGGCCGCTTCCATCAGCTCTGAATTGCCCCGAGTCAGCGCCTCGACGACATCACGGTCGGTCTCGATCGGCGCCTCGTTGCGCTGCGCATCGATGCCGCCCTCGGCGCAGCGGGACCAGGAATCGTGAATGGTCGAGCGCACCGGCAGGGCGTGGCGCCTGGTCTCATGCCTTCCCTCCAGAAGGCTTTCCCAGGCCCGGGTTACGCCGACCTCGTCATAATCGGACCGCATCAAGGCACCACCCGGCATAAATGCCGGCACGCGCGGTGACCGCTTCAAGGGAATATCGTTCGCATCATGTAGATTCCGCTTCATGCAGCTCCCATGTTCCCCGCTCGAGAAAGATCTGACACTTCACAGCCGATATCAGCATTGTCGGACACGGATGTCGTTAGGCTTCCGCGGCGATGTCGAGGCGGCGCCCGATATCGGCCGCAAGCTCTCTTGCGTCGTAGGACGAGCCGATGCTCACACCATCCATATCTGCAAGTGCTGCCGCGGTCTCATCGTCGAGCGGCGCGATATAGCGATTGCCCACAATGGCGAGGGTGAACGTCTTGCAGCCGGCGGCTTCGCGAATGTCGCCAAAATGCTGGAGCTGCCGACCCGAATGCAGATCGACGGCAACCACGCGACCATTGGGTGTCACCCTGATCTGCGGTTCCGGCGCGGCTTCCGCAGTGGGCGTATGACCGATATGGATGATCAGGCCCTCCGCCTGTGGCGTTGGACGCGGTTTTTTGGATTGGGAATAACGACCATTGCTGAGCTGGTCGGCAAGCTTGGTGATCACGCCTCGATTCTGCTCGATGAGGCGTTTGATCTGGACGTCCTCGCGACGAGGTCCGTCCCGCTTCGAAAATATCTCGACCATGAATCCTCCCAGATCATGATTGCATTTTCTGACGCGTTATTATCGCGAGAGCCTAGCACATTTCCTCCAATGCACCAGTGTAAAGCTTTACCACCCGCCAAGGCGAGATGGTGGTACAGGAGGGCGGCGGAAGCATTATCTGCCTATCCGGAAATCGCCGAGTTCTCCAGGCTTCGGAAACGCTCCCCGGCCGAAGACGGAACCATATCCGTCATCGGAATTGGCAGTTCCTCTCGCTCTTTTCAGAAGAACGACGCCGTCATTTCCGGTGGGCCTTCGAGCGCATGGGCCATAAAGTCCAGCGCGCCCTTCAGCCTGTCGCGGGTGATCGGCCCACCGAGGCAGACGCGGACGGCCTCAGGCGCCGGCCCGTCGACCGTGAAGGCGTCGCTTGCAACGACGCCGATGCCGGATGAGCGCATGTGACTGCCGAAGGTGGAGCGCGTCCAGCCGCCAGTGAGCGGCAGCCATATGTTGAAGCTGATCGGATCGCTGCGATAGGACCCCCGCGGCAGAATGGCGGCGACCAGCGCCTGGCGGGCGGCGGCCTCGACACGGATGAAGTGGAGAATGCTGTCGGCCGTGCCGTCCTCGATCCAGCGGGTGGCAAGCGCGACGGACAGCGGAGAAGCCATGACGTTATTGGCGCGCATCGCGCTCGCAAAGGGCCAGGCCGCCTTGGTGTCCGGCGCGACGACATAGGCAAGCCTGAGGCCGGCGCCGATGCATTTCGCAAGCCCGCCGATGTGCCAGGTCAGGTCCGGGGCCATGGCGGCGAGCGGCGGCGGCCCATGCAGCGGGATGAAGCCATAGGCATCATCCTCCACGACAGGCACATGATACTTCCGGGCGACCGCACAGATTTCCTCCCGTCGCTTTTCAGGGATGGTCAGCGTCATCGGGTTCTGCAGGGTCGGATTGAGATAGAGCGCCTTCGGCTTCTTTTCCTCGCATGCTGCAGCAAAGGCAGCGGGAATGATGCCCTCTTCGTCCATTGGAAGACCGGAAAGGTTGAGGCGCAGCTGCGCCGCGATCGACCGCATGCCGGGATAGGTGATGTTTTCCGACAGCACCGTCTCACTGGGTTTGGCCAGTATGCCGAAGATCGCCAAGAGTGCCGGATGGGCGCCGGGGGTGACGAAGATACGTTCCTGCGACGGGACGAGGCCGCGGCGGCTCAGCCAGTTGGCGGCCGCCTCCTTGTCCATGCCGGCGCCCCCGAACCCCTGGTAGCGCAATAGGGAGATCATGTTGGTGGCAACCGCGGAGAGGCCCTCGCGCATGCGGGCGAGAAGATCCGGATCGTCCGGCTCGGGCGGCATGTTCATGGAGAAGTCCACGACCGCGGCGCGGCGGGGGTCGGGTGCCGCATTCGAGGCGAAGCCGCGACGCTCCCTGTCAGCACCACCCGTGACGAAGGTGCCGCGCCCGACATGAGTGCTGACAAGCCCGCGCTTCTGTGCCTCGACATATCCCCGCGCCACGGTGGTGAAATCGATGGCCAACCGCGTCGCGAGCTCACGCTGCGGCGGCAGCCGGTCACCGACGGCCAAATGCCCGCTTCTCAGATCCATCTCGATGACATCTGCAATCGCCATGTAGTGTCAACGGCGGAGCAAAAACCGGCCGCGCGGCGGAGTAAAAGTCGGCCACTATGGCGCGCGCATGAGACC
>JASGEG010000281.1:0-11156 GCA_047606605.1 Rhizobium sp.
CTGCCCCGGCATTGTAGTTCCAGAAAAACGGCGCGGAGCTGCGCAGCGCCACCTGCTGCACAGTTCCGCGCCGTTTTTCTGGAACTACAATGCCGGGGCCGATACCGCGATCAACCGCTATCTGGGGGAAAGCACCGAGCCGGTGGCGCGCTATCTCAACGAACGCGACATGTCGACCGGCGTCACCGTGCCGGTCCACATGCCGCGCGGCGATTACGCGACAGTGACCGGTATCCGCTTTGGGGCCAACAAGGATTTCGAGCGCAATGCGCTGCGCTCCATCGCCGATTTCGGCCTGCTCGCCCATGTCTTTCACGAGACGGCCTATATGCTGTTCGATTCCAGCGCGCGCAGCGTCGGCAAGATGCGGCTGACGGAGCGCGAAAGGGAGTGTCTGCGCTATTCGGCGGAGGGACTTTCGGCCAAGGAGATCTCGCGCATCATCGACCGTTCGGTGCCGACCGTCGTCATGCATCTCAACGCGGCCGCCAAGAAGCTCGGGGCCAAGAACCGCACACAGGCGGTGGTGCGCGCCACGCATTACCGGCTCCTGGAGACCGAGCCATCCTATAACTTCTGATAGCTGCCGCCGGCATTTGCGCCGCGTTATGCTTTTCCATCCTGGTCAAAGAGATGGAGAGATACGTGGCCGCCGTCGCATCGAAGGAAGCCTTCCTGCCCTTTCGCGAATACCAGACCTGGTATCGCATCACCGGCTCGCTCGATAGCGGCAAGCTGCCCCTGGTGGTCGCCCATGGCGGCCCTGGCTGCACGCATGACTATGTCGATTCCTTCAAGGAGATCGCGGAAATCGACGGTCGCGCCGTCATCCATTACGACCAGCTCGGCAACGGCAACTCCACGCACCTGCCGGAGAAAGGCCCTGATTTCTGGACGCCGGCGCTGTTTCTCGAAGAGCTGGATGCATTGCTTGCGCATCTTGGCATTCAGGGCCGTTATGCCTTCCTCGGCCAGTCCTGGGGCGGCATGCTGGGGGCGGAGCATGCGGTGCGCCGGCCAGCCGGGCTGAAGGCGCTGGTCATCGCCAATTCGCCGGCAAACATGCACACCTGGGTTTCCGAGGCCAACCGTCTGCGCCGCGAATTGCCGCGCGAGGTGCAGGATACGCTACTGAAACACGAGGAGGCGGGCACGATCACCGACCTGGACTATATCGCCGCCTCGCGCGTCTTCTACGACCGGCATGTCTGCCGCGTCGTGCCCTGGCCGCCGGAAGTGGCACGCACCTTCGCGATCATGGATGAGGACAATACCGTCTATCGCAACATGAACGGTCCGACCGAATTCCACGTCATCGGCACAATGAAGGACTGGACGATCGAGGACCGGCTGCCGCTGATCGAGGCGCCGACCCTGCTGATCTCGGGCAGATACGACGAGGCGACGCCGGAGGTGGTCAGGCCCTATGTCGAGCGTGTCGCCGGCTGCAAATGGGCGCTGTTCGAACAATCCAGCCATATGCCGCATGTCGAGGAGAAGGCGCTGTGCCTGGCAACGGTCTCCACCTTCCTGTCGCAGCATGATTGACGCCAGGACCGGCCTTTGTCGGCTGAGGGCTTGGCAAGGCGGATCTGGCCTCTAGATCCCATCATGACCGCCGGGGAAAACGCGGTCATGGAGGGGGCATGGCGATCATTCTGGGCGACAGCGATCTGGAGCGGATTCCGGCTATGGCGCTTGCCGTAGAGGCTATCGAGGAGGCGTTTTTCGCGCGATCCGCGGGAGATCTGGTGTCGCCGCCAAGGCACAGCGTTTCCTTCGCGGAAAAGGGCGACCTGATCTTCACGATCGGCGGGACGACCGACAATGCCTCCATCGCCGGCTTCAGGGTCTATGACACCTTCCGGGGGGCGCGGCACGACCAGATCGTTGCGGTCTGGTCGACGCAGACGGCCGAGCTTCAAGGCATCCTCATCGGCACCAGATTGGGAGAAATTCGCACCGGTGCGATCGGCGGCGTCGCCGTTCGCCATATGTCGTCTCCCGACGCAACCACCGTCGGCATTATCGGCAGCGGCCAGCAGGCGCGGGCGCAACTGGAGGCGGCCTCCCTCGTCCGCCAGCTTTCCTATGTTCGCATCTATAGCCGCAGCGAGCGCAATCGCTATCAATTTGCCCTGGAGATGGAGGAGCGGCTGGGCATTCCTGTCGAGGCGGTGGATTCGCCACGCTGTGCCGTTCGAGACGCCGATATCGTGATCTGCGCCACCAGCAGCCTGACGCCGGTGATTAAGGCGGAGTGGCTGAAGCCCGGCGCCCATATCAACACGGTCGGCCCCAAGATGGTGGACGAGCACGAACTGGGCCTCGACGTTGCCGCCGCCGCCCATCTGATCGCCACGGATTCTCCCGAGCAGGTGAAAGCCTACAGGATGCCGTTCTTTCTCGAGGGAACGCCGAGCGGGGAGCGGATGGTCGACCTTGCGGCAATCGTCAGCGGCAAGCTTGCTGCCCGCGATCGGCCCGGCCAGACGACATTGTTCTGTTCTGTCGGACTTGCCGGCACCGAGGTGCTGGTGGGTGCGCGCATTCTGGATGCGTTCAGGGCAAGGGCGGCGGTCGGTTGAGGCGAGAGCGAGCTGATCAAGGCCGGGCTTGTGGCGGCTGTCGCGGACAGGTCGCGCTTTGATCAATGCCGCAGCAATTGCTGCGCCGTCGCCCGGAACATCTCCGCCAGTTGCTTGAGGAGCGGGCCGGTAGGCGCACTGCGGCGCCAGCAAAGGCCGATGCGGCGCTTTGGATTGCCATCGCTGAATTTCAGGAGCCGGATGCGGTCCGAAGACATCAGCGGGCCGATGGTTGCCAGCATCGGCAGCAGGGTGATGCCGACATTTGCGCCGACCATCAGGCGAAGCGTTTCGAGGCTGGTCGCCTGGAAGGAGGATTTCTGTCCGGCGCCGGAGAGCCGGCAGATTTCGAGCGCATGCTCGCGCAGGCAATGCCCTTCTTCCAGAAGCATCAGGTCGTAATGCGAGAGGTCTTCCATGCCGATGCTTTCCCGATCGGCCAGCGGGTGCTTGCGCGGCAAAGCGAGCAGGAACGGTTCTTCGAACAGGAATTCCACCTGCAATTGGTCGCTTTCGACCGGTAGGGCCAGGAGTGCAGCATCAAGCTCGCCGCTGCGCAGGCGCGACAGCAGCACGCCGCTCTTTTCCTCGCTCAGAAGGATTTCCAGTTGCGGGAAGCGCTCATGCACCTGCGGCACGACATGCGGCAGGAAATAGGGCCCGAGGGTCGGAAAGGCGCCAAGGCGCAGCGTGCCGAGCTCCTGGTTCTGGTTCAGCAACGCGGCACTCTTCAATTGCTGGACATCGGCGAGGATGCGTTTTGCCCGCTCGGCGGCATCCTTGCCGAAGGTCGTCAGCATGACGGAGCGCGAATCGCGCTCCAGCAACGGCGTGCCGAGTTCGCTCTCGAGCTTTCTGATCTGCGCCGACAAGGTCGGCTGGCTGACGAGGCAAGCCTCCGCCGCGCGGCCGAAATGGCGGTACTTGGCGAGCGCGACGAGATATTCCAGTTCCCTCAGGGTCATGATCCGCCCCGGCCGATCACGCGGCCTTGGCTTCGTCCTCCTTCGGCGCGGAGGCGCGGATGAGATGATCGAACGCGGCCAGGGACGCCTTGGCGCCTTCGCCGACGGCGATGACGATCTGCTTGTAGGGGACGGTGGTGCAATCGCCGGCGGCAAAGACGCCCGGCAGCGATGTCTGGCCATGCTGGTCGACGACGATCTCGCCGCGCGGAGACAGCGCGATCGTGCCCTTCAGCCATTCCGTATTCGGCAGCAGCCCGATCTGCACGAAGATGCCGTCAAGCGCCAGCATATGTTTCTCGCCCTTGGTGCGGTCCTCATAGGCAAGGCCGGTGACCTTGCCGCCATCGCCCAGCACTTCTGTCGTTTTGGCCGACAGGATGATCTCGACATTGGGCAGGCTGCGCAGCTTGCGCTGCAACACGTCGTCGGCACGCAGCGCGCCATCGAATTCGATGAGCGTGACATGCTTGACGATGCCGGCGAGATCGATCGCCGCCTCGACGCCGGAATTGCCGCCGCCGATGACGGCGACATCCTTGCCCTTGAACAGCGGGCCGTCGCAATGCGGGCAATAGGCGACGCCCCTGTTGCGGTATTGCTCCTCGCCGGGCACGCCCATCTGCCGCCAGCGCGCGCCGGTGGAGAGAATAAGGCTGCGGGATGTCAGCGTCGCGCCGCTTGCAAGCTCGATCTCGAACAGATCGCCTCGCTGGACGAGCTTCTCGGCCCGCTGCAGGTTCATGATTTCGACGGGATAGTCCTTCACATGTGTTTCCAGTGCCGTGGCGAAGGCGGGGCCCTCGGTATGCGGCACGGAAATGAAATTCTCGATCGCCATGGTGTCGAGCACCTGGCCGCCGAAGCGCTCGGCGACGACGCCGGTGCGGATGCCCTTGCGCGCGGCATAGATCGCCGATGCCGCGCCGGCGGGGCCGCCGCCGACAACGAGGACGTCGAAGGTGTCGAGGCTCTTAAGCTTTTCGGCGGCGCGCTTTGTGGCGCCCGTGTCGAGCTTGGCGATGATCTGCTCGACCTCCATGCGGCCCTGGCCGAAGACTTCACCGTTCAGATAGACAGTTGGCACCGACATGACCTGTCGATCGGTCACTTCCTGCGGGAAGGCGGCGCCGTCGATGGCCACGTGGCTGATCTTTGGGTTGAGGATCGACATCAGGTTCAGCGCCTGAACGACATCGGGGCAATTCTGGCAGGACAACGAGAAATAGGTCTCGAAGCGGAAGTCACCCTCGAGATCGCGGATCTGGTCGAGAATGGCCTGTTCGACGCGCGGCGGATGGCCGCCGGTCTGCAGGAGGGCGAGGACGAGCGAGGTGAATTCGTGGCCGAGCGGAATGCCGGCGAAACGCAGGCTGATCTCGTGGCCGGGGCTGGTCAGGGCGAAGGAGGGCGCGCGTTCGCTCGCGTCACGCGCCTGAACGAGCGTGATCTTGTCGGATAGTATGACGATGTCTTCCAGAAGCGCCAGCATCTCCCTGGACTTGGCGCTGTCATCGATATTCGCGCGGATCTCTATCGGCCGTACGACTTTTTCCAGATAGGCCTTGAGCTGGCTTTTCAGTGCATCGTCAAGCATCGACGTGTCTCCGTTCGAAAAGGGATTGGGCGCGGCCTGTCCGCCGGGACAAAGGCCGTTTGTCTAAAATTGCAAAGGAAGGGAGGCCTTCCCCGCTTGCGGGGAAGGCTGCGGCCGAAGCCGAAATCAGATCTTGCCGACGAGATGCAGCGAGGGAGCGAGCGTCTTTTCGCCTTCTTCCCACTTGGCCGGGCAGACTTCGCCGGGATGGGCGCGCACATACTGGGCGGCCTTGATCCGGCGCAGCAGGTCGGCGGCATTGCGGCCGATGCCTTCGGCGGTGATTTCCACGGCCTGGACGACGCCGTCCGGATCGACGACGAAGGTGCCGCGATCGGCAAGGCCCTCTGCCTCGCGCATGACGTCGAAGTTGCGGGTGATCGTGCCCGTCGGGTCGCCGATCATCGCATACTGGATCTTGCCGATGGTCTCGGAGCTGTCATGCCATGCCTTGTGGGTGAAATGGGTGTCGGTCGAGACCGAGAAGATCTCGACGCCGAGGCGCTGCAGCTCTGCGTAATTATCCGCGACGTCGCCGAGCTCGGTCGGGCAGACGAAGGTGAAATCGGCCGGATAGAAAAAGAAGACCGCCCATTTGCCGGCGATGTCAGCTTCCGTGACCTCGATGAACTTGCCCTGCTTGAAGGCCTGGGCTTTGAACGGCTTGATGGCGGTATTGAGAACGGACATGGGACCCTTGTATGTTTGGACGGGAGGATTTCGCGGTGCAACATAGGGCGTGCATCGCAATAAGGAAAATAGATAAATCAGAAAAATTCGATAGATTTTATCTATGAGGCGCGTGCATGCGGCAGGAAGTTGCGTGTGCACTGTTGCAGCTGGTGGCTTTCTTGCGCGTTAGCCGTTTGTCGCCTGCTCTAGCGTCACGCAAAGCTTCGCAATCTTTGCGGGAGCCTTTTGCTGGACGAGGCGCAGGAGCCTTTCATCCGCGGTTACGAAGCGCCAATTGTGGCTGGCGGCAAGGCAGATATACATGCAGTCATAGGCTGGATGGCCGAGGCTGACCGCCACCTCCGTCGCTGTGGCGAGAAGGCTCCTCATGCCGAACAATTCGATGTTGCTCCGTTCCAGCAACTTTGCCGCCATGGCGGCTTCACCAGAGGTCAACTCGTTTCGCTGGGTCTTTTTCCAAAGGATGCTCGCGCATTCCGCAGTCAGCAGATCTGGAGCGGCAAAACGGTGATTCTGCCGTAATCCGACGGCAAGTGGGGTCCCGTCTTCCTCAATGACCCATTTGATGGCGATGCTTGCGTCGACGACGAGCGTTTCCGTCACCGTTCGTCGCGCCCTTCTCGCAGGAGAACCTCCGAAGGGGTTTGTTTGCGTTTTGCAGTCAGTTGGCGCAGTTGCGCGGCCAATGTGTCGAAGGAGGGCTCGACTTCGGTTTCGAGCGCCTGCCGCAGGATTTCCCGATGCTCGGCTTCCGCCGAACGGCCGTGGCGGGCTGCGCGTCTCTTGAGCTTCGCGATCAATTCATCGTCGAGGTTGCGGACATGCAGATTGCCGGACACCTTGGCCTCCATGATCTCATTGAGGGCAATGATAGCAATTCGGGTAGCGTCGTCAATATTTTCGTGGCCACTGTCGCGAGGCGCAGGCATTCATGCGCCAACTCAAATTTTCTCTGATTGAACCTTGCAAATCGACCGCTGTTGTATTATCTGCACGTCATCACCTGTATCGATAGCCTGCCGGGCCGACCTTTCGAGGCCGTGCCGGTGTCTGCTGTCCAGGGTAACAGCGAGGGCGCTCCCCAGTCATGGGTCGAGCGCCCTCTGCTTTTTTGCCTTATGGCGACCGTCTGACGTGACATTGTCAGGCCTTGGGTCAGGCTCTGGAAATGCAGCGTCCATATTGCAGCTGCCACGAAGAATTCCAGTTCCAATCCAGATTTTGCCATTCGAATCAGGTCATTGCCGTCCGTCGATAACAGCGAGACGGAGAATGCATGGCGTTCGATACCAGCGATCATGACCTCATTGACGCGATGAAGCGGTACTTTATGGCGAAAGCGGAAGCAGGAGAGTTGAGGGCGCGGCTGGAGGCGGCGCGGCGGGAGAAAGGCGAGGAGATAGACGGGTTTTATGATCCGCGGTCCAATCCCGATCACGCCGCCGATATCTTGAGATCGCATGCGTTGCGGCAGGAGATGGTCTTGCTGATGCAGCGCGCGGAGGACTGGGCCAAGGCCCAGGAAGCGCTGGAACCAGCCGGTTCGGAAGTGACGGCGAATGCCGTTGACGTGGGATAGCCCAAGATTGCGTCATGGATGCCCTTGTTAAATCAAGAATGTTGATATAAATGAAGGCAATTGATGAGGCATTCTGGATACGATGAAACGCGGCTTTCTGACGATCTATGCGGGTGAGAACGCTGCGGTGTTGCGGGCGCTTTCCGTGCCCGCACGCGTGGATATGCTGAGGCTGTTGTGCTCCAACGGCCCACTGAATGTCAATGAAATCGCGCGGGCGCTCGATCTGCCGCAGTCGACGGTTGCAACCGGGATCATGATCCTGGAAGAGGCGGGCCTGGTTGAAACCAAGGCGGCGAAGGCGCGCAAGGGTTACCAGAAGATCTGCACGGCACTTTACGACGAAATCCTCCTGAGCTTCGAGGACCCCGCCTTCAAGCATGATGAGGACGTGATCGAGGTCGCGATGCCGATCGGTCTCTATACGAGCTGCGAAACGCATGCGCCCTGCGGGCTTTGCTCGACGGAAGGCGTGATCGGGCTGCTGGACGTGCCGGATTATTTCCTTGATCCGCAACGCATGCAGGCCGGTCTCCTCTGGTTCGGGCGCGGTCATGTGGAATATAAATTTCCCAATAATGCCAAGATCCTGAACAAGAACGTCAATGCCATCGAATTCTCGATGGAGTTGTCGTCCGAGGTTCCGGGAACCAATCCGGACTGGCCGTCGGACATCACCATCTGGGTCAACGGCGTTGCCGTCGGCACGTGGACGTCGCCCGGCGATTACGGCGACAAGCGCGGCGCCTTCACGCCAGGCTGGTGGAAGCTCGAGGGCTCGCAATACGGCAAGCTGAAGACCTGGCGGATCTCGAAGAAGGGCACCTTCATCGATGGCGTCGCCACGTCGGATGTCACCATCGACGACCTTGCCATCGGCCAGCATTCATCGATCCGGCTGCGGATCGGCATTGCCGAGGATGCGCGCCATACCGGCGGCGTCAATATTTTCGGCCGCGGTTTCGGCAATTACGGGCGCGACATTCTGATGCGCATCGATCTGTCATAGATTAAATCATGAAATATGATACATAACAATATCGTCGCGAAAAATTGGGCGCGACGTGATTTTTTATAACCTATTGTATTCTTTTATTTTATGGGATTTTTGGGTGTTCGGGTGGTGCTTTCAGCGCGAGGGCACAACTAATTCGACATTGACGGCTTGACCAAATTATATCAGGATTAAGGTATAAGAACGAAATATTTGATACATATGGGAGGATAGCCGTGAAGGCGAATGTGGTCATCCATCGTGATTTCCGAATTGCCGATATCGACGACCGGCTCTACAGCTCCTTTCTGGAGCATCTGGGCAGAGCCATCTATGGAGGCATTTACGAGCCGGGTCATCCCACCGCGGATTCGGACGGATTTCGCCAGGATGTCATCGAGCTGGTCCGCGAGCTGAATTCGCCCTACTGCCGCTATCCCGGCGGCAATTTCGTATCCGCCTATGATTGGGAAGATGGCGTCGGCCCCCGTTCGGAGCGTCCCGTGCGTCTCGATCTTGCCTGGCGCACCCGCGAAAGCAACCAGATCGGCGTCAACGAATTCGTCGACTGGTGCAAGAAGGCCAACACCAAGCCGATGCTGGCCGTCAATCTCGGCTCACGCGGGCTGGATGATGCGCGCAACTTCCTGGAATATTGCAATCATCCCGGCGGCACCTATTGGTCGGACCTGCGGCGCAAGCATGGCTGGGCCGATCCACATGGCGTGAAGCTGTGGTGCCTGGGCAACGAGATGGATGGCCCCTGGCAGGTCGGCCACAAATCCGCTTTTGAATATGGCCGGCTGGCCGACGAAACGGCCAAGGCCATGCGCGGCTTCGACAAGTCGCTGGAGCTGGTGGTCTGCGGCTCGTCCAACTCGGATATGAAAACCTATCCCGATTGGGAGGCCCAGGTTCTCGATCAATGCTACGACAGCGCCGATTATATCTCGCTGCACATGTATTTCGCCAATCGCGAAAAGAACACGCTGAATTATCTTGCCAAGGCCGAGAAACTCGACCGCTACATCGGCACCATCGGCGGCGTGATCGACTATATCAAGGCGAAGAAGCGTTCGAAGAAGACGATCGGCATTTCCTTCGACGAGTGGAATGTCTGGTATCATTCCAACCAGCAGGACAAGGACATCCTTGCCCGCGACGAATGGCCGGATGCGCCGCATCTATTGGAAGACGTCTATAATTTCGAGGACGTTCTCCAGGTCGGCGGCATCCTGAACACCTTCATTCGCCGGTCGGACCGCGTGCGCATCGCCTGCATCGCCCAGCTCGTCAACGTCATTGCGCCGATCATGACGGAAAATGGTGGTCCCGCCTGGCGGCAGACGATCTACTATCCGCTTTATTTCGCCTCGAAATATGGACGCGGCTCCGCGCTCCGGCTTGTTCTGGACGGTCCGACCTATGATAGCGACGAGGCCGACGACGTTCCCTATCTCGACGTTTCCGCCGTCCATGACGCCGCGGCCAATGCGGTGACCCTGTTTGCCGTGAACCGTCATCCCGATACGGCGCTCGATCTCGACACGCAGCTGCAGGGCTTCCCCGGTGCGCGCGTCATCGAGCAGCATGAGATGGTTCATGAGGACCTGAATGCGGTCAACACCGCCGCCCGGCCCAATACGGTCGTTCCCGCTGCCACGGGCAACGCCAAGATCGAGGATGGCCGGCTTCGCGCTACGCTGAAGCCGCTCTCCTACAGCGTGATCCGACTGTCGGTATGACGGTCGGCTGCCGGGGTGCGTGACGCGTCCCGGTCTGCAGCGGTATCCGGCGATCGCGAGGAGGCGATAAGGCCGGTAACGCCAATCTGCCGCGGGTCGGATCGGACGTAGATCGTTCGATTTTCGGCCGATTGCGGCAGCGCGAAGGTCGCGGCATGCGTCGCCTTGATCGGCATGCCGCCCGATGGACAACAAGGGGAGGAGATCATGCAGCAGTGGAAGAAGCTTGCTTTTGGTGTCGCGCTGGCCACGTTCGGCCTCATCGCGGCGGCCAAAGCCCAGGATTATACCTCTTTGCCGCGCAAGGAGACGCTGATCGTCGAAAATCCGGAAGGGACGATCAAGAATCCCGGCTGGTTCAATGCCTGGGTCAATGGCGGCGGCGGCGTCTCGACCGGCCTGCAGCAATTGACCATGGACACGCTCTGGTACATCGACCCCGAGCAGGGGCTCGGCGGTTCGGCCTGGGACAATTCGCTCGCCGCCGACAAGCCGCAATATAATGACGACTTCACCCAGATGACGGTCAAGCTGCGCAAGGGGCTCTATTGGAGCGACGGCGTGGAGTTCACCGCCGATGACGTGGTCTATACGGTCAAGACCCAGATGGATCATCCGGGCATGAACTGGAGCGCCGCCTTCTCGGTGCAGGTGGCCAGTGTCGAGGCGCCGGACCCCTATACCGTGGTCTTCAAGCTCAAGAAGCCGAATTCGCGCTTCCATGCCATCTTCACCGTGCGGTGGAACGGCGCCTGGATCATGCCCAAGCACGTCTTCGAAAAGGTGGCCGATCCGGTTCGCTACGATTTCGCCAATCCGGTCTCGCTCGGCGCCTACAAGCTGAAAGCCTTCGATCCGCAAGGCAAATGGTATACCTGGGAAAAGCGTGACGATTGGCAGCGCACCTCCCTTGCCCGCCTCGGCGAGCCTGGACCGAAATATGTGTCCTATGTCGATCCCGGCCCGCCGGATAAGCGCACGATCGCCCAGCTGGA
>JASGEG010000282.1:0-21737 GCA_047606605.1 Rhizobium sp.
CGTTAGAGCCGAGCTTCATGATCGAGCCCTTGCCGAACGACCGCTCAATTTGAGAGAGTGCCGCTTCAAGTGCCTTGCTTTTATCCACCGATTTGTCCTCTACAAGCCGCAAAGAATTCTGAGACATCCGATCCACCTTTAGGTTATTGAAGCCGCTCTAGCAATGTTGCCGCTGATGAGAATTGTGTACTCTATTTGTTCTCATGCCGCAAGTGCACAACAAACGATTGAAAGAAAAAGGTAAAATGAATTTCGTTCTATATTTGTTTTCCTCTTTCATCCCAAGCACTTACCTGCCCTTCCGAGCCATTTCCGACATGGTATCAACGGCTTCGATTCGCCTTTTTGACCGCTGAGGAGATCGATATGACAACGAAGATTCTCGTTCTCGGCGGCGCCCATATCGACCGGCGCGGCCGCATCTTCGGCGAGACGGCGCCGGGCGCCAGCAACCCCGGCGCATGGTTCGAAGAACCCGGCGGCGGCGGCTTCAACGCGGCGCGCAATCTGGCGCGTCTCGGCTTCGATGTGCGGCTGGTCTCGCCGCGCGGCGGCGATCCGGCGGGCGAGATGGTGGCGGAAGCCGCAAGCTTGGCCGGCGTCGATGACAGGCCCTTCGTCTTCCTCGACCGCAAGACGCCGAGCTACACGGCGATCCTCGAGCGCGACGGCAATCTGGTGATCGCCCTTGCCGATATGGAGCTCTACAAGCTGTTCGTGCCGCGCCGGCTCGCCGTCCGCGCCATTCGCGATGCTTTCGAGGCGACCGATCTCGTCCTCTGCGATGCCAATCTGCCGGCCGAGACGCTGAGTGCCATTGCCGCGCGCGCTGCCGCCTGCGGCAAGCCGGTCGCGGCCATCGCCATTTCGCCGGCCAAGGTCGTGCGCCTGAAACCCTGCCTCGGCGGCATCGATCATCTGTTCCTCAACGAGGCCGAAGCCGCCGCTCTGACAGAAAGCCGGCCCGACGATCCCCGCGAATGGGTTGCCGGATTGCAAGCACTCGGCCTGAAGAGCGGCGTGATCACCCGCGGCAAGCGCGAATTGATCGCCTTTTCCCGCGACGTCGTCGTCAGCCTGCAGCCGCCCGTCGTCGACGACGTCGCCGATGTCACCGGGGCGGGAGATTCGCTCGCCGCCGGCGTCCTTGCCGCGCTGCTTGCCGGCCACGACATCCGCGAGGCCGTGCGCCATGGCGCGGCGGCCGCCGCCATTACCGTGCAATCTCCCTTCGCCACGGCGGAAAATCTTTCGCCCGCGCTTGTGAAGTCGATGTTGGCCCTTGTTCCTGAAGCCGCAATTCTGTCATGAAGCGCATTGATTTCGCATTTCCTGTTTCAGCCGATTGGACTAGATCATGACCAAGCCCATCTCCCCCCTGCTGCCGATCTCCTATTCGAAGGAAGTCGCTGCCGCCAAGCTGCGCGGCGCGCCCCTGGTGGCGCTGGAATCCACCATCATCACCCATGGCATGCCCTATCCCGGCAATATCGAGATGGCCCGCAGCGTCGAGGCGATCATCCGCCAGGAAGGCGCTGTGCCGGCAACCATCGCCGTCATTCACGGCGTCCTGCATATCGGCCTCGAGCCGGAAGAGCTGGAAGCGCTCGCCAGGACCGAAGGCGCCATGAAGGTCTCGCGCGCCGATCTCGCCTTCGCCATCGCCGAGCGCCGTACGGGCGCGACCACGGTTGCCGCGACGATGATCGCCGCCGCCCGCGCCGGCATCAAGGTCTTTGCCACCGGCGGCATCGGCGGCGTGCATCGCGGCGCTGAAGAAAGCTTCGATATTTCCGCCGATCTCGAGGAGCTGGCGCGCACCGGCGTCATCGTCGTCTGCGCCGGCGCCAAGGCGATCCTCGACATTCCGAAGACGCTGGAAGTGCTGGAAACGCGCGGCGTTCCGGTCGTCACCTATGACAGCACCGAATTCCCGGCCTTCTGGTCGCGCGCTTCCGGCCTGCCGAGCCCGCTGACGCTGAACAGCCCGGCCGCGATCGCCAATTTCCAGGCAACCCGCGAACAGCTCGGCATCGATGGCGGCATGCTGATCGCCAATCCCGTGCCGGAAGCCGATGAAATCCCGCGCGAGGAAATGGAAATCTACATCGCCCGCGCCCTCGACAGCGCCGAGCGCGACGAGATCACCGGCAAGGCGGTGACGCCCTACCTGCTCAGCACCATCTTCGACCTCACCGACGGCCGCAGCCTGAAGACCAATATCGCACTGGTCGAGAACAACGCGCGCGTCGCCGCCGAAATCGCGGTTGCTTTGGCGGAGTAATGGAATGACGGGCGGCAACACGGCCGCCCTTTACATTCAGGCAGGTATAGCGGCGCTGCGGTTGTTTCTACCGCAGCCTCGCCTGGATTCTGTCCTTTAAGAAGATGAATATCCCCAAAAGGCAAATTGCCAGCTCGACCCATGACGTCCAGTGGAAGAGGAAGTTGAGATACCAGGGCTGATAAAGTGCCGGCACCTGCACGAGATTAAAGACACGATCACTGAACGGATATAGCCAACGGATGTCGGCGGCGACCGTGTCCAGGACGAGATGCAGCAATATGCTGAGCAGGCCTATCGCGACGAAAATCAACCAGGTGCTCCTGCGGCATGCGATGAGCCCAAGAGCCAAAATACCAGCTATCGCAAGCCAAAATATCGGCGTGTGCGTGATATAATCATGGTGAGGATGCCTTCGCTGGTCGATGAGATAGAAATAGGCAAGATCCACGTCCGGTAAGACCGAACATGCCAAGGCCACGCCTACCAGCGACTTTTTGTAGAAGGCATCTCGCTCAACAACGAGCTTGGAGAGAATATAGCCGGCGGGAAGATGAGCGATAAACATCCTGCAGTTGCTGACATCCGATTGTGACCGGCTTTTGTTCGACGCCTGTCAATGGAACGAGTTCCACCCCATTTTTCAACCGCGTTCCAACTGAAACTTTCACCTACTTATCCAGCGTCTCCCGGACGACCACCGCAAGCTGCTTCAGCGAGAACGGCTTCGGCAGGAAGCCGAACTGGGCGTCAGCGGGCAGGTTGCGAGCGAACGCATCCTCCGCATAGCCGGAGACGAAGATGAATTTCAGGTCCGGATATTTCTTGCGCAGCTCGCGCAGCAGCGACGGACCGTCCATTTCCGGCATGACGACGTCGGAAACGACGACATCGACATTGCCGTCGAGCTCGTCCATGATATCCAGCGCCTCGACGCCCGAGCCCGCCTCGTAGACCGTATAGCCGCGCGTCTCCAGCATGCGCTTGCCGCCCCGGCGCACCGCCTCCTCGTCCTCGACCAGCAGCACGACGGCCGACTTGCCGGTGAGATCGGCCGGCTCTTCCGGCGCGGCGACGGCGGCCACACTCTGGTCCATGGCCGAGACGTCGCGGCTCTCCGCCGCCTGGCCTTCGGTGATCGCCGGCATTTCGACGATATGGCGCGGCAGGAAGATACGGAAGGTCGTGCCCTTGCCGACTTCCGATTCCGGATGGATATAGCCGCCGGACTGCTTGATGATGCCATAGACCATGGCAAGGCCGAGGCCGGTGCCCTTGCCCACTTCCTTCGTGGTGAAGAAGGGCTCGAAAATCTTGTCCATGATCTCGGGCGCGATGCCCGTGCCGGTATCGCTGACCTCGACCAGCACCATCTCCTCATGCGGCAGATAGGCATAGTTGAAGGCGGCGACATCCGCCGCCGGCAGATTGCGGGTGCGCAGCGTCAGCGTGCCGCCGCCCGGCATGGCATCGCGGGCGTTGACGCAGAGATTGATCAGCACCTGTTCGAACTGCGACAGGTCGGTCTTTACCGGCCAGAGATCACGGCCGTAATCGACATCGAGCTTGACATGCGTGCCCGACAGCAGCCGCTCGACCAGCATGCGCAGGTCGCCGATCACGTCGGTCAGGTTGAGGATCGTCGGCCGCATCGTCTGCTTACGCGAGAAGGCCAGCAACTGGCGCACCAGCACGGCCGCGCGGTTGGCATTGCGCTTGATCTCCATGAGATCCGCGAAGCTGGCGTCGGAGGGCCGCGCCTGCAGCAGCAGGTGGTCCGAAGACAGAAGGATCGCGGTCAGCACATTGTTGAAATCATGCGCGATGCCGCCGGCGAGCGTCCCCACGGCATTCATCTTCTGCGTCTGCGCCATCTGGGTCTCGAGCGCCTTCTGCTCGGTCACCTCGACGGCGTAGACGATCGCCGCCTCTTCCGGCGCCTCGTCGGTCTGGTCGATGACGGCGTTCACATAGAAGCGGAAATGCCGCGTATCGTCCTTCGGATTGCGGGAATCGATCGGCGGGATATCGCCCTGCCGATCCTTGGCGGCGGCAAGCGCGTCTTCGAGCCGCGGCCGGTCGCTTTCGTGGACCACCGTTCCCAGCGCCGCTCCACGCTCGATCTCGTCACGCGACACGAGATCGGAGAAGAGCTTCAGGAAGGGCGCATTGGTGCGCAGGATGCGCCCCGCGCCGTCGACGGAGGCGATCGCCATCGGCGTATTGTTGAAGAAGCGGCTGAAACGCATTGCCGCCGCCGAGGCGGACTGCTCGCTGTCTGCGCCATTCTGCCGCGTCAGCACGATGGTCCGGCTTTCGCCCGGCGCGCCGTCGCGCATCGAGGTGACGCTGTGGACGATCTGCACCGGCAGGCTCTGGCCATTGGCGCGGCGCAGGTCGAGATCGAGCGTGACGGTCTTCTTCAGGCCCGGTTCGGCCTGGACCGACTGGATGAGCGCCAGCCCCTCGCCCGCCACCAAATCGCCGATGCTCATCGAGCCCGGCATGAACTTGGTCAGATCGAATCCCAGCCATTCGGCAAGCGTCGCATTGAGGTAGAAGATTTCACCCTTGCGGCCGGCGGAGAAGAAACCGGCCGGCGCATGATCGAGATAGTCGATGGCGTTCTGCAATTCCTTGAAGAAGCGCTCCTGGTCGTCCCGTTCCGAGCTAATGTCGGTGATCTGCCAGATGTGCAGCGCGCTGCCGCGCCCGGATTCCGGCGGCAGGACACGCGCCTTGAGCCGATACCAGTGCCCGTCCGTACCGCTGCCTTCGGCCGAGCCGAGCGGCTTGAGCAACCGGAACTCCTCCGACCCCTCCTTGCCGTCGCGCAGGCCGTTGGCCAGGCGATAGAGCGCCTCGTTGGATTCGCGATTGCGCGACAGCAGCGTCTCCAGCGACTGCACGTCGGTCGCCTTGGTCGCGCCCGTCAGCTTGCCATAGGCGGCGTTGGCATAGACGATGCGGCCCTTTTCATCCGTGATCAGCGTGCCGTCGGGATGGCTGTTGAGGAAGGAGCGCGCCAGCCCGTCGGATTGCGTCTGCGGCATGACCTCGACGAAGCCGATGATGGAGGACACCAGGAAGAAGATGCCGACCATCGCCAGGATGCCGAGCCCGCCCAGCACCGCCTCGTTGTCGAGCTGATCCTTAAAAATCACGAAGGCGGCCGCCGCCGCAACCAGCACCAGGGCCAGCAGGATGATGCGCAGCACCGTGCCCGAACGAACCCCGCGGTCCACCAGCGGTACGCTATACTCGTCGGACTGACGCTGCTTCGTCATAAACCCCTCGTCTCCGTCCTTTTCCGCGTCACGTCATGCACTCGACGGGTTAACGGATTCGGACTTGTCGAATCTTCTTTAGCAATTTGCTGCAGCGGCAAAAAGCTTTGCCGGACCAGAAAGGCTTGTATTCACAAGGAAGAGCGCTGCGCAAAGAATGATATTATCTTGTCTCGGAGGCGCACCTGTCCATATGATTGCCTCATATCAAGACAAGAGGAAGGCGCGCGGCCCGCCGTATCCTAATGGCAGGCCCCGACATCGGGGACAATTACGGAGTATCTCGACATGTGGGACGACATCGCCGGAGCCTATGGCAGCCGTTTTCTTCTTGCAGCCGGTGGAGTTGGCCTTGCCCTTCTCCTGTTGATCGGCATCCTCTGGATTATGCGCAGCCGGGCGCCCTCGCCCTTCGTGCGCGGCGGCAAGAACCGGCAGCCGCGCCTGCAGGTGCTGGACGCTGCCGCCGTCGACGCCCGCCGCCGCCTCGTGCTGATCCGCCGGGACGGCATCGAGCATCTCATCATGATCGGCGGCCCGACCGACATCGTGATCGAATCCGGCATTTCCGATCCGGCCAAGGCCGGAGCAGCGGCGCCCGTCGCTCCGACCGACGTGTCGATAACGGCAGAACGACGCCTCGAGCAGGCCCTGGAGGCGCCGCGCCTCGAACCGCAGCCGGCACCGGGCCCGCAGCCAGCCCAACCGGCGGAAGCCAAGATCGAAGCCTATCTGAAGACGGAACCGACCTTGGCCGCTGAGCCTGCCGCGCGCGCGGCAGCGCCGGTTGTCGAGCAGCCGCAGCCTCCGGCAACGCCGCCGCAGCGCGCGGCTCAATCCGCAGCGATCCTGACCGAAGCGGAGGCTGCCGACATACTCGATGCCGCGCGCCATGTTGTGCTGCCGCAGGAGCCGCCCCGGGCCGTCGCCGCAGCACCGACGATCGCCCCGCCGCAAGCTCGCGAGCCCGATTCGGATTTCCAGCGCGTGCTGGAAGCGGAAATGGCAAACAATCTCACCGCCGAGCGGATCATTCCCAATGTGCCGCAACAGCGGCAGGCGCAACAGCAGCCCGCACCAGCCGCCGCGCAGCGCCGCGATCCGGAGCTCGCCCCACCGATTACCGGTTCGGACGCAGCGCTTCAAAAGGAAGTCGCCCGCATTTTCGGCGAAATGAGTGTCAACCGCGACAAATAGCGCGCCGCGTCGAACTGTTTCGCGAATATCAAAAAGGCACGGCGGAGATTTCCGCCGTGCCTTTTCTTTCAATTCTTATGCTCCGCTGAAGCCAGCGAAAGCCTATTCGTCGCGATAGACCTTCTCGCGACGCTCGTGGCGCTCCTGCGCTTCGATCGACAAGGTGGCGATCGGACGGGCATCGAGACGCTTCAGGCCGATCGGCTCGCCGGTTTCTTCACAATAACCGTAGGTGCCGTCTTCGATCCGCTGCAGGGCCGCATCGATTTTCGAGATAAGTTTACGCTGACGATCGCGAGCCCGAAGTTCGATGGCTCTGTCTGTCTCCGAGGAGGCCCGATCAGCGAGGTCGGGATGGTTTGCGCTTTCTTCGGCCAGGTGATCGAGGGTTTCGCGCGCTTCTCTTAGGATATCATTTTTCCAGGCAACGAGCTTCGCTCGAAAATAAGCCCGCTGACGCACATTCATGAACTCCTCGGTTTCCGAGGGCACATAATTGCTAAGATCGATCTTCTCACTCAACGCGATTCTCCTGAAGAACATCTCATATCGCGGGGTGTATATCCCAACCGATAGTATCGATTCAAGCCAAATAGGCGCTATAAACCGATTTTTAAATTTGTCATAAAATTCGGCTAACAGTCTATTTTTTCATCATATTCTTGCAATATCGAAATTATGCTCTCAGTGTAACCTTCGCGTGAATGGTCGCCGGATGCCCCAAGCGGCGACGGCGGCGCAGTTGACGGCGCATGGAATGAGACGATACGTCAAAGAACGATAAAGCGTGGGAACTTCGTCATGACCAGCATCTCGCCGCCACCCTCCAGGATCTACCTTCTGCGTCATGCCGATGCTCAGCATGCCACCCCCGGCCAGAGGGACTTCGACCGCCCGCTGAGCGACGACGGCTACGCCGCGGCCGAGATCGTCGCCGACATGGCTGCCGACAAGGACTACAAGCCGGATCTCGTCATCTCGTCGACGGCGCTGCGCTGTCGCCAGACCGCCGACGCCATTCGCCGCGCCTTGAATCCGGCACCGGAATTCCTGTTTGCCGATGCTCTCTATAATGCGACCCTCGACACCTATCTTGACATCATCGCCGCGCAGGCAGCCGTGGATTCCGTCATGCTGGTCGGCCATAACCCGGTCATCGAACAGACCCTCGAGGCCCTGATCGGTCACGACGCCCTGGCCGCGGCGTTGCCCAACGGATTTCCGACGGCGGGGCTTGCCATTGTCGACGCGACACGCTCCGGCTGGGCCCTGAAGGAATTCCTCACCGAATAGGCGCGGCGATCCGTAAGAGGTTTTCCACCGTAAGGCGCGGCCATCTTTTCGGCTCACGCATCGCTTCCTATATTGACGACCACGCAGTCATTCAGGGATTCCGCCTTGCCGCCAAGCCTGACCTCTTTCACGGACGACGCTCTGATCGCCTTCGACAATCTCGTCGACCGCACCACGGGCCTCGTCAATCCGACGATTCGTCTCGGCGTCACCGGCCTGTCGCGCTCCGGCAAGACCGTCTTCATTTCCTCCCTGGTGCATAATCTGCTGAATGGCGGCCGCCTGCCGCTGTTCGAGCCGGTTCAGTCCGGCCGCGTCTCCGCCGTCCGCCTCGAACCGCAGCCGGACGATGCCGTGCCGCGCTTCCAGTATGAGGATCATATCCGCGCGCTGGTGAAGGAGCGCATATGGCCGGATTCGACGCGCGCGATCTCCGAATTGCGCATCACGCTGGATTATCAGAGCGCCAGCGGCTGGAGCCGGCTGTTCTCGCCCGGCCGGCTGTCCATCGACATCGTCGACTATCCCGGCGAATGGCTGCTCGACCTGCCGCTGCTCGGCAAGGATTACCGCACCTTCAGCGAAGAGACGCTGGCGCTGGCAAGAACCGGCATTCGCGCCGAACTCTCCGAGAAATGGCTGGCGTTGACGCAAGCGGCCGACATCGCCGCAGCCGCCGACGAAATGACCGCGCGCGATCTCTCCTCCGCCTTCGCCGATTATCTGAAAGCCTGCAAGTCCGACGAGCGCTCGCTGTCCACCCTGCCGCCCGGCCGCTTCCTGCTGCCCGGCGACCTCGACGGCTCGCCGGCGCTGACTTTTGCGCCGCTGGCGCCGCCCACCGGCACCACGCCGCAGAAGGGCTCGCTCTGGGCCATGATGGAGCGGCGCTACGAGGCCTATAAGTCCGTCGTCATCAAGCCGTTCTTCCGCGAGCATTTCGCCCGTCTCGACCGCCAGATCGTGCTCGTCGATGCGCTGCAGGCGATCAATCGCGGTCCCGAGGCCGTGCAGGATCTCGAACGCGCCCTGACGGACGTGCTCGCCTGCTTCCGTCCCGGCACGAACTCCCTGCTCTCCTCGCTGCTTGGCCGCCGCATCGACCGCGTGCTCGTCGCGGCGACCAAGGCGGACCACCTGCATCATGAAAGTCACGACCGGCTCGAAGCGCTGACGCGCCGGCTGGTGGAACGTGCCATCGACCGCATCGGCATGGCCGGCGCCGGCATCGACGTGATGGCGCTCGCCTCCGTCCGCGCCACGCGCGAGGCGACCGTGAAGCGCGACGGCCAGACGCTGCCGGTCATCGTCGGGACGCCGATGGCGGGGGAAAAGATCGACGGCGAGATCTTCGACGGCAACCGCAAGACGGCGATCTTCCCCGGCGACCTGCCCGCCAACCCGCAATGGCTCTTCGAAGCTCTCGATCCCGGCGCGACGAACGTCCACTTGCCTGAGGTCAGCGTCGTGCGCTTCCGCCCCCCGGAGCTGGACGAGACCGGCGGCGGCATCAAGCTGTCCGTGCCGCATATCCGCCTCGACCGCGCCATGCAATTCCTGTTCGGAGATCGCCTCGCATGACGAAGCCGACCGAAGACGACCGCAAGGGCCTTTCCCGCCGCCCCGCCGCCTTTTCGCTGGAGCCGGAAACCTCCGGCGATGGCGCAGGCGCCAAAAGGACAGCGGAAGTGCCGCGCCGCAAGCCGCAGAGTTTCGATACCGAAATCGTTCTGACGCCCGACGAGGAAGATCCGTTCCTCAACCCCGCGCTTGCTACGCCCGATGACGAGGCCGCCATTGCCGTGCCGCGCCGGCGCGGATTCTCCTTCGGCAAGGTCGCGCTCAGCGCCCTCGGCATCCTGCTCTCGCTCGCCTTCGGCCTTTGGACCGACCAGCTGATTCGTGATCTCTTCAGCCGCGCCGACTGGCTGGGCTACACGGCGCTTGCCGTGCTTGCGATCGGCATTCTCGCCGTCCTTGCCATCGTCATCCGCGAGACCGCCGGCATGATGCGGCTTGCCGCCGTGCAGACGATCAAGACGGAGGCCGATGCCGCCATGGCCGAAACGCGCCCTGCCCGCGCCAAAGCCCTGGTCGCACGCCTCTGCGCCCTGCTGGAAGCCAATCCGGAAACGGCGAAGGGCCGGGCGACGCTGAAGGCAGCCGAAGAGGATATCATCGACGCCCCGCAGCTGATCGAACTTGCCGAGCGCGAACTGCTGGCCCCGCTCGACCGCCGCGCCCGCGCCCTCATCCTCGGCGCGTCGAAACGCGTGTCCGTCGTCACTGCCGTCAGCCCGCGCGCACTGGTGGATATTCTCTACGTGCTTTACGAATCGGCCAAACTGGTGCGCGCCATGGCCGAGCTTTACGGCGGCAGGCCGGGAACGCTCGGCATGATCCGCCTGATGAAGGATGTGCTCGCCCACCTCGCCGTCACCGGCTCCATCGCGGTCGGCGACAGCATCCTTCAGCAGCTGATCGGCCACGGCCTTGCCTCGAAACTCTCGGCCCGCCTGGGCGAAGGCGTCGTCAACGGCATGATGACGGCACGCATCGGCATCGCCGCCATGGATCTTTGCCGCCCCCTGTCGTTCAGGGCGCTGAAGCGGCCGGGCATCGGTGATTTCGCCAGCGATCTCGCCCCGAACATCACCGGCCGCTGACGATTGCGTGCATCGGCATTAACGGCTTTCGCCCACATAAGAAACCAAGCATTAACCATTCTGAGGCAAAAGTGGACATCAGTTTCAGGTTCCTCTTCGTTAGGGAATGTCCATGTTTTCGCGCCAGTTTCTTCTTGTTAGCGGCTTTGCCGCCGCGGCCCTTTCCTTAGGTGCTTGGGTGCATTCAGCCGATGCGGCATCCCGTGACAAAAGCTTCTTCCAATCCGTCGCCGGCTCTTGGCAGGGCCCCGGGGAAATCG
The DNA here is from genome assembly GCA_047606605.1 of Rhizobium sp. GTDB lineage: Bacteria > Pseudomonadota > Alphaproteobacteria > Rhizobiales > Rhizobiaceae > Rhizobium. Next base: position 10,988 of record JASGEG010000282.1, read on the forward strand.
TCGCCGGCAAGTACAAGGGCACGAAATTCACCTGCAACCTGACGGGTAAGGCACTCGACGGCAGCAATGCCGGCGTCAAGCTGGACGGCACCTGCCGCGTCGGCGTCTTCCAGCAGCCGATGTCGGCCGAGATCGCGCAGAGCGGCAGCAGCTACAGCGGCAAGTTCCTCGACGGCGCGGCCGGCAAGGGTCTGGACGTCACCTCCGGCACCGTCAACGACGGCACGGTCGTGCTCGGCCTCAACCGCCAGAAGCTGAATGGCGCCATGATCGCCCGCGTCACCGACAACAAGTCGATGAACGTGACGATCTCGGTCAAGGTTGGTGAGCAGATGGTGCCGGTGATCGGCGTCACGCTGCAGCGCGCCGATGTCGATCAGATGGCCGTGGGATCGATCGAATAGAACAGACCCCGGGATTTATTTCCGAAGCGGCCGGCATTCTTATGTCGGCCGTTCTGTTTTCAGCTCAGGCGGAGCGCCACCAATCGCGGCTTTCGTCGGCAATTTCGATGCCCTGCACGTCGGCCGTGCTCAGCCAATCCGCCACCTTGCGTCGCTTGACGACGAGATCTGCAGCGAAGTCGGCGAGCGGCATCAGCACGAATCCGCGTTCGGTCATGCGCGGGTGCGGGATCGTCAGCAGCGGTTCGGTCCGTTCGACATCGCCATAGGTGAGGACATCAATATCGATCGTGCGCGGCCCCCAGCGCTCCAGCCGCACCCGCTTCATCTCCCGCTCGATATCCAGGCAAGCATCGAGAAGCGCTTCCGGCGCCAGCGTCGTATCGATGGCAGCGCAGGAGTTATAGAAGAAGGATTGATCGGTCTTGCCCCAGGGCGGCGTGCGATAAAGACGCGAAACCGCGGCGACGCGGCAGTCCGCGCGCTGATCGAGCATCCGCAAGGCAAGCGCCATCGCGCGCACGGGGTTGTCGAGATTGCCGCCCAATCCAAGGGTGGCGCGTATGAAACCCTTTCCGAATCCGCTCTCAGGCAAAGTGTTCAACGCTCACCTGCACATAATCGAGAACGCCCGGAACCGGAGCATTGGGCTTGCGCACGGTGATCTTTGCCCGGCGAATGCTCGGAAAACGCCGACACAGCTCACGGGCGACATCGAGCGCCAGCGCCTCGATCAGATAGCGCCGGCGGCCGGTGACGATTTCCTCGATGACGGTGAAGGCGATGCCGTAATTGACGGTATCGTCGATCGAATCCTGCTCCAGCGCGTCGCCGGCCTCGACATCGAGTTCGGCATCGACGAAGAAGCGCTGACCGAGGAACTCTTCTTCGTCATGCACGCCATGACGAGCAAAGAAAGCGCAATTCTGAAGGGTGATGGTGTAGATCATATCGCTTATGGCGTCCTGCCGCCTAATTTCGCCCGTGTCCTGAGAATAGCATCCGCGACCGCCAGGGCATCCCTGTTGATTGCGACATTGTGTACTCGAAAAATCGCAGCCCCTTGCAAACGCAGTATCGCGCTGGTCGCGGCCGTTCCCACATCCCGGTCGGCCGCCTCCCGCCCGGTGACGGCGCCGACGAAACGCTTGCGCGATGTGCCGGCCAGCAGCGGCAGCTCGAAACGGTGCAGCGCGGTGAAGCGCGCCATCAGCTCCAGGTTTTCCTCCGTGTCCTTGGCGAAGCCGAAGCCCGGATCGAGCACGATGTTCTGCTTGCCCACGCCGGCGGCGGCGGCGATATCGAGCGAACGGCTCAGAAACAGCACCTGATCGTCGACGACATCGGTCAGCTTCTGCCGCTCGCGGCCCGTATGCATGATGCAAAGCCCCGCCCCTGTCTGGGCCGCAAGCGTCGCGATTTCCGGCTCGCGCTGCAGGCCGAAGACATCGTTGACGATATGGGCGCCGGCGCCGATCGCCAGCCTCGCGGTATCGGCGCGATAGGTATCGATCGAGATCAGCGCATCCGTCTTGCCGCGCAAGGCTTCGATCACCGGCAGCACCCGCCCCTGCTCCTCCGTGGCGCTTACGGCTTCCGCATTCGGCTTGGTCGACTCTCCGCCGATATCGATGATATGGGCACCTTCCTCTATGCAGGCGAGCGCATGCGCGACCGCAGCGTCGACCGCCTCGTAGTGACCGCCGTCGGAAAAGGAATCCGGCGTGACGTTGACGATCGCCATGATGACGCTGTGTTCGCCAACATCGAGGCTGCGCCCGTGCGCGACATGCCAGCTATGGCTGCGAAGCTCCCTCACGAACCATCCATCCCATTGAAAATAAAAAAACCTCGCGCTTGATATTGCGCTCGCACTGGCTATGCCGCAAGCTTGATCGAAGTTCAACCTGGTAGCAGTACGAATGGCGTTTGCATCCCGACACGCACGTGTCTCGCTTATCCTCTTGCTTCTGTACGGCATTTCCAGCCCGGCCGAAGCGGAAGTGATCGCCCGCAAATCGATCTCCTATTTCGATATCAAGGGCGACAATGCCGATGCGCTCGATGCGGCATTGAACGCGCATGGGCCGATCGCCATGGGTTCCAGCAGCCATCATCCGGGCGCGACGAAAATCCGTTTCGGCGGCAATGCGACCTATGAGGAGAAGGACGGCCGCTGCCGTATCTCAAATGTCAAAGTGACGGTCGATACCGAAGTGATCCTGCCGCGCTGGCGCGACCGGCGGCGGGCAAGCCGCCAACTATCGGTGATCTGGGACGCGCTCTCGGCCGACATCCGCCGCCATGAGGACCGGCACGTCGACATCGCCCGCCAGCATGCGCGCAGGATGGAACAGGCAATCCTTGCCCTGCCGCCCGCACGCAGCTGCGACATACTCCAAACCAAGGCAAACGACGCGACCACGCGCGAAACCGAACTGCATGACAGGGACCAGGCCCGATTCGACCGAATCGAAGCGCTCAACTTCCAGAGTCGAATGCAGCGTCTGCTGACCTACCGCACTCGACGATATGGCGAATGAGCCTGCCATCGCGCCGGTTTTGCCGCAAAAACACGACCCGATCACAGCGACTGTGTGAAAACTGTCACTATAAGCTGTGAATCGTTCACCAGTACCGCTCTTTGAACTTTACGAGAATCTGAAATAGGTTTTTCCTACTCAGTAACAGCACTGATCCGATGCTGACGGATCGAAGAGCGGAAAGAAAAAAGCTTTTCGCAAGGACCTGTCAGAGTTCTGTTTGTGACGCATATTCCCGGTGTTCTCCTGGCGCGTCCTGAAGCCGCAGGTGTTTCCTCCCTTGCCTGTCGGTGATGCGCCCGCCTTGCCTCGCTCGCTGCGACAAGCTGAGCGAGGCATCTTTTTTGCCGATAGTTGAGACGAAGATCGACGGCGCTCAGGCCTGGCGTTCGGGAACGTGCACGACCAGCCCGTCGAGGGCTGCCGTTACCTTGATCTGACAGGAAAGGCGCGAGGTGGGACGGACGTCGAATGCAAAGTCCAGCATGTCCTCTTCCATCGGCTCCGGGCCGCCGACCTTCTCCGTCCATGCCTCGTCCACATAGACATGACAGGTGGCGCAGGCGCAGGCGCCGCCGCACTCAGCCTCGATGCCGGGCACGGAGTTGCGAACGGCGTTTTCCATCACGGTGGAGCCTTCGTCGGCATTGAGATCGAAACGCGTGCCGTCGAAAGCGACGATGGTCAGTTTGGTCATGTGGGTGATTTCCGGTATTCGTGTGTGAAGGAAGATATGGGATTTTCTTCCAACAATTCCCGGAGGCAGTCAACATTTGCGCCGCCGAAGGGGTCATTCCCTCGGCGGCGCCATGACAAGAATCCGTAATCTGCCGTGCTTTGCTCAGCGCGAAAGCTTGAGGATGAAATTCTCGGCCTCGATGACGCAGGCCGTCACCGCAGCCATGCGCGAGGCATCGCCGGCGTCGCTTTCGAGCGCACCGGCGGCGTCAGCCACCTTGAATGCCCCGACCGCGCTCGCCGCACCCTTCAGGCGGTGCGACGCTGCCCGGATGCGCTTGCTGTCGCCGCTGCCGATCTCCTGTAGGCAGGACCTTGCCTGCCGCGCGAACATCTGAAGCACTTCCACTTCCAGGGCCTTGTCGCCCATCGTCTGCTTCGCAAGATGAACCAGATCGATCGCCCGATCCCGCGACGGTGCCGCGCCACGCGAATTGTCCGGGGCTTCAAATGCGATATTCAATGCTGCCATAAGCCAATCTCCCGTCTTTTATCTATGACTTCTTTGGGATCTGCCGCATGCTTGCGGCCTGCGAATGGCCATCGAGTTAAATTTTGGCACATTCGAGGTGCAAATTTCCCGATATGGTTAACACGCGTTAAACATGGCTAAATTATTAGATTTTCGTCCGGTTTCGCAGGCAAAAAATGTTAACAACCGCTTAATGCTGTGATGACGGGACGGTGGAATTCATTGTCACGTCAGGGGGAATGTGTCACTACGATACTGGTAAATTGGGTTTATGGCACATGCCTTTGCCCAGTCAGTGGATAGTGGTAATGTTTTCATACCTTCCGTTTGATAAAGCGGTTATCCACTCTGAAATGTAATGGGAAATCCATCTCGGCCCCGGTCGGGAGCGGATGACCCCGGGAGGCAGGGTTCGTCTTTTCCGGACACGGCGGATTTCCGGAAAGGACACGGCAAGCCCGAGTGAGTAGTAACGAGGCGTAACCGTATGGCGAACAAAAAGTACATCGAGTCGATCGAGGACAAAGCCTTCCAGGCATTGGACGAAGCGCTGCAGATCGATTTCAGTGAAGAGAACTTGGAGTCTCGCGGCAATTCAACATCCGATGCCCCGGAGGCAAGTGTGTCTGAGCCATCCAATCCGCCTGCAAAACAGCCCCAGGACGATGCCGCCCATAAGGCGTCCGCCGCGCGCGGCAGCGCTGCCCGGCCCGCCGAGGCACCGAAGAGCCCCGTCTTTGCGCCCGCCAACGACGCCAATCGCGCCAGCCCGGCCAGCATTCTGAAGGCGCTCGATGGCGGCTCGCAGAGCAACGCCGTCCGCAACGCCACCATCGTCTCGCTGTTCTGGATCATCGGCGGCGCCGGCCTCGCCTTCCTGCTCTATGGCGAGCAGATCCGCGGCCTGCGCACGATCGCCGATCTCGCCGCCCTCCCCGGCCTGATCGCCTGCATCATCGGCATCGTCGTTCCCGTCCTGCTCTTCTATGCCTTCGGCATGATGATTTCGCGTGCCCACGACATGCGCAACGCCGCCCGCTCCATGGCGGAAGTGGCCCTGCGCCTCGTCGAGCCGGAAACGGTTGCCTCCGAGCGCATCATGACGGTCGGCCAGGCCGTCCGCCGCGAAGTCTCGGCCATGAACGAGGGCATCGAGCGGACGATCGCCCGTGCCACCGAGCTCGAGACCCTGGTCCACACCGAAGTCAACGCGCTGGAGCGCAGCTACGCCGACAACGAACTGCGCGTGCGCGGCCTCGTTCACGAACTCGGCTCCGAACGCGACGCGATCGTCAACCACGCCGAGCGTATCCGCTCCTCGATCGTCGGCGTGCACGAACAGATCAAGGAAGACCTGTCGCTGGCGACCGAAGAGATCGCCGTGCGCCTGTCGACCTCCGGCGAAGCTTTCGCCTCGATGATCGACACCCGCGCCGCGACCCTGATGGAAAAGTCGGATTCGGCCGTCGAAGCGCTCGGCACCCTGCTCGCCGCCAAGACGGACAGCCTGCTGCAGAACCTCAACGCCTCCGGCTTCGCGCTGAGCCAGGAATTCGACACGCGCCTTGAATCGCTGTCCTCCACGCTGGCCGAACGCGGCAAGGAGCTGCTCGGCCAGTTCGAGACCCGCGCCTCCACGCTCGACGCCAATACCGACAAGCTGAACACCGCTCTCAACGAGCGCGCCCGTCAGCTCAACGAAACGCTGGTCGCCCGCACCCGCGAGATCAGCGAAAGCCTGACCGGCGGCGAACGTTCGATCACCGGCACACTCGACGACGTGCTCTCCAAGCTGAACCGCTCCCTCGACGAAAAGGGCTCGAGCTTCCGTCAGAGCCTGCAGTCGACCGCCGACGACGCGATCATGGATATCGATCTTCGCTCCGGCTTCTTCGAAGAGCGGTTCCAGTCGACCGTGGCGCAGCTCTCGACCACCTTCGACGACCGCGTTTCCGAATTCACCTCCGCTTTCGACAAGCGCGCCGGCTCGCTGGACAGCAAACTGTCGGAAAGCCTGACGCGGATCAACGCGACGCTCAGCGGCGGTTCGGACGCGATCGACGGCATCCTGACCTCCAGCATCGAGCGCCTGGGCTCGTCGCTGACCGATCAGTCCTTTGCACTGGCAACCACGCTCGCCACCAGCCAGGAAGTTCTGGAAAGCGCGATCGGCTCCAAGGCTGATGAGATCGCCTCCGCCCTCCATGGCGCTTCCACGCATATTTCCTCGTCGCTGACCGCCGGCACGAGCGAGCTGCACTCCACCCTCGCCTCGCACACGAGCGCATTCACCAATGCCGTACAGGGCGTTGCGCGCGACGTCTCCACCGCCCTGCAGAGCGGCACCGAAGAACTCGCCTCGACCTTCGGCGGCCGTGCGAGCGAGCTCACCAGCACGCTGGCCGCCCATTCCGGCGAATTCACCAAGGCGGTGGAAACCGCCACCTCGGGCATTTCCTCTGCCCTCAACAAGGGCACGAGCGAGCTGACGAATACCTTCCTCGGCCGCGCCAGCGAGATCAACAACACGCTCTCCGCCCGCACCGGCGAGATAACCCAGGCACTGGGCTCCGCCCATGAGCATATCGATGCCGTCATGGCCGAGCGCAGCAGCGCCCTCTTCGGCGCGCTCTCGGACCATCAGTCCCGCTTTGAACAGACCCTGGCCGATCGCTCGGCCGGCATCATCAATGCCGTCAGCGGCACCCATGAAAACCTGACCTCGGCCCTCGACGAGCGCGCCGCCAAGCTCACGACCTCGCTTGCCGAAAGCCAGAGCCGTTTCGAAAGCACGCTGGCAAGCCGAGCCGATGCCATCGCCAGCACCGTCGCCGATACGCACGACAGACTGGCCGACACGCTGGACGACAAGGCCATGGCGCTCGCCATCGCCCTCTCGGACGGACAATCCCGCATCGAGGACACGCTCGCCAGCCGCGCGGAAAACCTGACGAGCGCCCTGGCCGACACCCACAGCAAGATTGCCGATGCGCTGGACGACAAGGCAATGGCGCTCGCGATTGCCCTTTCGGAAGGACAGTCGCGCATCGAGGACACGCTGACCAGCCGTGCCGAAAGCCTGACCAGCACCCTGGCCGATACCCATAGCAAGATTGCCGACACGCTGGACGACAAGGCCATGGCGCTTGCCATTGCCCTCTCCGAAAGCCAGGCACGTCTGGACGATACCGTCGCCGGCCATGCGGAAATGGTGGCCAACACCCTCGACGGCAAGACCAAGGCGCTTGCCGATGCCTTGACCCACGGCCAGTCGCGCCTGGAGGAAACGCTGTCTCATCGCGCCGAAGCGATCGCCAGCGCCTTCACGAACAACCATGGCGCTGTTGCCGACACGCTGAACCAGAAGGCGACCGCCCTAGCCGCGTCGCTCGCCGATACCCAGTCGCGCCTCGAAAACACGCTCGCCAGCCGCATGGATGCGCTTGCCAACACGGTCGCGGGCACCCATGACAAGATCGTCGGCAGCCTCGACGACAAGACGCTGGCGCTTGCCATCGCACTGTCCGACAACCAGGCTCGCATCGAGGAAACGCTGGCAAACAGCGCCGAAGCCATCGCCCAGTCGATCAATCAGGGCCATGCCGCGCTGACCGATACGCTCGACGACAAGAGCATGGCCTTCGCCATCTCGCTCGCCGAGAACCAGAGCCGCTTCGAAAGCACGCTCGAAGCCCGCGCCAACGCCCTGCTCGACAGCGTCTCCGGCGCGGAATCCCGCGTTGCCGGTGCCTTCGGCGACAAGGCCGATGCCATTCGCGCCGCCTATACCGAAAATCAGGAGCGCCTCGACCGCTCGCTCAGCGCGCATACGGACACCCTCTCCGGCCTGCTCGGCAGCAGCAGCGAGCGCATCGAAAGCGTTGTCGGCGGCTCGGCTGAACGCGTCGAAAAGGCGCTCGGCGCCGGCCTGTCGCAGATGGACGAAAACCTCGCCTCCGCCTATGAGCGCATGCGCTCCACCCTGGAGGATCGCAGCAACGCCATCAGCCTGACGCTGCGCGACGCCCACGCCCAGATCGACAACACGCTGATGGAACAGGCAACCGCCATCGGCACGTCGATCGCCACCAGCGCCAGCATGCTGGAAATGTCGCTCGAGGATCGCGAAGCCTCGCTGCGCCAGACCATCGACACCAGCGCGAAGACGCTCGAAGAGCGCCTGAGCAGCGGCGCCGGCGACATTGCCGGGCGCATCCAGCAGGCCGCCGGCGATATCGCACGCTCGGCGGATACGTTCTCCACCAACCTCAACCAGTCCATCGACGGCATGACCAGCCGCTTCGCGGAAACCGGTTCGCGCGTCGAGGCCAGCCTCTCCGCTCTCGAAAACCGCATTCATGACGGTGTTGGCGGCGTGGCAGCCCAGGTCGATGCCGCCGGCAACCGGCTCTCCGAGACACTGGCGAGCGGCGCTGCCCGCATCGACAGCAGCGGCAACGAGACGGCAACCCGCCTCACCTCCGCGCTCGACGCGCGCCTGGCCTCCATGGCCGACGCGATCGACAGCCGGACCAGCAATCTGAGCCAGGCGCTCGAAAGCGGCAGCGCCCGCATCGAAGAGCGGCTGTCGACCATGGACCGCGCGCTCAACGTCGGCCTCGAGGCCGTCAACCGCACCATCGAAGGCAAGGCGACCAATCTCGCTACCACGTTGCGCACCGCCGTTGCCGATGCCGCGCAGGGCATGGACAGCGAAGCGACCCGCACCGCTGACCTCCTCGCCCGTACCGGCCAGCAGTTCGCCGACGACCTCGGCAATCGCAGCGATGCCTTCACCCGCGCCATGAGCGAGCGTTCCGAAGAGATCGTCACCCGCGTCTCCGAAACGCATAATCGCCTGGCAGGCCAGGCCGCCGCCGTCGCCCAGACCTTCTCGGAAGCCGGCAATGCGATCGTCAACAAGGTCGCCGAGGCCGAGGGGCTGGTCAGCAATCAGGTGAACGCCATCTCGCAGGCGCTGTCCTCCGCCGAGCAGTCGCTGGAATCGCGCGGCGCCGCGATCCGCGAGACCCTTGCCGGCGGCAGCGAGCAGATCGCCTCCACAATGGCGCAGGTCGAGCGCGCGCTCGATGAGCGCGGCAATGCGATCCGCTCCAGCCTGGAACAGCGCGCTCACGAGATCAACTCGACGCTCGCCGATGTCGACAAGGCTCTGGAAGCCCGCGGCACCTCGATCCGCACGACGCTCGACGAGCGCACCCGCGAACTCAACTCGATGCTGGCGGGCCGCTCCACCGAATTGTCGCGCCTGATCGACGAGAAGGCGCGTCCGATCGTCGACCGCTATGCGGCAACCGGCCAGGAAGCGGCCGCGCTGATCTCGCAGGCGGCTCAGGAAAGCAGCGACCGGCTGCGCGCGGAAAATGCCGCCCTGATCGGCGCCATCGCCTCGCGCACCAACGATACGCTGGCCGCGATTTCCGCCCGCACGGAACATGCCGCCAACACCGTCAGCGCGCTGGAGAACAACCTGCTCGCCAGCGTCAACGGCATCATCGAGCGGCTGGCGGAAAACAACTCCACCATCGTCGGCATGCTGAACAACGCCGCCGAGGAATTCAACAGCATCGACAACCGCCTCGGCACCACCTCCGCCCAGTTTGCCGACTCCGCCGCAAAGGCCGGCGAAATGGTCGCGGCCTCGACCCGCCTGCTCGAAGGCAAGGTCGACAAGCTCTCCGAGATCTCCGGCAAGACGCTGTCGCAGGTCGGCGGCATCATCGGCCGCTTCGACGAGCATTCCAAGGTTCTGTCGCAGGCATCCCAGCTTCTGGGTGCCGCGCAATCCAACCTCGTCTCGACGCTGGAAGAACGCGAAAACGCGCTTCAGAACCTTGCCGTCGGCCTCGTGCAGCGCTCGGAAGAGATCGAAAACACCATGCGCGCCCTCGGCAGCATGGTCGAAACCGCCTTCGAACGTGCAGAGCAGCGCTCCAACCAGGTGACCGGCAATCTGCGCCAGGGCGTGCAGGCCTCCTTCGCCGATATCGGCCGCGTTCTTTCCGACGCGGAAAAGCGCGCCGAACAGGCGGCGGAAAGCATGCGCGGCTCGATCCAGAAGGCTGGCGAGGAAGCCAACCAGACCATCGAGAACACCTTCTCCAATGCCGAGCGCCGCTCGGGTGAATTGACGGATCGTCTGCGCGGCGGCCTTTCAGCGTCGATCGCCGATGTCGAACAGATGCTTGCCGCAGCCGGCAAGACATCGGACGGCGCCGCCCAGCAGCTTCGCGAAACGCTGCGCATCGCCGTGGACGATGCCGTCGGCCGCTTCTCCGGCGCGACCGACGAAATCCGCCGCTCGGCAAGCGATATCCGCAAGGAGCTCGATCTCACCCGCAGCGAACTGAAGCGCGGTGCCTTCGACCTTCCGGAAGAAGCCAAGGAAAGTGCGGCCGCCATGCGCCGCGCCGTCGCCGAACAGATCAAGGCGCTGCAGGACATCTCGCAGATCGTCGGCCGCTCGACGCAGCAGCTGGAGATTTCCGAGCCGGCAGCCCGCGCGCTTGCCGACGTCCAGCCGGCTCCGCAGCCGCGCCCGGCGGCTCCCGCCCCGACCGCCGCGGCGCCCA
>JASGEG010000283.1:0-10221 GCA_047606605.1 Rhizobium sp.
CCCGTCCTCGCCCTTCGAAGCTCCGGCTTTCAGCCTGCGCACCTCAGGGTGAAGACTGATCTTTTCCGCCCGATTGTAGGCCTCTCCACCTCATCTGGAGGCGCGGAGCTCGAAGAGCGAAGCCTCGAAGGGCGAGGTGGCCACGGGGCAGCCTGTTTCGGCGCGGTGTAGGCGTGCCCCGTCCAATTTGCCTCAGTCGTGAAAAGCCTCGACGAACTTGCGCTTGCCGAGCATGAAGGCGTCGGCGACATGGCGCAGCGGCGAAACGTCGACATCCGACGTGCCGGCTTTGACGATCTCGGCGAAACGGCGGTAGAGCGAGGGATATTCCGCCTCGGGAGCGGAGAAGGTCTGCGCGCCGTTGACGGAGAGCTTGGAGCCGCCCTCGGCGAGGACCATCTGGCCCGCCGCGGTTTCGGCGACGATGTCCCAGCTCTGCTTGCCGGTCTGGCGCCAGTCGAATTCGGCATGAACCGGCAGCCCCTGGCCGCTCTTGAAGTGCAGGTCGGCGGCAATCGGCGAATCGCGATTTTCGGGGAATTCCAGCACCGCGCCGGTCAGGAAGAGCGGCGGCAGGATATGGGTGACGATCGACAGAGCGTTGATGCCCGGATCGAAAACGCCGAGACCGCCCGCCTGCCAGATCCACTCCTGGTTCGGATGCCAATGGCGCACATCTTCCTTCCAGATGACATGCACACTGTTGATCGTCGTGCCGGCAAGAAAGGCTTTCGCGGCTTCGACAGCCGGCGCATAGCGCGAATGCCAGCTCGCGAACAGGGAGAGGCCCTTCGCCTTGGCAAGCGCGTCAAGATCGGCGACTTCGCTCAGCGTCGCGCCCGGCGGCTTTTCCAGGAAGACATGCTTGCCGGCCAGCAGCGCCTTGTAGGCCGCCTCGTAGCGATATTGCGGCGGCATGCAGAGCGAGACGGCATCGATCTCGGGAACGGCCTCCAACATGGCCTCGATGGTCGTGAAGGCGGGAATGCCCTCGACCGTGCCGTGACGGCTTGCGGTGGCGACCAGCTTGAAATCCGCATTGCTGGCGATGGACGGAAGGTGCTGGTCGCGAACGATCTTGCCGACGCCGACGATTGCGAGGTTGATGGGGGACATGGGTGTCTCTCGATTAGTATGATTATTGGAATGGTCTTTTATCAGAACGCCACCGGCGGGCAAGGGCGGGGAGCGCAAATACGACGCAGCTCTGAAGCGCAGCCGCCTTCACCTTGCCATCATCACACTTGGAAAACCAGCTTACGCTCTTGATTCACAGCGTGAAATCGGCACTCTGCCTATGCGCGGCAAAAGGATTCCGGGAAGAAACCGCCGCGGGGGGAAAAATCATGAAAGCATTGCTCGGCTTCAGCCGACTCATAGATCATGTGACGGAGATCATTGGAAAATCGGTCTCCTGGCTCATTCTGGTTGCGGTATTGGTGAGCGCCGGAAACGCGATCGTCCGCAAGATATTCAACATCTCGTCGAATGCGTGGCTGGAAGCGCAGTGGTATCTCTTCGGCGCCGCCTTCATGCTCGCCGCCGCCTATACGCTGCGGCAGAACGAACATATCCGCATCGACATCGTCTATGGCTCGCTGTCGCGGCGCGTCCAGCACTGGATCGACCTCCTCGGCCATTGCCTGTTCCTGATGCCCTTCGTGCTGTTGATGGTCTATGATCTCGTGCCCTATGTCCGCGCCTCCTTCGCATCCGGCGAGGTTTCCTCGAGCGCCGGTGGTCTGATCATCTGGCCGGGCAAGGCGTTGCTTCTGGCGGGCTTCTCCCTGCTGGCGCTGCAGGGTGTGTCGGAAATCATCAAGAAGATTGCCGTCATGCGCGGCGACATCGACGATCCGACGCCGCATGTCGGGACCCATCCGCCCCTCGATGTCGATGTTCCGGCAGGGGAGGCGCACTGATGCTTGAATTCATTGCCGTGAACATGGCCCCGATCATGTTCGCTTCGCTGATCATCTTCCTGCTGCTCGGCTATCCCGTCGCCTTCGCGCTCGCCGCCAACGGCCTGCTGTTCTTCTGGATCGGCGTGGAGCTGGCGCCTTATTCCGGCGGGACGATCAATCTGTCCTGGCCGTTGCTCAACGCATTGCCGGATCGTTTCTGGGGCGTGATGTCCAACGACACGCTGCTGGCGATCCCCTTCTTCACCTTCATGGGCATCGTGCTGGAACGCTCCGGCATGGCCGAGGACCTGCTCGATACGGTCGGTCAGCTCTTCGGGCCGATCCGTGGCGGCCTTGCCTATGCGGTCATCTTCGTCGGCGCGCTGCTTGCGGCCACTACCGGCGTCGTCGCGGCCTCGGTCATCGCCATGGGCCTGATCTCTCTGCCGATCATGCTGCGCTATGGTTATGACCGGCGGGTGGCCTCCGGCGTCATCGCCGCCTCGGGCACGCTGGCGCAGATCATTCCGCCGTCTCTGGTGCTGATCGTACTGGCCGACCAGCTCGGCCGCTCGGTTGGCGACATGTATGCCGGCGCCCTGATCCCGGGCCTGGTGCTGACGGGCATCTATATGCTCTACGTGCTGATCATGTCGATCGTCCGGCCCAATTCCATGCCGGCGCTGCCGCAGGAGGCGCGTTCGCTCGGGTCCGGCGTCACCTCGCTCTTCGTCGCATTGCTGATTTGCGCCGGGGTCGCCTATGCCGCCCATGTCTACCTGACGCCCGCCTATGGCGAGAATGCCGATATCCTCGGCGCGACCGTCGGCGTCGCCTTCATCTATGCCATCGCAGTCGTCGACAAGGCGATGAAATTCAACGTCATGTCGCGGCTGGCGCAGCAGGTGATCATCGTGCTGATCCCGCCTCTGGCGCTGATCTTCCTCGTGCTCGGCACCATCTTCCTCGGCATCGCCACGCCGACGGAAGGCGGCGCCATGGGGGCGGTCGGCGCGCTGATCATGGCGGCGGCAAAGGGCCGGCTGAACATGGAGGTCGTCCGTTCGGCCCTGACCTCGACGACCCGGCTTTCGGCTTTCGTCCTGTTCATCCTGATCGGCTCGCGCGTCTTTTCGCTCACCTTCTATGGCGTCAACGGCCATGTCTGGGTGGAGCATCTGCTCGTCTCGCTGCCCGGCGGTGAAGTCGGCTTCCTGATCGCCGTCAACATGCTGGTCTTTTTCCTGGCCTTCTTCCTCGATTTCTTCGAGCTCGCCTTCATCATCGTGCCGCTGCTGGCGCCGGCCGCCGAAAAGCTCGGCATCGACCTGATCTGGTTCGGCGTGCTGCTGGGCGTCAACATGCAGACGAGCTTCATGCACCCGCCCTTCGGTTTTGCGCTGTTCTATCTACGCTCGGTCGCGGCCCGCGTGCCCTATCTCGACAAGGTGACGGGCAAGAAGATCGCGCCCGTGACCACGGGGCAGATCTATTGGGGGGCCGTGCCCTTCGTCGGCATCCAGGTCCTGATGGTGGCGCTGACGATCATGTTCCCGCAGATGGTCATGCACTACAAGGGTGCGGGTGCGGGCATCGATCCGAACACGATCAAGATCGAAGTGCCGGGCTTCGCCGTGCCGGGCCAGGACAATGGCGGCGGCCTCGGCTTGCCGGGACTGCAGCTTCCGGGCGGCAATCCGCTGGACAACAAGCCGGCCGATCAGGGAGGCGGGCAGCCAACCGCGCCCGCCAACGACCTCAGCCAGCCGCCATCGTTCAAGTAAACGTTGGGCCGCGATACAGGCAAAAAGAAACCCCGGAGCATTGCTCCGGGGTTTTCCATTTCAATCCTGCTTAACGATCAAATCTTGCCGGCGCGCTGCTGCGTCATCATGTAGACGTCATAGCTGTATTCGGCGACCTGGGCGTAGAGGTAGTGCTGGCCGCGGAACGCCTTGATCGATTCCCAGATCTTCTTGAAGGTCGGGTTTGCGGCTTCCATTTCGGCATAGACCTCGTTGGCCTTTTCGAAGCAGGCGTTGAGGATTTCCGTGCTGAACGGACGCAGCTTGGCGCCTTCGGCGACGACGCGCTTGATGGCGGCCGGGTTCAGGTAGTCGTATTTCTGCAGCATGTTGGCATCGGTCGCCTGGGCGGCCGTGCGCAGCAGCGACTGATAGGCCTTCGGCAGGCCGTCGAAGGCCGACTTGTTGAACATCAGATGCACGGTCGGGCCACCTTCCCACCAGCCGGGATAGTAGTAGTAGGGGGCGACCTTGTAGAAGCCGAGCTTCTCGTCGTCATAGGGGCCGACCCATTCGGCCGCGTCGATCGTGCCCTTTTCCAGAGCCGGATAGATGTCGCCGCCGGCGATCTGCTGCGGCACGACGCCGAGGCGTTCCACCACCTTGCCGGCGAAACCGCCGATGCGCATCTTCAGGCCCTTGAGGTCGGCGACCGTGTTGATTTCCTTTCGGAACCAGCCGCCCATCTGCACGCCGGTATTGCCGCCGGGAAAGCCGATCAACCCTTGCGTCGCCAGGAACTCGTTGAAGAGATCGATGCCGCCGCCGTGATACTGCCAGGCATTCATGCCGCGGGCATTGAGCGCGAAGGGAACGGCAGCGCCCAGCGCCCAGACCGGGTCCTTGCCCCAATAATAGTAGGAGACCGTATGGCAGGCCTCGACCGTGCCGGCCGATGTCGCATCGGCGGCCTGCAGGCCGGGCACGATTTCACCGGCGGCAAAGACCTGGATCGTGAAGTTGCCGTCCGTCGCTTCCGAGACGTATTTCGACAACACTTCCGCGCCGCCATAAATTGTGTCGAGCGATTTCGGGAACGACGAGGTCAGGCGCCAGTTGATCTTCGGATTGCTTTGCGCGATGGCCGGAGCCGCAAGGGCTGCGGCGGCGACCGAGCCCGCGCCGGCAACGCCGGCTTTCCTCAGAAATGAACGACGATCCATCTATTTACTCCCCCCTGGATACGAGCGGGCAGGCAGGCCCGCTCTTCGTGATCACGATGCAACTAATCATGTCGCTCGGCGCGTTTCAAGCCGGACCAATGGGTCTCTAACCATTGATTTTGACCGGAAACCGATCGTGCCGATATCAGTCGCCGTTCGGTTTCATGATGGTCTCCCGCAGGAAGCTGTAGCCCAGCGCGATGCGCGCCGCCAGATCGGTCGACGCCCCGTCGCCGCCATGCCCGCCTGAGCCGAATTCATGGAACAGAGCGTGATGACCGAGCCTTTCCATCTGAGCCGCGAACCGCCGCGCATGCGAGGGATGCACCCTGTCGTCATTGCTGGAGCTTTCGATATAGATCAGCGGATAGGTGATCTCGACAGCCGGCTTGAGATTGTGCAGCGGCGAGTAGGAGAGCAGGTAGTTGCGGTCCGCCGGATCGTCCGGATCGCCATATTCGTCGATCCAGGCCCGGCCGGCGGGAAAGACGTGGAAGCGGGTCATGTCGAGCACCGGCACCTGGCACCAGATCGCGCCGAAATCCTCAGGATAGCGCGTCAGCATGACGCCGGTCAGAAGCCCGCCATTGCTGCCGCCATTGGCGGCGATGCGCGACGGCTTGGTATAGCCGCGCGCGACGAGATCGCGGGCGACGGCGGCAAAATCGGCGAAGGCCTTGTGACGGCCATGGCCCTTGGCGGCGCGGTGCCAGTTCGGTCCGAGCTCGCCGCCGCCGCGAATATAGGCCTGCACATAGGCACCGCCCTGTTCGAGCCAGCGGCCGACGACGCCGGAATAATGCGGGCTGAGCGAGACGTCGAAGCCGCCATAGCCATACATCAGCACTGGCAATTCACCTTCGGTCCAGCTCTTCGGCAAGACGAGACGATACGGTACCTTGGTGCCGTCCTCGGAGGTGGCCTCCAGCAGTTCGGACCGCATGCCGTCGCTGTCGAAATAGGCGGGCGAGCTGGCGACGTGTTCGAGCGCCAGCGGCTTGCGGCGATTGCCGAGGTCCAGACGATAGCAGGAGGGCGGCTGCAGGAAGCCGTCGCCGTAGACCTGCAACGTGTCGTCGCCGAGATGCAGGTCGGAATGAAGCGATTGCACGCTCAGCGTCTGGATATCCGCCGGCAGCGCGATCTCCTGAATCTCCGCATCCGCCTTGGTGAGGTCGAGGACGAACAGGCGCGGCAGCATGGTGTCGGACACGACGAAGACGCACCATTCGCGCATCAGCAGGAATTGCGATACGGATTGCCCTTCACCGGGCGAGAACAGGATGCGCGTCGCTTCGCTGCTGATGTCACCCGGCTCCCGCGGCAGCGGTTGCAGCGCCAGGCTGCCGGCGGCGATGCGCTCGTCGGTCTTGGCGAGCCAAAGGCAATAGGAATAATTGAGCTGGACGTCGATCTCTTTCGGCAGATCGATTCTGCGCAGCGAGAAATCCCGATCCTTGACGAAGACGCTGCAACTGCCGATCTCGTGGCCGGTGATGAAGAGGCGGATCGGCTTGGCCGTGCCCTTTCTGGCGATGCCGGCAAGCACCGGATCGAAGACCTCGCAGGACCCATAGACGTCGGTATCGGCGGTGGCATAGAGCAGCGGCGCCCTTGCCGGCATTTCGCCGCGCTTCAGCCGGCGGCCGACGCGCGGCCAGCCGGAACGCGTCGACGACAGGCGGTCGATCGAGCCGAAATAGGCGATCTCGTCGCGGCTGAGCCAGGTTGCGTGGCATCGCACCGGCGGCGTGTCGAAACCGCCCTTGACGATGCGCTTGGCCTCGCAATCGAATTCGAGGAGGCGTGTGAGATCGGAGCCGCCGTCGGAAAGGCAGATCAGCACGCGGGTCGGCTCCCAGGGGCAGGTGATCGCGCCACGCCAAAGCCACAGCCTGTCTTCCGAGGCGCAGAAGGCGTCGAGATCGAAGATCGGCTCCCAGGGCGCGCCGGGCAGGGGAGCGAGGTCGGCGGGCAGGCGATACCACCTGCCGAGCGGATGATCGGCGCTGCGATGGAAATCGAACAGCCATTTGCCGCGCTGCACCGTCTGGATGAGCCGGTCCTCGCGTTCGATCATCTCTTTGATGGCGGCCTGGTCCGCCTCGAATTCGGGCGTCATCAGGAGCCGTTCGGATTGGGCATCCTTCTTGGCGACGAATTGCAGGGTGAGTGGATCGTCGTCGCGTTCAAGATGAAGATGCATGGGAGCCCGGTATGCTATTGATGATGTGAATCGCATATAAACAAATCAAAATATAGTCGCGGACGCAACCATGCTCCCGCGAATATGTCCGTTATGCGGCCTTGTGGCTTTAACGCACCATCTTGGTGTCGGCCTGCGCGACCAGATTGGTGGCGGGTGCGGGTGTGGTGGTCTTGTATTTCAGCGTCACGACCTTGTAGCCTTCCTTCTCCATGCGGGCCAGGAGTGTGGGCAGCATGGCGGCGGTGCGCTGATGGATGTCGTGCATCAGGATGATGCCGCGGCCGCGCTTGCGCAGATCGTTCATGGTGCGAGTCGCGACGGCGGCGGGCGTGGCGCTGAAATAATCCTTGCTGTCGATATCGACGTCCATGACGATCAGTTCGCGCGCGGCGACGGCGCTCCGCAGGCGCCTGGAATCGGCGAGGTAAGGAAAGCGGAAGAAGGGAACCTCCGTGCCGATGACCTTGGCGACGGCATTCTTGCCGCGCATGATCTCGGCCATGGCCATGTCGAAGCTCATCTTGTCGAGATCGGGATGGCGGAAGGTATGGCTGCCGATCGTGTCGCCATGCGCAAAGACCTCGCGGGCGGTGGCCGGATGCGCTTGCGCCATCTCGCCGACCATCATGAAGGTCGCCTTGACGCCGAATTTGTCGAGCGTCGCGAGAATGCGTTCCGTCTTGCCCGGCGCCGGGCCGTCGTCGAAGGTCAGGATGACTTCCTTGTCGGCGAGCCGGATATCCCGCAGCGAGGCGACTTCCAGGGTACGGCCGGCCAGGCTATGCGGACCGCTTGCGTCGATTGCCTGCCTCGTTTCGAGGTCGGCGACCATCCACTTGCTGGGTTCCATCTCGACCGGATCATTGGCTTTCAGCGGCTTGCGCTGCGGCTGCTCGGCGGCAAAGCTGGTCTTCAGCGACGTGTCGTTTCCCGGCTTGCTGGCACAGCCGGCCAGGGACAACGACACGGCAAGACCGGCCAGCAGAAGACGGAAAGTCATGGGATGCGCTCGACATAGGGTATTGAATGTTGAGCGTATTTTTTCCGATTATGGTTAATGTTCGGTTATGATTGGCGCACGCACTCCACGCGAGCTAACCGGCCATCGCGCTTTCATATTCCGAGGAAAGCTCCAGCCATTGTTCCTCGGCGGCATTGAGCTTGTCCGCCGCGTCCGAGCGCTGCTTGGCCTTCTCCGCAGCCTTCGCGGGCGCCTTTTCATAAAGGGCCGGGTCCGCAAGTTCCACATCAAGCGCCTGAATCAGTTTCTCCAGCTTGGCGGTCAAGGATTCGATTTCGTTGATCTTTTTCTTGAGCGGCGCCAGCGAGGCGCGGCGATTGGCGGCGAGCTTACGCTGATCCGCCTTGGAGACGGAATCGTCGCCATTGGCCTTTGCCTTGTCGTCGCGGGGCTTCGGGCTGGCGATGACGAGACTGCGATACTCCTCGAGATCGCCGTCAAAGGCGGCGACGGTGCCGTCGCGCACCAGCCACAGCCGGTCGACCGTCGCCTCGATCAGATGGCGGTCGTGCGAGATCAGGATGACGGCGCCGGAATAGTCGTTCAGCGCCTGGATCAGCGCATTGCGGCTGTCGATGTCGAGATGGTTGGTCGGTTCGTCGAGGATCAGCAGGTTCGGCGCGTCGAAGGCGGCAAGACCCATCAGCAGCCGCGCCTTCTCGCCGCCGGAGAGATCCTTGACCTGTGTGTCCATCTTCTCCGTCGCCAGGCCCATCTGCGCGACGCGGGCGCGCACCTTCGCCTCCGGCGTCTCGGGCATGCGGCGGCGCACATGCTCGACGGCCGTCTGGTTGGGGATGAGATCGTCGAGCTGGTGCTGCGCGAAGAAGCCGATCTTCAGGTTCGGCGCCAGCTTCACCTCGCCGCTTTCGGCATCGAGACGGCCGGAGACGAACTTCGCGAAGGTGGACTTGCCGTTGCCGTTCGAGCCGAGCAGCGCGATGCGGTCGTCGGCGTCGATGCGCAGGTTGAGCCGCTTGAGGATCGGCTTGCCGGGCTCGTAGCCGACCGCGCCGCCGGTGACGGCGATGATCGGCGAGGCCGCCTGCTTTTCCGGCTCCGGAAAACTGAAGCCCATCACATGATCTTCGATGACGGAGGCGACCGTGCCCATCCGCTCCAGCGCCTTGATGCGCGATTGCGCCTGCCGCGCCTTCGAGGCCTTGGCCTTGAAGCGGTCGATGAAGCTCTGCAGGTGCTTGCGCGCCGCGTCGTTCTTCGCCTTGGCCTTCATCTGCAACTCGTCGGCCTCGGCCTTCTGCCGCTCGAACTGGTCGTAGGAACCGCGATAGAAGGTGAGCTTCTTCTGGTCGAGATGGACGATGGAGTTGACGGCCGTGTTCAGGAGGTCGCGGTCATGCGAGATGATGATGACCGTGTGCGGATAACGGCGGATGTAATCCTCGAGCCAGAGCGTGCCTTCGAGGTCGAGATAGTTTGTGGGCTCGTCGAGCAGCAGCAGGTCCGGCTCGGAGAACAGCACGGCCGCTAGCGCCACGCGCATGCGCCAGCCGCCGGAAAAGGAGGAGGCCGGGCGGTGCTGCGCCTCATGGTCGAAGCCAAGGCCGGCCAGGATGCTAGCAGCGCGCGCTTCGGCGGAATGGGCGCCGATATCGGCGAGCCGCGTCTGGATGTCGGCAATGCGGTGCGGGTCGGTTGCCGTTTCGGCTTCCGCGAGCAGGGCGGTGCGCTCCTTGTCGGCCTTCAGCACGATCTCGATCAGCGGCTCTTCCGTGCCCGGCGCTTCCTGTGCCACCTGGCCGATGCGGGCGTTGCGCGGGATCGAGACGGAGCCGCTTTCGGCGGCGAGGTCGCCGGTGATCACCCTGAACAGCGTCGATTTGCCGGCGCCGTTCTTGCCGACGAGGCCAGCCTTCGTGCCCGCCGGAAGCGTCACGCTGGCATTATCGATGAGGAGGCGGCCGGCAATGCGGGCGGAAAGGTCGGAAATCGAGATCATGGCGCGGTTTTGGCCGAACTCGACGCCGAAGGCAAGAGCGCGAAAGGGTTAGAGCATTTCCAGGAAAAGTGCGCAGCGGTTTTCCGTCCGGAATGCGCAAGGAAACGAAAAATATAGAGCGTTTTCGCGATTCGAAGAAAAGCGGAAAGGTTCTAGGCG